>JAQGON010000084.1 GCA_028293565.1 Verrucomicrobiota bacterium | reverse complement strand
CGGGAAACGCGATGGCGTTGGCGACGCCCGGGTGCTTCAGCGCGATCTCGCTCATCCGCCGGATCACGGAGTCGGTGCGGTCGAGCGACGCCGCCGACGGCAGCTGGGCGAACGCGATGAGGTACTGCTTGTCCTGGATCGGGACGAAGCCGGTGGGGATTTTCTTGAAGAGCAGCGCGGTGCTGCCGAGCAGGCCCACGTAGATGACCAGCGCGATGACCGAGAGGCGGAGGATGCGCGCGACGCCGCGGGAATACTGGTGCGAGGCCCATTCGAAAAAGCGGTTGAACGGACGGAAGAGCCAGCCGAACGCGCGGTCCATGAAACGCGTGAGCACATCCTTCGGCCCGTGATGCCCGCGGAGCAGCAAGGCGCTGAGCGCCGGGGAGAGCGTGAGCGAGTTGAAGGCCGAGATGACCGTCGAGATCGCGATCGTGATGGCGAACTGCTTGTAGAACTGCCCGGTCAGGCCGGTGATGAACGCCGTCGGGATGAACACCGCGGAAAGCACCAGCGCGGTGGCGACGATCGGGCCGGTGACCTCGCGCATCGCCTGCTTCGTGGCTTCGACCGGCGTCTTGCCCAGGGCGATGTTGCGCTCGACGTTTTCGACGACGACGATCGCGTCGTCGACGACGATGCCGATCGCGAGGACAAGCCCGAAGAGCGAAAGCGCGTTGATCGAAAAGCCCAGCGCACTCATCACGGCAAAGGTGCCGACGAGCGAGACCGGCACCGCCGCGAGCGGGATGATCGACGCGCGCCAGGTCTGGAGGAAAAGGATGACGACGAGCACGACGAGGATGATCGCCTCGGCGAGCGTGTGCACGACGGCCTCGATCGAGCTGCGGACGAAGATCGTCGGGTCGTAGACGATGTCGTACTTGAGCCCCTCGGGAAAATTCTTCTCCAGCTCCTTCATCGCGCCGCGCACCGCGTCGGAGGTCGCGATCGCGTTCGATCCCGGAAGCTGCGAGATCGGCAGCGCGACGGCGGGCTTGTTGTTGAGGAGCGAGCGCAACGAGTATCCGGAAGCGCCGAGTTCGAGCCGCGCCACGTCGCGCAGCTGCACGCGTTCGCCGCCGGCGCCGGTCTTGACGACGATCGCGCCGAACTCCTCCTCGCTCGTCAGGCGGCCCTTCGTGTTGATCAGAAGCTCGATGTCGACGGGACGCGACGCCGGCTGCTGCCCGACGGCGCCAGCGGCGACCTGGACATTCTGCTCGCGGATCGCCGCGACGACGTCGGAGGCCGTCAGCCCCTTGGCCGCGACCTTGTTCGGGTCGAGCCAGACGCGCATCGCATAGTCGCCGGAGCCGAAGACCCGGACCTGGCCGACGCCGGGCAGCCGCGCCAGCACGTCCTGGACCTGGAGCGTGGCGTAGGTGCGGACGTAGATGTCGTCGTAGCGGTTGTCGGGCGAGAACAGGTGCACCACCATCAGCAGGTCCGGCGAAGCCTTGATCGTCGTGACGCCGATGCGGCGGACCTCCTCGGGAAGTTTCGGGAGCGCCTGGGCGACGCGGTTCTGGACCTGGACCTGGGCATTATCGAGGACGGTGCCGAGCTTGAAGGTGATCGTCAGCGTCATCACGCCGTCGCTCGTCGCCTGCGAGAACATGTAGAGCGAGTTCTCGACGCCATTGATCGCCTGCTCGAGCGGCGCCGCGACCGTGTCCGAAATGGTCTTGGGGTTCGCTCCCGGGTAGACGGCGTGGACCACGACCGTCGGCGGGACGACCTCGGGGTATTCGCTGATCGGCAGCTGGAAAAGCGAGATGGCGCCCACCAGGAAGATGATGATCGAAAGCACGCCCGCGAAGATGGGGCGCTTGATGAAGAAATCGGAGATGTTCATGGCGGGAGGAGAAAGACGGGCAAAGCAGTAGCTGGAGGGCGTTGGCGGCCCGGGGTTTTAGGCGGGAGGGATCGCGCGGGTTGGGCTGGGCGGGGCGCGTTACTTGGCGGCGACGGCGGCGGAAGCCGGTTGCCCCGGGAGGGCGGCAACCGCGGCGAACTCGGGATCGACGGTCATCCCGGGACGCACGCGCTGGAGACCGTTGACGATGATTTTATCGCCCGGGTTCAGACCCGAGCGCACGACGCGCATCCCCTCGACGGAGCCGCCGAGCTTCACGGTGCGGTAAAGGGCCTTGTTGTCGGCTCCGACCGCGAGCACGAATTTCTGGCTCTGGTCGGTTCCGACGGCCCGTTCATTCACGAGCAGGGTCGAGCGCGGTGCGCCGACCGGAAGGCGGACGCGCGCGAAGAGTCCCGGGACGAGGACGTTGTCAGGGTTCTCGAACACGAGGCGGAGGACGAGCGAACCGGTTTCGGCATTGAGGCGGTTGTCCGTGGATTCCACGTAGCCGCGGCGCGGATAATCGGTCTCGTCGGCCAGCTGCATCGCGACCGGCACGCGCCCGGCCTCGGTCGCAAGGCCGTGTTCGCGGAGCAGGCGGTTGAATTTCAGGAACGTGGCTTCGTCGACATCCGCATAGACGTAGGCCTGGCCCACCGAGACGATGGTGGTCAGGAGCGTGGCGCCGCTCAGCGAACCGGAGACGAGATTCCCCGGGGTGACGAGCGCCCGGCTCACGCGTCCGTCGATCGGCGCGCGGACCTCCGTGTGTTCGAGGTCGAGCCGCGCGGTGTCGAGCAGCGCATGGGCCTCGGCCGCGCGCGAGCGGCGGGCGTCGGCTTCCTCGCTGGAAATCGCGGCGGCGGCGAGCAGCTGGTCGGAGCGGCTCGCCTCGCGGTCGGCGAGATCGGCGTGGGCCTTCGCGAGATCGAACTGGGCGCGGTACCAGCGCGGGTCGATCGTGAACAGCAGGTCGCCCTTCTTCACGATCTGTCCGGACTGGAAGTTCACGGCATCGAGGTGTCCGGAGACGCGGGCGCGAAGCTCAACCGTCTCGGCGGCATCGACGCGGCCGATCAGCTCCTCGTATTCCGTGATGACTCTCTGTTCCACCGAAGAGACGGTGACTCTCGGCGCGGACGGCGCGGGCGCCGAGGTGGCCGCGTGCGCGCGGGAAGAATGTGTGACCAGGGCCACGATCGCGATAAGTGCGACGAGCAGCGACGAGGCGACGTAGGTCTTGCGAAAGCGGCGGCGCGGAGAATTCGGCGCCGGTGCGGTGGAATCGGAGGAAGCGAGGTGGTTCATGACGGATGGTGTGGTGAAAAAAATGATGGAAAAATCGGGAGGACTTATTCGTGAAAACGCGTGAGCTGGAAGTTCAGGCGATCGAGCAGCGGCGAGTCCCAGTAAAAGGAAAAACCGCCGCTCCGGTTCGGAAATTCGCCGGGGCTGGCCGGGCGGGATTCTCCGTCGCGCTTCGAACGGCCGAATGACGTGTTGGCCGCCGAAGCGATCCGCCGGGCTAGCCGGGAAAGCCGAGTGGCTGAGCGTTGCTGGGATTTGGAGCGGGACATCGGATTTGAGAGTGGTAGTTGACCGTTTAGTTAGTGATTGGCTTCAAAAAAACGCGCGACCAAGAGGGGTGCGCGCGAAGGTGCGGCGGAAAGTTAGGAGCGAAGAGCGGGAAAAATCAGGTGGTCGGAGAAGCGACGGCTGGGCGGGCGGAATTTGCCCCGGCGGCGATAGTTTTCACGCCGAGAAGGCCGAGAGCCATTGCCGGAAGTTCGCGGATGACCTCGGGGTCATTCATCATCCGGGCCTGGCTCACGATGCCTTCGATCAGGCCGACAAGGGCCAAGGTCTTCTGCGCAGCGTCGCAAGGCTCGATTGCGCCGGAGGCGATCGCATCGCGGATCGTGGATTCATAATAGCGGCGCTTCCGCGCGAAAATCTCCCGGGTCTTCGCGCTCACGTCGATCTCCTGGGTGCTCACCTCGGAGCCCACGGAGCATACCGGGCAGCCGAGCACCTTGCCCGACTTCGCCTTCATCTCCGCTTGGGATTGATAAATGCCCTCGAGATACGCTGTCAGCCGGGCGATCGGTTCGATTGAAGAAGAAAAATAGGCGTCCAGACGCGGTTTCCAGTCCTGCTCCCACATCCGTTCCAAGGCGGCGACGGCAAGTTCGGCTTTTGAACTGAAGAAATAATAAAAACTGCCCTTTTTCACATCGGCCCGCGTGCAGATGTCATCGATGGTCACCGCGCCGTAGCTCTCTTCCCACATCAGGTCGAGAGCGGCATCCATGAGCCTTTCTTTGGCGTCTGAGGTTCTTCCCATGCACGAACAGATAGTTGACTGTTTCCCTAGTGCAAGCGTTTTTTCAAAAAAAAGTAGCCCCGGCATGGTGGCCCGGCGAATTTAGACGCTGAAGATGGGGCGCACCTTCGTGTTATGGCATTTCCAGCGCGCTGTTCGCGCCGATAACCAGGCGATCGCAGCTGACGTCGCCGCGAATGACGCTTTTTCCGTTGACCGTGATCGCGGCCGCCGGGGCCACGACCGACCCGTCGAGTGCAGCGTTTCCATTCAAGGTCACTTCGCTTCCCGACACCTCAAGCGTGAGCCATTCGGGATGAGCCGCGTTGCCGAGTGCGCCATTCAGGTTCACGGAGCCCGCCACCCGGATGATCACCGGTCCCGCCACGTGAAGCACGCTGTTGCCGCCGAGATCCATGCTCTGGAACGAATAAACCGAAGGCGCTGCTGCACCGGCTTGGCCCAGAACGAACCCGCCGCTGTTTGCGGCCAACGCACCGTAGGCGCCCTCTGGCACGCTCATGATGCCTGAGTTTCCGCCGAGCGTCAGATCGCGCACCGTCGTGAAGTCACCCACGGCGTCGCCCGCGTGATTGAGGGTCAGGGCGCGCGTCCCCGTCGGCGCCGACGGCGGAACCGCCGCGGGCATCGCGATCGGGTTCACGCGGCGAAGGACGCGACCGACGAGTGCATTGCCGTTGAGATTCACCGTGTAGTTCGAAGGAGTCGCACTGCCGGCTCCATCGACCAGCGCACCATAGGCTCCATGCCCGTTGCGGCTGACCGTCGCCGTGCCGGGCAGGAGAAGATCGCCCGAGATCGTGGCGTTGCCGTCCACGCTGAAGCTCTCGCCGCTGAGCACCTGCATCGAGCCGTCGAGGTTGCCGCCGATCGTCGACGGAAGATTCACCAGCGCCGTGACCGTGATGTTCAACATCGCCTCCGCCGAGCCGCTGTAATTCGGGTCCGCCAGCGCGACCGTCACCGGATACGAGCCCGGCAGCGTCGGCGCCTCGGTGCTGCCGCCGTACGTCACCACGTAAACGAGATCGGCCGGGCTCACGGCGACACTCACCGCTTTCGGCGTACCCGTGTACGCCTGGCGAAGGTTGCTCACTGCGACCGCCGCGGCCGCCGGACTGATCACGAGATTCCCGCTCGCGGATCCGACGTGGTTCGGATCCGTGACGTTCGCGCTGACCGGATAGCTGCCGGCGTTCACGGGGAGCGAATTCCCCGTCGAATAAACGACCGCGACCGGCAATCCCGATGGCAGACTCACCGCCGAAATCGATTTTCCGGATCCGTCGTAAACCTGGTGGAGGTTGCCGAGGACAACACTGACCGGAGCGGGATGGATCACGAGCGTGCCGTTCAGCGTCCCCTCGTAATTTGCATCGACGATCGTTGCGGCCACGTCGTACGAACCGGCGTTCACCGGAATCGCGCCCCCCGAGTAGGCCACGGTGATGTTGAGATCGCTCCGCGCTGCGGTAACCGTGACCCCCTTCGCCGCGCCATCGTAGACGAACTCGATCTCACCGAAGGACAACCCGACGGTTGCCTTCCTGACCGTGAGGGTCGCCGCGGAACTCGTGGCGGTGCCGCCCAAACTCGTCACCACGCAGTCGTAGCTTCCGGCATCCGCCGTCGTGACGGCGCCGAGCGAGAGCAGCGACGTCAGCGCCGATGCATTGTCGCCGATCGCCACCCCACCCTTGCGCCACTGGTAAGTGACGGGAACGGGACTGTCGACCGACACGGCGAGCGAAACCGAATCGCCCACCGTCACGCTGGCCGCAGCGGGCGACGCTACGATCACCGGCGCCGGCGGCAGGCTCGTGCCGAAGCTGAAGGCGTAATCGGAATCCATCGCAAACACCCCCGTGCCGAGATCGCTCACCTGCGCCCCCGTGATCATCACCGTGACGACGTCGTTGTAGGCCAGCGGCGCGGCGGGCGTCAGCGTGAAGCTGCCCGGACCGCCCGTGATCGTCACGGCGACGGGGCCGTTCGCGGCGCTTGTCACCGACACCCACGAGCCGACGGGCTTCACCGGCTGGTTGAAGTTGATCGTGATCGGCGACGAGATCGGGATCCCCGACGCGGCTGCGCCAGGCACTGTCGTGGTGATCGCCGGCGGCGTGGCCAGGGTGCGAACGGTCAACGACAGATCGTCGATGCGCCAGTTGGCGGTGTTCGCGCTCGCTCCGCCCGCGCCGTTGTATCCGTAGAGACGGAAGGTGACCGGCGCGCCCGAGCCGCCGGTGAGAGGGGCGAAGGCGGGACTCTGCAGCGACCAGGCGGAGTTGTTCGCCAGCGTTCCCGTGGCAATCGGCGCGGTGAATCCGTCGACGCTCGTGTAAAGGGCGAACGCCTGCGGACCGGTGCCCGTGCTCCGGCTGCCGAAACCCAGTGCGCTCGTCACCAGCCTCGTCGCCGGGGCCGGCGTCAAAGTGAACTCGAAATAGGCCGAGCCGTTTGCGCCGCGATTCAACGCGCCCACCCGCGCCGCGGCGCCGGCATTGGAGGCGCCGGAAAAGTCCGCGTAGCCGCTCGAGGCCGAGACGGCCGTGAGCATCGTCGTGGTCCCGTTGTTGTTGCCCTGGCTCACAGCTCCGCCCGAAACGTCGGCCGGCAGGCCGCTGCTCGGCGTCGCCGTCGTGAAGTTCCAGAGGATCGTGCCGGCCGGCGAAGTGCCGACGGCGAGCACGGCGGAATTGCTGGTTACGGAGGTGACGCTGTTGCCGACGATCACGGAATAGGTTCCCGCGTCGTCCGGCATCGCCGGAGAAATCACCAACGTCCCGGTGGACGCTCCCGAGACGCCCGCGCCATCCGTCAGCGGCGCGCCGTCCCTGCTCCACTGATAGATGAACGGAGCCGTGCCGCCGACCCCGACCGTGAAGGTGGCGGAGCCGCCAGCGGTGACCGTCTGGTTGAGGGGCTGCGCCGTCAGCGTCGGCGGCAGCGCAGTCACATTCAGCGTCGCCGCGCTGCTGATCGTGTTGCCCGCGATGTTGGCCACCACGCAGTCATAGCTGCCCTGCTGCGCGAGCGTGACCCCCGCCAAGGTCAGCGTCGCCGTGCTCGCGGTCGCGTTGCCGGTCACGGGAACGGTGTTCCGCCGCCACTGATACGTGAACGGCGCGGTGCCGGAGGGCGCAACGGCGAACGACACGGTGCCGCCCACGATTGCGGACTGCGATGCCGGCTGGCCGATCACGGTCGGCGGGACGGGCGCGGATGAGGCCGCGGTGGTGAAGCTGAAAGTCTGGTTCGCAGCGAGGTGAGCCGTGCCGGTCGCCTTGTCGACGACCTGCGTCGCGAACACCGTCACCGTAATCAGGTCGTTGGCGGCGAAACTGATCGGAGGCGTCACGGTGAAGCTGGACGGCCCGCCGGTCACTGTCGCCGCGACGGTCCCGGTCGCGGCGCTCGTGATCGAGAACCATTGCCCGGCAACCGTCACCGGCGCGCTGAAAGTGAGGCTGATGCTGCTGGAGGCCGGGATCTCGACCGCGCCCGCAGCGGGAATGGTCGAGGTGAACGTCGGGGCAACGCCGGTAACCGGTGTGGCCAGCGTCGCGATCGTCAGCTTCAGGTCGTCGATGCGCCAGTTCGCCGTGCCGGCGGTTGGGGAGCCCGCCCCGCCGTATCCGAAAATCCGGAATGTCACTGGCGCGCCGTCGGTGCCGGTGACGGCCGTCATGGCCGGCGAATAAAGCGTCCACACGCTGTTGGCCGCCAGCGAACCCGAGGCCACGGGCGTGACGTAGCCGTCGAGGCTGGAGAAAACAGCGAAGGCCTGCGGGCCCGTCGCCGTGCTGCGGGAACCGAAGCTGATCGCGAACGCCTGCAGGCTCTTGCCCGCGTCCGGCGTCAGCGTGAATTCAAAATATGCGGATCCGCCGGCAGGCGGGTTGAGCGGTCCGATGCGCGCGGCGGCGCCGGCATTGTTTCCGCCGGAAACACCGACGTACGTGCCGGAAGCGGACGTCGTCGTAAACACCTGCGTGGTGCCGTTGTTGTTCCCCTGGGTCAGTGCGCCGCCGGTCACGTCCGCAGGCAGGCCGCTCGCCGGCGCCGGCGTGGTGAAATTCCAGTAGACCGCGCTCGGCACGGCGGCAGTGACCGTCAGGACGGCCGCGGAGCTGGTGACACTGCTGATCGGATTGGTCACCACGACGTCGTAGGAACCGGCCGTCGTCGCCGAGACTCCGGCCAGTGTCAGGGTGGCGGCGGTGGCGCCGACGATGTCGGTGGTGTTCCGGCGCCACTGATACGACAACGGAGCGGTGCCGCCGGCCGTGACATTGAAGGTGGCCGTGCCGTTGACCGGCGCCGTCACCGCCGCGGGCTGCACGGAAATGGCCGGCCCGGCGGGGTTGACCACCACGGTGGCAATCGCACTCGTGACGGAGTTCACCGAATTCGAGACCACGACGTCGTACGTGCCCGCAGTGGCCGATTGGGCGTTCAGGAGCACCAGGGCGCTGCTGTTCGCGCCGGGAAGGGCGAGCCCCTCCTTGCGCCACTGGTAGGTAAGCGCGGGCGAGCCCGTGACGGCGACGGTGAGGCTGACATTGGCGCCCGCCGCGACCGTGATCGACGCCGGCTGCTCCGCGATGGAGGGCGGAATTCCCGCCACGATGAGGGAGGCGCCGTGGCTGGTCACCGAGCCGGAGGCGTTGCTCACCACGACGTCGTAGGTGCCGGCATCCGAGGCCTGCACGCTGCCGATCGCGAGTGTCGCGCCGACGGCGCCGTCGATGAGCACATCATCCTTGAACCATTGGTAGGAAAAAGGAGCGGTGCCGGACGCGGCCACGGTGAAGGAGGCGCTGCCGCCGACCACCGTGGTCGTCGTGACCGGCTGGGTACCGATGCTCGGAACCCCCGACGCGGTTTCGCCGTCGAGGACATGGCGCAGCGCGTTGGCGACCGCGGAAGGAAGAGTGGTGAAAAACGTGAAGCCGGTGTCGGCCTCGATCTGTGCGACGGTCGTGATGTAGTTCTGCCAGGGATCGCTGCGCACGCCGGCGACGTTGGGGATCTTGATCGCGATCACGCGGGTCGAGGCGGTGATGCGGTCGGTCGCCATCCCGGATCCGAGCGGGACGACGACGACGATTTTCCAGACGTAGCCGGGAATCGCCGCCGCGCTGCTCGGCAGCCGCGAACCGTTGAAGCCGCTGGGACCGCTCGTGATGAGCACCTCGTTTCCCGCGGCGGCGAGCGTGCGGCAATAGCTTTCGAAGTTCGCCCACACGCCCTGATTGTTGTCCGGCGCCTGCGGGATCATGTTGGACATGTAGAACAACACCTGGTTGTCGGCCACGGTCACCGTGCGGTCGGCGGAAGGACACATGTGTCCGCGGTCGTACCCCGAGCCCGAATAATCCGTGATGAGCACCTGATAAAAACCCGCGGGCAGCGTCGTGTCCTGGATGAACAGCGAGCGTCCGCTGGAGCCGACGTCGCCGCTGGTGAGGTCCCAGCTCACCCAGTTGGGCTCGCCGTTCGTATCACTGTAATCCATCGCGTACTGCTCGCGCTGGATCAGGTAGTGATCGTGATTCGTCGTGGTCGTCGCACTGCTCGGATTACCGAGTTGCATCTGATAGGTGGCGCCAATGGTCGCGAAGCTCGCGATCGCCGACGCAAAGAGTGCCATCAAAGTGAAGCCAAACCGGAGGGATTTCATGGAAGCGCGGGGACTGGCGCCTGCTCCAGACCCGGCCGGCCGAAAGCGCAAAGCACTGCGATCCATCGATCGCGGTATTCTTTGCAAAGAACCTTCGATTTGATCCGACGAGACTGTGGTAGAGGACTCCGAAGCAGGTGCAAATGTGTGTGCCCTCTACGCGAAATAATTCTTCGCCCGAACGCAATGCCCTACTGCAAAGAATCGGCACCTATACCGCGACAATCGTGCAACGCGCCGGATTTCACCCGTGAATGCGGTGGCGCAGGCCTGACGGGCCTGTGCTTTCGACAGACCTGAGTTCGCCGGTCGGAGACGCGGCGGCACTCCTGCGAGAACGGCGTCGCCGGACGCGGTACTACTTCTTCGGCAGCACGCGGTCGAGGGCTTGGAGGAGGCTGGATCCGGTCATCGGCTTTTGCAGCAGTGCGAAACGCCCGGGCTCTTCCCGCATTTCGGGCTTGTTGCCGAGGACGCCGCTCATGGCGACGATTCGCGCTTCCGGATCGATCGCGCGCAGCTCCTTGACCACCTGGGTCCCCTGCATCGCCGGCATGATCATGTCGGTGACCACCGCGGAAATGATCGGGCGATGCTGCGAGAAAAGCGCGATTCCCTCGAGGCCGTCGGACGCGAGCAGCACGCGATACCCGCATGACTCCAGCAGCGCCTGCACGACTTCGCGGACATCGGGTTCGTCGTCGATCACCAGAATCGTCTCGCCCCGGCCGGATGGCAGCGGCGCCTCGCGCGCGACCGGGGCCTCCGGCGCCTTCGACTCCATGGCGGGAAAATAAAGGCTGAACGTCGTGCCCTGGCCCGGCTGGCTCTGCACCTCCATGAAGCCATCGTGGCTCTTGACGATTCCCATCACGGTGGAGAGCCCGAGACCGGTCCCCTTTCCCGCGCCCTTGGTCGTGAAAAACGGATCGAAGATCCGCTCGATGATCTCCGGGGGCATTCCGCTTCCGTTGTCCACCACGGTCACGAGCACAAAATCCCCCGGCGTCACTCCGGGATGACCGCGGGCGCGGGAGGCGCTCACCACCGTGTTCAGCGCGCGGATCAGCAGGCGCCCGCCTTCCGGCATTGCGTCGCGCGCGTTCACCCCGAGATTCATCAGGACCTGGCTCAGCTGCGTCGAGTCGGCGGAGATCGGCGCCAGGTGGGCGGCGACATCCGTCTCGATGCTGATCGAACGCGGCAGCGTTTCAACGAGCAGGGTGACGACATCGCGGATCACCCCCGACGCGTTCAACACCGTGCGTTCGCCGTGCGTGCCGCGGGCGAAGGCGAGGACCTGCCGCACGAGGCTGGCGCCGTGAAGCGCGCTTTTCTCCATCACCTCAAGGAGGCGGTGGATTTCCGGGTCTGTCACCCGCTGCCGCGCCAGGCCGAGGCCCATCAGGATCGGCGCCAGCGCGTTGTTCAGGTCGTGCGCGATGCCGCCGGCCAGGATGCCGATGCTCTCCATGCGCTGCGCCTGGAGGAACTGCTGCTCCATCGTCTTCTGCTCGGTCACGTCCGTGCCGATGATCAGGTGCGACCGCGGCCGTCCGCCGCCGTCGCGAATCACGGTGACGCGGGTCTCGACGATCAGCGGTTTCCCGGCCTTGTCCTTGAGCCGCACCTCGCCGCGCCACTCGTCGTCGTTGCCCAGCGCCTTGCCGTCGGCGCCGATGTCGCTCATCGCGCCCGGCCCGAACAGCTCCCGGCCCGAGCGGCCGAGCGCCTCCGCGGCCGTCCAGCCGTAGACGCGCTCCGCGCCCTGGTTCCAGTAGGAGATTTTTCCCTCGAGGTTGCTGACCACGATCGCGTCGCGCGCCTTGTCGAGCAGCTCGGCCTGGTCGCGGAGCTGCGCCTCGGCGTGGCGGCGCTGCTCGTGGACGGCGACCTGCTCCAGGGCGCGGTGGATCGCCGGGATCAGGCGCGCCGGCCGGTCCTTGATCACATAGTCCGTGGCGCCGCGGCGCAGGGCCTCGACGGCGTTGTCCTCCCCGATCGTGCCGGAAATAAAAATGAAGGGCGTCCCCATGCTGCGCTGGCGCGCCAGGACGAGGGCGGAGAGGCCGTCGAAATTCGGCAGCGAAAAATCCGAAAGGATAAGGTCGAAGTGCGCACCGGAAAGGGCGCGCAGGAAGTCGTCGCGCGTCTGCACCCGCTCAATCCGGCACCGGGGCCATTCCTCTTCGAGCAGCATGCGGATCAGTTCCGCGTCGGACACGTTGTCCTCGACGTGGAGGACGGTCAGGCCGGATTTGTTTTCCATGGCAGCCATCGGGTCAGCGCTTCCCGGACATCGTTCCAGGCGGGGGTTGGTTGTGGATCGTCCAGAAAACGCCCACCGCCTGCACCGCATCGACGAAGGCCTGGAAGTCGACGGGCTTCAGGACGTAGGCGTTGACGCCCAGCTCGTAACTGCGGGCGAGATCCTGTTCCTCGCGGGACGACGTGAGGATGATCACCGGGATCTGCTTGAGCGCCGGATCCGCGCGGATGGCGCGCAGCACGTCGAGGCCGTCGAGCTTGGGCATCTTGAGGTCGAGCAGCGCCAGGGCGGGATTTCCCGCCGGACGGAGCGCGAAGCGCCCGCGGCGGAACAGATAATCGAGAGCCACCGCGCCGTCGGGGACGGCGACGATCTCGTTGGTCAGGTTGTGCTGCGCCAGCGCGCTCAGCGTCAGCTCGACGTCGTGCGGGTTGTCTTCGGCAAAGAGAATCGTGGGATGTTCGCTCATGGCGGGGAGGAGGGATGGAAGGGTTTTCCGTCGGGAGAAATCGGCAGCGAGAAGTAGAACACGGCGCCCTTGCCCACGGCGCCCTCCGCCCAGGTCCGGCCGCCGTGGCGGTCCACGATCCGGCGCACGTTCGCGAGGCCGATGCCAGTGCCCTCGAATTCCGAGGCGCTGTGCAGCCGCTGGAAAACGCCGAAGAGCTTCGCCACATATTCCATTTCGAAGCCGGCGCCGTTGTCGCGCACATGGAAAACATGCTCCGTCGCCGTGGTCTCGTGCCCGACCTCGATCACCGCGACCTCGCGCTCGCGGGTGTACTTCACCGCGTTGCCGAGCAAGTTCCGCCAGACCTGGCGCAGCATGGCCGGATCGGCCGAGACCTTCGGGAGGTTTCCGATCTTCCAGTCGATCCGCCGGCTCTGCGCGTCGGGCAGGACGTCGCGCACGACCTCCTGCACGAGCGCATCCGAGTCGACCAGGGTCTGGCGCAGTTCGGTCCGGCTCATCCGGGAGAACGCCAGGAGCTCGTCGATCAGGGTGCCCAGCCCCTTCGTCGAGCCGATGATCGTCGTGAGATAACGCTGCTCGATCTCCCCGAGCGTCGGGTCCAGCCGCTTCTTCAGCAGCTGCGCATAGCCGTCGATGTGCCGCAGCGGCGCGCGCAGGTCGTGCGAGACCGAATAGGAAAAGGCCTCCAGCTCCTTGTTCGCCGCCTCCAGCTGGGCGGTGCGGGTCTTCACGCGCTGCTCGAGGTCCTGGTTTAGCGTCCGGATCTCGTGATCCTGATCCTGGATCTGCCCGAGCATCTGGTTGAAGGCGTCGGTCAGGCTCCCGAGTTCGTCCTGCCCATGCTTCACCGCCCGGACCGAGTAGTCGCGACCCTCGGAAATGCTCCGGGCCGTCCCGGCGAGCGCGAGCACGGGGTCCGAAATCTGCCGCTGCAGGATCCGCGAAACGAGGTACGCGAGCAGCATCACCACCCCCATGATCAGCGCGGCGAGCTTGAGCGAGCCGACCAGCCATTCATGCATCATCGCGTCCGCGTCGAACCGCAGGTAGAGCGAGCCGAGCCGTTTGGTCGACTGCACCACCGGCTGGACCACGATGAGGTTGCCTTCGATGAAACGCGATCCGACGGCTCCCGGCGCCGACGGCAGCTGGCCGATCGGAAGCGTCGTCGGAAACCGGGAGAAGATCCGGCCATCCTTGTCGTAGAGCGCCGCCGCCGTGATATGCGCCTCGGCCTTCACCGCCGCGAGGATTTCCGCCGCGTCGTCGGTGTTCTCGAACGCCAGCGCCGCCGTGCTGTTGCTCGCGATCACCTCGCCCAGGATCGAAAGCTCGCGGACCGTGCTCTGGCGAAAGGTGATGTATTCATAGGTGAAGAACGCCAGCCGCATCACCACCATCACGACGAGGGAGGTGAGCAGGATGATGATCATCAGCTTCCGCCGGATGGGCTGGTCTTTCAGTCTCATGGTGCGGCGTCTCCCGAATCGACGATCTGCGCGGGTCGCAGGAGTTTGGAGCTCAGCGTGAGGCCGGCGTCGCGTGCGACGTTGGCGTTGATGCGAAGCCGGATTTTTCCGCGGTCCATCACGAAGCGGATCATGCCGCCGGAGACGGCGAACCCCTCCGATTCCCCGACGGTCAGCACCGGCCGCCCCTTCAGCGCGGCGAGGGTTTCCGGCACCTTCGCGGCCTCGTGGGCGGAGAGGAAGAGAATATGGCAGCCCTGGGCGGCACGCGGATCGGAAAACCGGCGGACCTGGAGCGGCCGCCCCTGCGCCGTCTCACCGTGCACGGCGTCCTCGAGCAGCGAGCCGAACGGGTCGCTCCCGAGCACGCCGATCACGATCGGTGAGCGGGGATTCTCGAACGCCTCCGGCGGCCATTCCACGAACTGCGCGAAGTTGAACAGGAAGACCGCCTTGACCTGATATTCGCGCGCCGGCGCCCCGAAGAGGACCGCCGGCCAGGCCAGCACCGCGAACACGATCCGCGCGACCACGGCCCGCACCGTCGTCCCGGGGCTCCCCGACGTGGGAAATGTCCCTAGTAGCTCCATGCCACCTTTCCAAAGATCGACCGCTGGATCTCCACGCGGTCCGGCGCCGGATAGCCATATTCCGGATGCTGGTCGTGCAGCAGATTTTTCCCGACCAGCGAAAGCTCGCAGTACTCGAAGGGGCGCCAGGCCACCCGCACGTCCAGCTCCGAATATTCCGGCAGGAGTCCCGGCGTGGACCCCGCATGAGCCGGACGCGCGTCGACCCATCTCCAGGCCGCATTCACCTCAAGGTGGTCGGTGACGTCCAGCGCCGAGCGCAGCGAAAACTGCTGTTCGGGATCGGAGGTCTCGTTCAGCGCATTGTTCAGGTCAAACTGCCCGGCCTTGATCTCCACGCGCTCCTTCAACAGCCGGTACCCGGCGTGCAGCCGCCAGCGCTCGACCGGGCGGAAATCCGCGGACAGCTCGAAGCCGTGGGTTTCGCCGGCGAGATTGTTGGCAAAATAGAACGGGAGAATTGTCGCCGTCGTGATGCTCGTGCTGCGGATGTCGTCGTACTCATTATAGAACGCCGAAACCGAAACCGCCGACCGCGGGTCCAGCTGCGCGCGATATCCCAGCTCGTAGGCCACCACCGTCTCCGACGAGAAGTCCTGCGACCCGCGCAGAATGACGAGCGAGGGCGGCGCCGGCTGGGACAGGTCGCGGTCGACCCGCGAGGGGGTGCGCACCGCACGCGAAACCGCCGACCAGAGCGCCTGGCTGGGGGAAAAATTCCACTGGAAGCGCGCGCTCGGCTCGACCTCGAGCCCGGTGTAATCGTTGTGCTCCACCTTCGACCCCAGCGTGACCGAGGATTTTTCCGAAAAAACGATTTCATCCTGCAGGAAGGCGCTGAAAAGATTCTGGTCGAGCGTCGCCGGGAAAAAGGCGAGCGCAGGCGCGTTGCCGACGTGGTCGTGCGTGCGGCGGTAGCCCGCGCCCCAGACGATCCGATGGCGCGCCCCGAGGCTCAGCTGCCGCTGGAAATCGACATCGAGCGTGTCGAGATCGTCGGAAAAATTTCCCGCCCGCGCGAAGACCGTGCCGTTGATCACGAAGGCCGGCACCGGCTGCGCCACGTGCGTCCGGTCATAATAGACCTGCAGGCTCATTTCCTCGCCTTCCGCGGTCGCGCGAATCCAGCGGCCCAGGAGGTTTCCGCCGCTGACGTCGTCCTCGCCGCCGGTGAGCATGTGGTCGCGGCCGTGATAAAGGTCGCCCTGCACGGTGAAGCTGTCCCGGTCGTTCGCCTTGGCATCGAACCTGAACCCGCCCTGGGCGTGCCGCCAGGCGTCGGTGGCATCGGCCCCGCTGGCGAGCACCGCCTTGTCTTGCTCGAAAAATTTCCCATAGATCCGGAAATAGGCCCGCGACGACAGCGCCCCGCCGTAGCGCATGCCCGCGAAGCCCGGTATTTCCGAACCCGCCCCGCCTTCCAGATAAAGTCCCTGGGTTTCCTTCGCCGACTTCGAGGTGATGTTGATCACGCCGTTCACGGCGTTCGCCCCCCATAACGTCGCTCCGGGGCCGCTGATCACCTCGATGCGGTCGATGTCCGCGAGCAGATAATCCTGCACGTCCCACACCACGCCGGAAAACAGCGGCGTGTAGACGGTCCGCCCGTCCATCAGCACCAGGAGCTTGTTGGCCAGCTCGGTGTTGAAACCCCGCGCGCTGATCCCCCAGTCATGCGAATTCTTCTGCGCGACGTCGAGGTTGTCCGCGAGCCGCAGCGCCTCCGGGAGCGTCAGCGCGCCAAACCGCCGGATGTCGTCGCCCGACACCACCTGCACCGCCGAGGCCGCCTCCAGCAGTTTTTCCGGGTGTCGCGAAACCGACGTCACCTCGATGTCCATCAGCTCCTCCACGCTCAGTTTCTTGAGCGAGGTCAGCGAGTCCGGCACCGTGCCCACTTGGGCTGATCCGCTGGCGCGCACCAGAGCGAACCAGAACATCACCGCAGCGGCGCGCGGGGCATTGCGGCGCAAGGGGAAGAGCGTCGCAGCGCGACGAAGGGTCGACCGATAACCGGATAAGTTCATTGAAGCGGAGGAGATACGGCGCGCCCGTTGGACCAAGCAGGCTGATTGGAACGCTCCGCGAAGACCAATGACATATCGACGGTAAATTGCATCAAGCGCAACGTCTACCGGAATTCCGGTAGTAAAATAATCCAACAGACTGACTTGACTCCTGATCGCCACCCCGGATGGCCGCAAATCCCGCGGGTTGCACGATCCGCGGAACGCGGCCCCGAAGTTGGCCTCAAAAAGAAGCCACCGCGGCCCGGCGCCCTTTGGAAACGGGACCCGTGAAACGCGCGTTGCCGCTGGCGAGTTGAGCCGACCCCCAGGCGCAGTCGGAGCGTCCAACGCGTTGAAAACGCGTTTTACCTTTCGAAGCCGTGATCTGCTGGTAGCAGCCGCCGTCAGGCGGCTGTGGCGCGCTTTCGACCGATTGAGCGCAACGGGTTCAGCCGCCTGACGGCGGCTGCTACCGGACGGTGGAGCGCAGACGCGGCGCTACTTCGAACCGGCGAGCAGGCCTCGGCTGATCACCATTCGCTGCACTTCGGACGATCCCTCGCCGATTTCGCTGAGGCGGGCATCGCGCCAGTAACGCTCGATCGGAATGTCGCGCGTATAGCCGTAGCCCCCATGAATCTGCAGCGCGCGGTTACAGACGCGCGAAGCCGCCTCGGAAGCGTGCAGCTTGGCCACGGACGATTCCATGGAATGCCGTCCGCCCCTCGTGGCCAGCACCGCCGCCTGCAGCATCAGCAGCTCCGCGGCGCGGATGTCGACCTCGCTGTCGGCCAACATGAACTGGATCGTCTGGAAATCGGCCAGGCGCTTGCCGAACTGCTGGCGCGAGAGCGCATGCCTGGTCGCCGCGGCCAGCGCGGCGTCCGCCAAGCCGAGGGAAACCGCGGCGACGCCGATCCGGCCCTTGTCGAGGCACGCCAGGGCGCCCTGCTGTCCCGAGCCGCGCGGCCCGAGCAGTTCGGCGCTCGCGTTCACGAGGTTGAACTCCGACGTCTCGCTCGCCTTCAACCCGCAGGTCGGCACCTTGCGCACCGGCTGGATCTGCGCGCGGTCGACGAGGAAGGCGCTGATTTCCTTCCGACCCTTTTCCGTCGTTCCCGTCGCCGCCATGACCACGACGACATCAGCGATGCGGCCGAGCGTGATGTAACGCTTGAACCCGTTGAGCACCCAGCTTCCGTCCGGCTGCTGCACGCCCGCGGTCTCCACTCCGCCGCTGTCGCTGCCCGCCGACGGCTCCGTCAGCGCCCACGCCGCCAGCCACGTGCCGTCCGCCAGCCGCGGAAAGACCCGCGCGTGCTGCGCCGCGCTTCCGAAATTGAGAATGTGCCCGGTGCCAAGGGCGTTGTGCGCGGCGATGTCGATCGCCAGGGCCGCCTGATGCCGGGACAGCTCCCGGATCGCGAGGGAGTATGCGACATAACCGAGCCCGCGGCCGCCGAGGTTTTTTGGGACGGTGACGCCCAGCAGGCCGATCCGGCCCGCGGCCTGGAAGATCGCGCGCGGAAGCTCCTCGGCCTTTTCCCACTCCTCGGCGTGGGGGGCGACTTCGCGTTGGGCAAACGCCGTGACCTGCTGGAGGAAATCGAGCTCCTCGGCGGAAAGATGGGAATCGTATAACGAAGGCAGCGAACGCATGGTGGTTTTTCAGGGGTTGGCGAGCGCCGTCATCGGGGTGATGCGGTCCGATGGACCCGGCGCATCGAGGGAGTTGGTTTCGACCAACGTACGCCGCCGGTTTGGCGCCGCAAGAAGCGAGCAGCGGTGCAGGCCGCTATTATCCGCTATCATTCGCGCAGCCACGAAGGGTTATGAATGAAGCGAGCAGCGATGCGGAGCGCATCGCCCTCGACGCGCTGGATGTGCGGGCGCGGCGGCGAGCGCCGATGGAGCCGCCCACGCATTGGGGCAACGCGTCCCGCATGACCGGCCCTCACGGCCGATATAATCCGCCCTGCTCTTCACCGTTCCGGACGAACTCGGATTGCACCCGGCGCCGTTCGCCTCAAGCGTGATGCCGTGCCTCCCTCCCCGACGTCGCACCCCGCGCCCAATCCCCTCGTCGAACGCTGCCAGGAAATCGCGCGGCACGAAACAAAGCTGCGCGAGGGCGGCGGCGCCGAA
The DNA here is from genome assembly GCA_028293565.1 of Verrucomicrobiota bacterium. GTDB lineage: Bacteria > Verrucomicrobiota > Verrucomicrobiia > Opitutales > Opitutaceae > Opi-474. Next base: position 12,319 of record JAQGON010000084.1, on the reverse strand, counting down.
GGACTCGCGCGCCAGCACAAGCTCGGACGGCTTTTCGCCCGCGAGCGGATCCAGGCACTGGTCGACGACCCGGATAAATTCCTCGAGGTGGGACTCTGGGCCGCGGAGGGGATGTACCTCGAGTGGGGGAAATTCCCCGCCGCCGGCGTCGTGACCGGGGTGGCGGCGATTTCCGGACAGGCCTGCATGATCATCGCCAACGACGCCACGGTGAAGGCGGGGGCGTTTGTCCCGATGACGTGCAAGAAGGTGCTGCGCGCCCAGCGCATCGCGTTCGAATGCAACCTGCCGCTCGTCTATCTGGTCGACTCCGCCGGGGTGTTCCTGCCGATGCAGGATGAGATTTTTCCCGACGAGGACGACTTCGGCCGGATTTTCCGCAACAACGCCGTGATCTCGGCGGCGGGCATCCCGCAATATGCCGCGATCATGGGCAACTGCGTCGCGGGCGGCGCCTACCTCCCGGTCCTCTGCGACAAGATCCTCATGACCGAAGGCAGCGGCCTTTATCTCGCGGGGCCGCAGCTGGTGAAGGCCGCGATCGGCCAGGAGACGGACACGGAAACGCTCGGGGGCGCCGCGATGCATGCGGAGATTTCGGGCACCGTCGACTACAAGGAAAAGGACGATGCCGCCGCGATCAAGCGCCTGCGCTCGCTCGTCGCACTGCTGCCCTCGGCGAAGGGCGCCGCCGAACCCACGGCCGCCGCGGGCGGCGCCGCGCCGGAGTTTCCGGCGTCAAGGATCTACGAACTCGTCTCCCTCGACGGACGGAAGGAATACGATGTCCGCGATCTGATCCGCTGCCTCGTCGACACCGGGAGTATCGATGAAGCGAAAGCCGACTTTGGAAAATCGCTGGTCTGCGCCTACGCCCGTCTCGGCGGAACTCCCGTGGGCATCGTCGCGAACCAGCGGCAGCGCGTCCAATCGAAGACCGCCGGCCTGCAGATGCCGGGGGTGATCTACGCGGACAGCGCGGACAAGGCCGCGCGTTTCATCATGGACTGCAACCAGGGGCGCGTGCCGCTGATTTTCCTGCAGGATGTCTCGGGCTTCATGGTGGGCAAGGATGCCGAGCAGAGTGGCATCATCCGCTCGGGAGCGAAAATGGTGAACGCGCTCAGCAATTCCACCGTGCCCAAGCTGACGGTGATCACCGGCGGCTCGTTCGGCGCGGGAAACTACGCGATGTGCGGCAAGGCCTTCGACCCCCGCTTCATCTTCGCTTGGCCGCACGCCCGGTACGCGGTCATGGGCGCCGCGCAGGCCAGCGACGTGGTGTTCAACATTCTTTCGCGCAGCGCGAAGGACAAATCCCCCGCCGAACTCGACGCGCTGAGGGCGAAGGTGAAGGCGGACTACGTCGAGCACACCGATATCCGTTATGGCGCCGCGCGAGGCTGGGTCGATGCGATCATCCAGCCTCACGACACGCGCGCCGTCCTGCTCCGCGCCCTCGAGCTTTCAAACCGCCCCGCCCCCAAAGCCCGTTTCCACACCGGCGTGATCCAGGTGTAGGAAACGAGTTCCATCGGAGCGGTTCAAAAATGCCCCGTCCCCTCAAGATCGCCAACGCCTCGGGTTTCTGGGGCGACCAGCCGGGCGCCGCCGCGGATCTCGTGGCCGCCGCGCCCGATCTCGATTATCTCACGCTGGATTATCTCGCCGAGGTTTCGCTTTCGATCATGGCGATCATGCGGGCAAAGGATCCGCACGCGGGTTATGCGCGGGATTTCGTCGAGGTTCTCCGCTCCCTCGTTCCGTTCTATCAGGCCGGTGGCCAAAGCCGGATCGTCACCAACGCCGGCGGATTGGACCCCGTGGCCTGCGCCCAGGCCTGCGCCGGGGTCCTGCGCGAGGCGAAGCTCGCCCACCTGAGGATCGCCGTCGTCACCGGCGACGACGTCCTCCCGTTGCTGAAGGAAAATCCCGCCCGGTTTCCCAATCTCGAAACCCAGACGGCGCTCGAGTCCGTTTCGGCGCGGCTCGTGACCGCCAACGCCTACGTCGGCGCCGATCCGATCGCCCGCGCGCTCGCCGCCGGCGCGGACCTCGTGATCACGGGACGCGTGGCGGATCCCTCTCTGACCGTTGGGCCGTGCGCGTTTCATTTCGGCTGGAAGCCCACCGATTTCGACGCGATCGCGGGCGCGACGATCGCGGGCCACCTCATCGAATGCGGCACGCAGGCCTGCGGCGGATTTTCCACGGACTGGCTCGACCTGCCCGACAACCACGCGATCGGGTTTCCCATCGTCGAAGTCTTCGCCGACGGCAGCTGCGTCGTGACCAAACCCGAAGGCACCGGCGGCGCGGTCACGGTCGGCACCGTCAAGGAACAACTGCTCTACGAGATCGGCGATCCGGGAAATTATCTTTCGCCGGACGTCACCGCGTCGCTGCTGGGTTTGCGCGCCGAGGCGACCGGCGAAAACCGCGTGCGCATTTCCGGCGCAGGCGGGCGGGCGCCCACGGACACCCTCAAGGTCTCGGCGACCTACCGCGACGGCTACAAGGCCCATGGAATGCTCACGATCTTCGGGCATGATGCGGTCCGGAAGGCCCGTCACGCGGGCGAAGGAATCCTCCGGCGGCTGCACGACCGCGGCTGCATCTTCCGCGAATCCCTCGTCGAGTGCCTCGGCACCGGCGCGAGCGTGCGCGGCATCGTCAGCCGGGTCAGCGACACCCATCTGATCGAAACGGTGCTCCGTGTCAGCGTGGCCGCGGACACCAGGGAACCCGTCGAACAGTTTGTCCGGGAAATCGCCCCCCTCGTCACCTCCGGCCCGCAGGGCGTCACCGGCTACGCGACGGGTCGGCCGAAGGTCCTGCCGATCTTCGGGTACTGGCCGACTCTCGTCGCGAAATCTGCAGTGCTGCCGTCCTGGAGATTTGTCTCCGCCTGAATCGTTTCGTCCCCTATTTTCTTCGTGTCCTGGAAACCCGCCGATGATCCCTCTTCGCGAAATCGCCCACGCCCGCAGCGGTGACAAGGGAAACTCGGCGAACGTCGCCGTTTTCGCGCGCACGCCGGCCGCCTACGCCTGGCTGCGCGACCACCTCACGCCCGCGGCGGTGGAGTCGTACTTCACGCCGCTCGGCGTGGGGCGCGTCGTCCGCTTCGAAGTCCCGAACCTCGAGGCGTTGAATTTTATCCTTCCCGGTGTGCTGGGCGGCGGCGGCAGCCGCTCGCTGCGGATCGACGCCCAGGGCAAGACGCTCGGCATGGCGCTGCTGGAGATGCCGGTGGAGGCCGATGCGGCAAAACTCAACGCAGGCCGTTGAAACCGAAGAAAACGCGAACGCCATGGACTCCCCGCTGATTCAGACTTCCACCGAGAGGGCCGTCACGACTCTCACGCTCAACCGGCCCGAGCGCCGGAATGCGCTGACGATCGAGCTGCTCGACGCGCTCTGCGCCGGCATCGCCAAGGCGGAGGCCGATCCCGGTCAGCGCATCCTGATCCTCCGCGGCGCGGGCCCCGCCTTCTGTTCGGGGCTCGACCTTCACGAGGCCTCCGCTCCCACGCGGTTCGAAATGACGGCCACGCTCGTGGCGCGCGCGCTCCGGGTCCTGAGCGGAACCCGCCTGGCCACGATCGCCCGCGTCCACGGCGCGGCGGTCGCCGGCGGCGCGGGCCTGATGACGGCGTGCGACATCGTGGTGGCGGCCGCCGGGGCGAAGATCGGATATCCCGAAGTGCGGCGCGGACTGGTGCCCGGGCTCGTCATGACGTTTCTCCGCCGCCAGGTTGGCGAACGCGACGCCCGCGAAATCCTGATGCTTGGCGAACTGTTTTCCGCCGAACGCGCACGCGACTTCGGTCTCGTGAATCGCGTGGTCCCCGAAGCCGAACTCGACGCCGAGCTCGAAAAGGTGACCGCGGCGCTGCTGGCCGGGGGCCCGGAGGCGATCGCGCGCGCGAAAAAACTCTGGGCCGAATTGTGGCCCTCCGAGGTGGACGCCGACCTGAACCGCGCGCTCACCTATCACCTCGAGGCCCGCCATTCCGCCGAGGCTCAAGAAGGAATCGCCGCCTTCCGCGAGAAGCGTCCGCCGCGTTGGGCGCAGTGAGTTTTTACCAGGCTGAACCGGTTGAATCTGCTTCCCATGATTCATTCTGCCACGCGCCGGAAATTCCCTCCGATCAAATAATATGAAACACTCCCTGCCCCTCTCCTTTCTCATCCTCGCGACCCCTTTCCTCTGCCCTGCCGTCGCAGCCGAACCGCCGCCCGCCGAAGTCGTGCTGCTGGATCATGTCAAAGTCGGCGACGCCTTTGCCAAGGGGATGCCGCTGCTTCTTGACCGCAGGTTCAAGGTCCAGGCCGGCCGTCGGGTGGTGGCGGGTGCCGTCGAGATCCATGCCAACGACACGGACATTTTTTATGTGACAGAAGGTTCGGCGACGTTTGTGACGGGTGGGACGGCGGTGGATCCAAAGCCCATGGCGGTGGGAGAGATCCGGGCGAAGGAAATCACGGGTGGCGTCGTCCACCATCTGACCAAGGGCGACGTGATCGTCATTCCCAGTGGGATTCCGCACCAGTTCACGGAGGTCGCTGGGACATTTCTCTACTTCGTCGTGAAGGTCTCGAAATGACCGGCAACGTCGCGTGGGTTCATCAAAGGCGGATCAATTGGCGCCCCGTTTATCTGCGCGGTTTGATTTTTTCGTAGAGCGTTTCCAGATATTCCGCACGCGTTTTTCCTTCCACGATGGGCGGCGCGGGAATGACACCGGCTCTCTGTGCCCAGATTTCGGCATCGGCGGCACCGATGCGATCATCCGGACGCACCTCCCATTCCGTCAGAATCCCGCGCGCGCCCATGTACTGGATCGCGCCGAATGCCGGATGGGAGAACGGGACGTCCGCGAAAAAGGCGATGACTCCCCCTTTCCGCGTCAGCACGGCTTGCAGCTCGTCCACCGCAATGCTGCGGACGGGAATATCCTGCCCGATCGCCTGCGACGCCGCGATGCCCGCCGCTTCACCCAGCGCCATGAACACCGGTTCAAGACGAAGCGCGTTATAGGCGACGTGACTGCAGGAGCACGCCACCGGAACCAGGAGGCCGTCGATCTTGCGCGGCACGATGACGCCGTAGGGCACCTGGAACGGCTCGTGCCGGATAAAAAAATATCCCTCCCGCACTCCGGGATGCGCGGGATCGTAGCGGTGGTGGGCATGCGGGTCGAATGGCCATTCCAGAACCGCAATCGACGTGGGCCGATTCCGTGGGCGATGGGTGGCTGATTCCAGAACGGAATCCCGCTCCGTCAGCACATAGTCACCGAGGATGCGCCGACCCTGGCGCACATACAATTGGCGTGGAATGTGCCCCGTCGCAGGCCACTCGTCGCGATGCCACCCATACTGCCGGGCATCCTCGCGGAGGGCGGCCGGAACTTCCGGGTCGTTCTGCAGGAGCCAGAGCAGGCCGACATTGTGGGTCCGGTAGCGTTCATAGATCTGGCGCCGCCGCTCCGGCGTGGCCGTCGGCCATTCCCAGGATTCCTCGGCGAGGTCGAGCGACTCGGCGGGCACGCGGGTGTCGGGATGGACATGGTCACTGTTCAGCTCGAGCCGGCCGTTCGGCATGGGATAGACCTGAATGATGTCGCGGAACTGTTTCGCCCGGCCGGTCCGGATGTCCTCGAGGACGAACCCGTAGTCGCCACGCTCGTAGCCGGCCGGTTGCTCGATTGGAAGGCGCGTGGCAGGGTCGTTGGAAACGTGGAAACGGAAGCAGAAGGCCTGGGTGGCCTCGTCGGCCTCGCCGGTCGAGCCGGGCAAGGGTTCGGTTTCGGCGAAACGCAGGTAGATCCGACCGGCGTGAGGTTCGTGGTACTCGTCGCGTCCTTCCCGGCCGACGCGGAATGGAACGCCGGCCATCGCCGCCAGGTCTCCTTCGTAGGTGGCGTCGATGAAAACCCCGCCTTCCACCTCGACCAAGGTTCCGGCCGCGTTGGCAAGCACGACCCGAGTGAGGCGATTGCCGGTGACCCGCGTGCGCTTCAGCTCATGGCGCAGCAGGAGGCGGATTCGGCCGCCCTCGCCCGCAATCATCTCGTGAAAGATCCCTTCCGCCACGCCCGCCTCATACGCATAGCCATCGCGGCAAAGTTTCACGTTTGGCTTCGCGGGATTGTCCCGGTCGAGCGCCTCGTAGTGGCGCACCACGCGCCGGGTGAATTCATGGAACAGGCCGCCCACCGCCTGTTTCTTCCCGATGTCGGCATTCGTGAGGCCGTTCGAAACGATGCCGCCGATGTGGTCCTCGTATTCGCAGAGGAGGACAGAGCGGCCAAGCCGGGCGGCTGAGACCGCGGCGGCGATGCCGGAGGGAGTCGCGCCGACGACAACGACGTCCGCGTGCTCCGTCGCCAGAGTTGCAGCGACGCTCCCGGCTGCCGCGAAGCCGCCAATGACAACGATGGCGAGCGCGCGAAACGCCTGAAGATATGGACCGTGGATCACGGCAGCACTCTAGCGCGGATATTGCTCAAGGAGACTTCGCTGTTGGGATCGTGATGCAGGGGATTCATCGAAACCCTAATGCCCGGCGGTTACCGACAGCATTCGATCGAGATAAGGCTGCAGCGCTTCGGCCCAGATTTCATAGCCCCGCGCGGTGGGATGAAGGAAGTCGGACATGATGTCCGGACTAAGTGTCCCGTCCGGCTTCAGGAATTTTTCGCCGATGTCCGCGAAAATGGTTTTCGCGTTCGGCACGGTGCCTGCCAAGAGCCGGTTGATCGCCTTCACCCGCGCGCGCAGCGGGTCGTCCGGCTGGGACGCGCGCGGGAAAATCCCCAGGACCAAGACCTGTGCTTCCGGGCAGACTTTCTGATAGGTGGCCACAACCGCCTTGATGCCGTCCGCGACTTCCTCGTCCGCGTCGCGTCGCAGATTATTGGTACCGATCATGATCACAACCACCTTGGGGTGGAGTCCAGCCGCCTGGCCATTTTCCAGCCGCCAGAGGAGATGATCGGTCCGGTCGCCGCTGATGCCAAAATTCGCGGCGCGCAATTTTCCGAAATGCCGGGCCCAGACCTTTCGTCCCGGATCACGCCAGCCGTCCGTAATGGAATCGCCATCGAAGATCACGTCGAACGGCCCCGATTTCGTCAGTCGAAGATTGGCCTCAAAACGCTGCATCCAGCTGAACTGCGGCACAGGATACACCGACGACTCCACCTCCGGCGGAACGTCCGGCATAGGAATCGGCACTCCATCACTCGAGTCGAGCCAGCAGTGCAGAGTCAGGGCGACGAGCAGCGATCCGATCGAGCGAACGCAGAATTTCATGAAAGCGTAAGGGGACGTTCGCTGAGTGTATCCGCCTGCCTTCGTCCCGCCTATACCTCCGCTGCGGTATTCTCCCAATCACCGCGTGGTCTCGCTGCCAACCTGCTCCCCAACTCTTCCCTCCCAGATCAGGGCGGAAACCGGGCACCCCGCCGTGTCGGGCCAACACTTCTCGCTCGTGTCGTGGTGAGCAAATTCGCGGCCTGCTGTTGCTGTGGATTGACGAGTTGCGCCGTGTGATCACACGACAAACCAGCAGGCTGCGATCTTGCTCTCAGAAGCGGTGGCAGGGTTGTTACCATGTTCCACCTGCCGCTGGCGGCGCTAACGGGGGCAGCGGAGCACTGAAGCGGTAGGTTCCGGCAGAAAGCGTAAAGGTGACGCGTCCATCGGCGGCGACTGCACTCGCGTTCCCGAGCAGATGCCTCAGCGCGCGGCCATCTGCCGTGACGGTATCGACGCTTGTTGCCGGCAATTCGATCCGCGCCGTGGCATTAGCCGGGATCGTGATGTCATATTCGATGCGGTCCGCCGCGACGCGCCAGGCGGACGAGGCCAGCCCATAAGGGGTTTCAAGCGTTGCCTGCGCCTGCGTGAGGCCACCGCCGGGGGTGGGCGCAACTGTGAATTTTTTCCAGCCCGTCCCGCCCGCGTGGGGCTTTAGCCCGCAGATCGTGTCAAAGAACCAGCCGACGACTGAGCCGTAGGCATAGTGGTTGAACGAATTCATGCCTTCCGGGTTGAACCCCTTTTCCGGCGTCCAGCTGTCCCAGCGCTCCCAGATCGTGGTGGCGCCATTCTTCACGCTGAGCAGCCAGCCGGGATACGACTCCTGCAGGAGCACCCGATAGGCAATGTCGGCGCGCCCGATGTCGGCCAGGACCGGTGCAACCAGCGGTGTGCCGAGAAACCCCGTCGCCAGGTGATCGTTTTTTGCCGCGAACGTGCGCACGAGGTGAGCAGCGACTTTTTCACGCAACGGCGCCGGCACGAGATCGAAGCCGAGCGCGAGCAGGTAGGCCGTTTGTTCGTCGCTCGTGATGTGGCCGTCGTCGGAGAGAAACTCCCGCCGGAATGCCTCCTTGATGCGCGCGAGCAGGGCGCGGTCGCGCTGCGCCATCTCGTTGCGGCCAAGCTCGGCCGCGATGCGGGCAGCGAGGTCGGTGGTGTGCGCGAAATAGGCCGTCGCAATCAGGACATAGGCCGTGGGCGCGTCGTCCGGCTTGAAACCCGGCGCGAGCCAGTCGCCGTAGCTGCGCCGGCTGCGGCGGATGCCGTCGGGAAAGTCGCGGGCCTGCGCCTCGATCCATTGCTGGATCGCGTCGACATTCTCCTCGAGCAGCCGCCGGTCGCCGGTGTGCAGCCAGGCGGTGTAGGGAATGATCACCGCGGCATCGCCCCAGCCGGCGCTGCCGTGACGCAACGCCACGTCCGGCGCGACATCGGGAAAGCCGGCCGGGCCGTCGGGCTCGTCGCGATAACCGTCGCGCAAGGCCGCGAGCCATTGCCGATAAAAATTTCCGCACGCGTAGTTGAAGCTGGCGGCATGGCAGAACACCTGGGCATCGCCCGTCCACCCGAGGCGCTCGTCGCGCTGCGGGCAATCGGTCGGCACCTCGATAAAATTTCCGCGCTGGCCCCAGACCGTGTTGGCGTAGAGCTGATTCAGCAGCGGATTCGAACACTCGAAGCGGCCGATCCGGGTCAGGTCGGAGTGCAGGACAATTCCGGTGACGGCATCGTCCTCCGGTGAGTCCATTCCGCTGACTTCGACGTAGCGGAAACCGAAGAACGTGAAACGCGGCTCCCACGTTTCCGTCTCGGGCGAACCGCGGGCGATGTACCGGGCGGTCGCGTTCGCCCGGCGCAGATTGGCCGTGTGGATCTGGTCCGGGCCTTCGAGCATCTCCGCGAATTTCAGCTGGATTTCGCGACCCGCGGGCGCGCGCACTTTGAGCCGCACCCAGCCGACCATGTTCTGTCCGAGGTCGTACAAGAAAACGTCCGGCCGGATCCTCCGGGCCGAAACGGGTTTCAGCTCCTGGGTGCGCCGCACCGGCGGGGAGACGCGCGCGGTCATCTGGACAGCATGGATGCCTTCCGCCACGGCCGGCCGCCACGTCCAGCCGGCGGCGCCTCCGGGCGTGCTCCATGTCGCGTCGTCCCGCCGGGCGTCGAAGGTTTCGCCGAAATAGATTCCCTGCGCCGTGATCGGGCCTTCGGCCCACTGCCAATCTTCTCCGGTCGCGATGGTCCTCACGTTGCCGGCGGCGTCGGTCAATTCGAGAAACGCCGAAACCAAAGGCTCGATCCCGGCCTGCCTTCCGCCCATGAGCGTACCGCTGTACCAACCGTCGCCGAGAATCAGGCCGAGCGCATTTCGTCCGGATTGGACCTGTGGGGTGACATCGAGCGCGATATAAAGGACGCGCTTCCGGTAATCCGGCCAGCCGGGCAGGAAAGAGTCGCGGCCGATCCTCGCGCCATTCAGCCACGGCTCCACGAGGCCGAACGCCGACACGTAGAGCCGCGCTTTGACGGGCTTCATCGCGACGTCAAACTCCGTCCGAAAATAACGGGCCGCGGGTGCGCGATCGCGAGCGACCGCCCTTCCGTCGCCGATCCACGGCGTGCGGGCAGGCCAGGCGCCGCGGACGCCGGTCTCGAAACTCTCCACTGGGCTCCAGCCGGATTCGCGACCGCGCTCATCCCACACCTCCACCTGCCAGTCATAGCGCGTCTTCGGCTTCGGCACGAACTTCGGCACGACGACCCACTGCGACTGATCGGAATCAATGCGCGGCGTTTCAATCGTGCCAGCGGCAATCGGCCGGCCGTCGGGAGCGACTTCGGCGATGCGCAGTTGATAAGCCGCCTGCCGTGCACCCCGCTGGGACGATTCGAGGCGCCATGAGAAGCGCGGGGCCGCTGCGTCGATCGACATCGGATTGACGAGCCCTTCGCACGTCAGATGTGAAAGTCCCGGCTGCGAAGGTCCCGCCGCCCAAGACGATTGGGCGCCGCCCGAATGCAGCAATAGCAGCACGAAGAGGCGATGGCAGAGGATCGCACGAAACGAATCACAAACAAACCGCAGCGCCTGCACCGTTGTGCGACAGCCTGACGTATGTATTATCTTATGCATAAGGTGCATGATATAACGAGGGGTTCGATATTATTGATCGATAACACGGATGCTGGGCACGTGGCCTAAACCAACCGCCTGTCGGGGGATCAGCTCGAAATCGTCGCCTGCCTTATGAATCCCAAGTCATTCAGAGGGATGCCGTCGATCACGACTTTGCCATGCGCAATTCACCGGTCGCGTTTCCCGTCGTGCTGGAACCGGTATTTGCATCCGCTACTTTCCCAAATCCCCGGGGGCGAGCAGAAGACTGATCGATTCCTCCAGCCAGCCGCTGCACCAATCGTGCTTCAGCCGGGGCCCATTCCGAAAAACATGAGGAACTCCCAACTCCTTCATGAGCGCGTGCACCTGTTCATGATGGTCCTGAAAGACGGCGTAACCAGTCAGGATCAACCGCGGACTCCGCGTTGAAGCGCGCAGTTCTGCGACGTTAGAGCGCAGAAGGTTCGTGATCCGATACTGTTCGAAGTTCTCCTGTGAGCCGTAAATTGGCGCACTTCCCCAAGCGGAATAGTGGTCCAGCATCATGGGTGCGTCCCAAGCGGCCGCTCGCCCGAAGGTCGCGGGATGGCGGAGCATTAATGTCCACGCCCCCCATCCCGATTTGCTGAAGCCAACAAGGAGTCGGCCATCCGGACGCGCACGCGTCGGATAGCGACGGTCAACAAAGGGGATGACGTCTTTCAGCAGGTACGTCTCCTGGCGAACTTTGGGATCGTTCGGGTTATCCGCGTACCACGGAGTCGCGGAGAACGTTGGCTCGACAAAGATCACGTTGCAGATGTTTTGGAGATTCAGCCGTTTGATTTCGAGCAACGGGTCGCCGAGATCGGTTTTGGTTCCTGTTTCGACCGGAAGGACGTAGATGACCGGCAGGCGATCGCTTCCAGTGTGCTCCGGCAGCAGCATGCGAATCTCTGTTGGACCTGCCTGCCGGGGTGACTGGACCTCGTGCACAATGATGCCGTTGCGGTCAGGTACCCCTGGCAAGACGGAGGCAACGGCGAAGGCCGTGACCGCGCGTTGCGCATCGAGTTTTGCGACGAGGGCCGTGTAATCGACGTCCTGAACCGAAATGCCAGCATCAATGGCCAGCTTGGCCGCCACGCCGGCCGCTTGTCCCGTAGTCATATAGACAGGCTCCATGCGCAGCGACGCGTAAGCCACATGCGACGCTGACAGGCACACGGGCACAAGCAGGTTTCTCGCCTGGTCGCGCTTCGGCAACAAGGCACGATATGGAATCTGGTATGGCGTCGTCCTTCCAGGCTCATCTCCCTCATTCTGTACAAAACCGTCGCCGCCTACGATGCGCTGGATGTGATGAATATCGATCCCGTATGAACCCATGCCAATCGGATCGGGCTTCGTGATTTCGGTTTGAACGTCCTGCTGGCGCATCACGTATTCACCCGTCATGCGCCGGCCTTCGCGAACATACAATTGATAAGGCCAGTTGCCGTTATCGACGAATTCGTCCTTGCACAATCCCCACGTGGCCAGCGCCTCGTGCAAAGGGTTCGGCACTTGGGGATCGTTTTGGAGGAAATACAATAACCCCTGATCGTAATCGATGTGGGCCTGCCAGATCCGCGCGCGTGTCGCGTAGTCGGCGTCGGGATAGTCGTGACTCGCGCCGATGTAATCGGTCGAAAAAGCGCCTTCGTTGTTCGTGTCGTTTTTGCCGTTCGGGAGCAGTCCCAGCCGGGGTTGCAATACGTCGTTGATGTCCCACGGACGTTTCAAACGTTCACGCAGCGCCGGCGGCATTTTTCCCAGCGCAATCGCGGCCGTTGCAGTGGGGGCCCCGCCCTTAATTTTATCCAACTCGTCCAAATATCGGGCCAG
>JAQGON010000080.1 GCA_028293565.1 Verrucomicrobiota bacterium | reverse complement strand
TCACGCCGAGCCCCTGGAGTTCACACTGCCGCCCCGAAGCGCCGCGGCGTCCCTCCTCGAGTTTTCGAAGCAGGCGCGGGTCGAGCTGCTGTTCTCGTTCGATGAACTTTCCGCCGTGCAGTCGTCCGCCGTGGCCGGGCGTTTCGAGCCGGCGGAGGCCCTCGCGCTCCTGCTGCAGGGGACCGGTTTTTCGGCGCATCGCAACGGGCGCGGGAAGTTCGCCGTCACCAAGGCCCGGCCCGTGACCGGCGGCCTGACCGGCCGCCTTTTGAGCCCGGACGGGAATCCCGTGGCGGGCGCGCAGGTGACGATTCCGGAAATCCGCTCGACGCACCTGACCGACGACCACGGCGTGTTCACGTTCACCGGGCTCGCCCCGGGCCTGTATCGCGTCCTGGCCGGCGCTTCCGGCTATCGCGCCCTGGAAATCACGCACGCCCGCGTGGAGGCCAGCCGGACGCTGCGCCTCGAGACCCAAAGTCTCCAGAAATCGAGCGACCCCACGCAGCTGGACCCCTACATCGTCCACGACAAATCCGGGCGCGACGAGGCCTTCGACCGCAGCCAGACGCCGCTGATTCCGCCGACGGCGACGGGAAACCTCGATCTCAGCCGCACGGAAAACGACGCCGTGCCCTTCACGATTTTCGACCGCAAGCAGATCCTCCGCAGCGGCGTCGTGAACCTGAACGAATTTCTCCAGCGGGAAGTCCTGGAGGGCGACCCCTCGGTCCGCAGCCCGGAGCAGGACGGAAGCCAGGACAGCTTTGTCGCGGGCAGCACCAACCTCAACCTGCGGGGCTACGGCTCCGACGAGACGGTCATCCTCGTCAACGGCCGCCGGCTCCCGGAAATCCTCACCATCGGATCCTCGGCGCTGCCGCCGGACGTGAGCCTCATTCCTGTCAGCCTCGTCGAACAGATCGAGGTGCTGCCCGTTTCCGCGTCCGCGCTCTACAGCGGGAATCCCGTGGGCGGCGTGATCAACATCGTCCTGCGGCCCAACCAGGACATCACCGAGCTCACCGCGACGTACACGAACGCGCTCGCCTCGTACGACGCGCCGCAGATCTCGGTGTCGCTGCAGGACGGCCAGACGCTGCTCCACGGCGCGCTCCGCGTGCGGCTGAGCGCGACCTACACGCATTCGCAGCCCGCGACCGAAGCCGAGCTCGGCTACATCCAGCGCACGCCGTCGCAGGTCGTGCCGCTGGCCAGCCCGGTGTTTCGCGCGACTCCGAACATCCGCAGCGTCAACCAGGACATGCCGCTGTTTTCCGGCAGCTCCGCCCCGGTGACATCCGTCGTTCCCGGCGCGGACGGCGCCGGCGGACTCGCCGCGTTCGCCGGACGCGAAGGCGTGCGGAACTTCGCGCTCTTCGGCACTCTCGGCGGGACGGCGGCCTCCACCAACAGCCGCGACTATCCTTACGGACGCGAACAGCGGCGCGCCTCGTATTTTTTCTCCACGACCTACGACTTCAGCCCCTCGCTCCAGGTCGGCGCGGATTTCACGTACGCCCACACCGTCGTCAACCGTGGGTTCGATGTCATGCCGGCCGACCTGGGCCTGGCCGCGGACTCGCCGTTCAACCCTTTTCACCAGGACGCGAGGGTCTCGCTCAACGAAATCGCGCCGCGCCTGGGGAAAAACTACAACGAGGCCCGCCTGGATTTTTTCTCGGTGGTCGCCGGCGCCCTGCTGAAACTTCCGGCGGACTGGCAGGTCTCGGCCGACAGCCAGTATGCTCGCAATGTCACCCGCTATCGCGGGCTCGGCGGCGCCGATCCGGCGCGCTGGCAGCAGCTGGTCGACGCCGGGATCTACAACCCGCTGCGCGACACGCAGGCCTTCGGGCCGCCGCCCGAGTTCTACGACCGCGTCCTGACCTACCGCGGCGGTCGGGGAAAATTTGTGACGCTCGGCGACTACGACACGCTCGACGCCGCCCTCCGCCTCTCGAACCGCTCGCTGTCGCTGCCGACCGGAAGCAGCATCCTGAACGTCGGGGCGGATTATCGCCGCACGCATTTTTCCGATTATCTCGACGAGCGCCTCTATGCCGACGGTTCGCCGGCCAGCGCGCCCACGCCCTGGAAAGGCCGGACGCTGCAGCGCGTGAGCGTGTTCGGGGAAATCCAGGCGCCGCTCCTCCCGGCGCACCGCCTGCCGGCGTGGATCGATGCCCTCGAGGGCGACCTCGCGGCGCGGTACATCGTGGCGGACACCTCCCGCGAAACGAACATCGCGCCCACGATCGGGCTCAAGGTGGATTTTCGCGGCGGTTTTTCGATGCGTGGCAGCTTCACGACGTCCAACCGCGTGCCGACGCCGCAGATGAGCCTTCCGGTCGCCCAACCGGGCGGGATTCCCGGCGTGAATTACAGCAACATCTACGACCCGGTGAAGAAGGAGTATTACGACGTGCAGGCCGACGAGGCGCCGGCTCCCAACCTCCGGCCCGAGGAGGCGGTCACGCAGACGGCCGGCCTCGTCTTCAAACGGGGAAAGCGGCACCACCTTCGGGCGGCGCTCGACTTTGTCGACACGAGGAAGACAAACGAGGTGACCGTGCTCGGGGCCCAGGACGTCGTGAACCTCGAGGCGGTTTTTCCCGAGCGCGTGACCCGCGCTCCCGCGCCGGACGGACGCCTGACCCATCTGACCACGGGCGCGGTCAACGTGGCGTCGCGGCATTCGCAGAACTGGACCGCATCCGTCGATTATTCGCACGCGGGAGTTTTGGGGGGTACCTTCGAGGCCTACGCGCGGCTGCTCTATTTTCAGCGCTACGACGTCCAGATCTATCCCACCTCCCCGGCGGTCGACGAGCTCCGGCATCCCGACACGCCGGCGTTCGGCCTGCTGAAATACCGCGCGAACTTCGGCGCCGGCTGGTCGCGCGACGAATTCGGATTCGGCGTCGACGGGCATTACTTTTACTCGCGGGTCCTGCCGTTGCTGCAGCAGCCCGCCCAGCAGGCCGACCGGATCGGCTCGCACGAACAGTTCGACGCGTATCTCCAGGGCGAGCTGGGGCGCTGGCTGCCGTGGCGGAATTCCCGGCGAGGCCTGCGCGGCCAGATCCGCGTGAACAACGTTTTCGGCACGGAGTTTCCGCGCTATCTCGGCGGCGGGTCCGGCGTCGGGGTCCAACCCTACGGCGACTGGCGCGGACGCACGTATTCGCTTTCGCTGACGGCGACCTTCTAGGGGCTCACCCCTAAGCCGGAGGGATTTTTTCGAACCCGGTAGAGGTTTTCCGGTCAGATGTTGTCCATTATTGGCACCCGTAGCGGCACCCAACCATTCCCCGATATGGAATCCCTACCACTTCCGATGCCGAGCAATCCGTTCATGGTCGTCGGCCGTGAATTCAAACCGGAGGACGAAGCCAGCCTGCGGGAAACCTTGAAGCGCTGTTCCGCATCCACGCTGGAGGCCGCCTGCCAGTTCCGCCGGACGGGCAACGTGGAGCATCTGCCCGCGATCATCTTTGGCGTGATCGAGCGCTATGTGGAATCGAATCTCCGCCCGAAGCTGAAGGAAGCGTCGGCCGACCTGCGTCTCGCCGAGGATCTCGGGATCGATTCGCTGACGATGATGGAGATTGTGATGCAGGTGGAGGAGGCCCTCCAGATCACAATCAACAACCAGGAGCTGCGCGCGCTGCGCACTCTCGGGGAAGTCCGGCAGTTCATGGAGAACAAGCTCGCGGACCTTCCCACCGCCGCGCCCGAAGCGGCCAAGATGGCTTCCTGAGCAGGCTGGGGCTTCACCGCAAGGCGCGCGAAGGCGGCCAGGTTTTTTAACCACGAAGGTCACGAAGATCGCGAAGGGTCGGACTGCGCGGCCCGGGGTTAAAATATTAGTCGTTAGACATCGGCCGCGGCGCCGCCCAATCTGAGTGGAGTGCAGGTTTCGTTCATCCTTCCACTCTACAACCAGCTCGAGCTCACCCAAGCCTGTCTCGACTCCCTCCGCGCCACCGTGCCGGCGGGACTCGCACACGAAATCATCCTGGTCGACGACGGCTCCACCGACCGCACGCGCGAAATGCTGCGCGACCTGGGCCCGCCCCACGTCGTGCTGCTGAACGACCGCAACCGCGGGTTCGCGGCCGCCAACAACCGCGCCGCCCGCGTCGCCCAGGGCGAATTCCTCGCCCTCCTCAACAACGACCTCGTCCTCGGGCGCGGCTGGCTCGACCCGATGCTGGCCGCCTTCGCTGCGTATCCGAAGGCGGGCGTTGTCGGCAACATCCAGCTCGACGCCGAAACCGGCGCGGTCGATCACGCCGGCGTCGTCTTCCGCAACGGCGGCTATCCCGTCCACTATCGCGCCGGCCTCGACGAAATCCGGAGCCTCGGCGCGATCGCGGAGTTTCCCGCCGTCACCGCCGCCTGCTGCCTCGTGCGCCGCGAGTGGTTCCTGCGCCAGGGCGGATTCGACGAGGGCTACCGCAACGGTTTCGAGGACACGGACCTTTGTCTGCGGGCGCGCGACGACGGATTCGCGAACCTGCTCGCGACCGCCAGCGTGGTCCGCCACCACGTTTCCGGCTCGGAGGGACGCTCCGATCACGAGTTTCGCAACGCGCGGCGATTCCTCGCCCGCTGGGGTCCGCGCACCGCCGCGCTGGAGGAGGAATGGAATCTCCGCCTCGCCCGCGAGCGGGCCGCCGCGGAAGCCGGAAATTATTTTGCCCCGTTCCACCGCCGGCTCGGACTGGGAAACAGATCCCTGCGCCGATCGCATCGCCGGGCGCTCAACGCGGTGCGCCGGTCCCGCGCGCAGGGTTCGGGAGCTCTCCGCATCGGCGTCGATCTCCTCCGTCTCCAGCCGGGTGGCGCGAACGGCGGGGTGAAGCCGTTCGTGCTTTCGTTTCTCGCCGAGATCGGCCGGCAGCGCGGGGCGGAATTCAACTTCGCGGTGCTCGCGCCCGCGTCCCTCCGCGCAGAGCTCGCGGCCGTCCTGCGGCCCAGGGATTTCGTGATCGAACCCGCGGAGGCGCCTTCCGGCGGACCCGTGCCGATTCCGGGCGTCGCCCGGACGCCGAGGCCGCGCACGCTCTCCGTCCATCGCCGCGATCGCGACGGCTGGCGCGCGAACGGCGAGCTTCCGGTCTCCGACGCGACGCTCGCGAAGGCGGGAATCGACGTGCTGTACGCGCCGTTCGGGACGTCCGAGTTTCTGTCGCCGGAAATCCCAAGCGTCAGCCTGATCGTCGACCTCCTGCACCGCGACCTGCCGGCGGCGCTGAGCGTCGAGGAGGTCAACCACCGCCATGCGCGGTTCGCCGAGGTCGCGCGGACGGCGACCTATTTCCAGTGCAACTCGCGCCACGTCGTGGAGCGTCTCGGGCACCACTACGGCGTTCCTCCGGCGCGCTGCTTCCACACCTACAACGCCGTGCAGGGGCGGCTACCGGATGTCGACGCTCCGCTCCCGGACGGCGCGCCGCACGACCCGTTTTTTTTCTATCCGGCGAATTTCTGGCCGCACAAGAATCACGAGGCGCTGCTCGTGGCCTACCGGCTCTACGCGCAGGCCGCGGGTTCCCGCGCATGGCCCCTCGTGTTCACCGGGCACCCGGACGAGCGCATGGCGCAGCTGCGCGAGATGAGCGACGGACTCGGACTCGCCGAACGCGTGGCCTTCCTCGGACACGTGACGGACGAAGCCCTGGTGGCGCTGTGGAAACGCGCCGGCGCGCTGGTTTTCCCGTCGCTCTGCGAGGGCTTCGGCATGCCGCTGCTGGAGGCGATGCGCTTCGGGGTTCCGATCATCGCCGCCACGGCGTCGGCGCTGCCCGAGGTCGCCGGGGATGCCGCGCTGCTCGTCGACGCGCGCGACCCCCAGGCGCTCGCCGAAACGATGCGCCGCGTCGCGATCCGCACCGACGTGAAGGATGCTCTCGTCGCCCGCGGACACGCGCGGCTGTCCGCCTTTTCCCTCGAGCTCGAGGCGGGGCGCCTGGCGCATTTCCTCGCGTCGGCCGCCCGGCGGCAAACCCCATGAAGATCGGCCTCGATGTCTCGCAGACCTGTGCCGAGCGCGCCGGCTGCGCGTGGTATGCGGATGCGTTGAGCCGCGCGCTGATCGCGGAGGGACTGCCACAGGGGCACACGTTCGAACTTTACCACCACTTCGGCGCATGGATCAACGGGGACACCCGCCGCGGGACGATGGTGGACGATCCGCGTGTGACCGCGCCGCTGCGCTCGCTGAATCCGGCGGCGGCGCGCGAATTCTGGCGCGAGATCGCCACGGGCGAGCCGCTGCCGGCGAAACCGGATGTGGTCTTCTCCTTCAATTTCCACGCGCCGCGGATGCCGCACACCAAGCTGATCTATACGGTGCATGACCTCGCCTTCTGGTCGCAGCGGGATTTCGCCACCGACGAAACGCGCCTGGTGTGCCAGCGTGAAATCCTGCGCGCGCTCGCCCGCGCGGCCGGCCTGATGTTCGTGAGCCGGTTCACCGGGACGGAATTCGAGCTGCTGCTCCCGGACTGGCTCCGGTTGCATGGACGTCCCAACTGCCTCGCGCCCGGGGCGAGCCGTTTCCCGCGCGCCGCGCTCCCGTCGTCGCCGGCCGCCGGCGCGCCGTGGCTCGTGGTCGGGTCGCTCGAGCCGCGGAAGAACCACCTTGCCGCGCTCGAGGCGTATGCGTTGTACCACGCGCATTCGAAGCAGCGCCGGCCGCTCGTCATCGTGGGCGGCGGCGGCTGGAAATCGGAAGCCGTCCGGTCCCGCCTGGGCGAACTCCAGGCGCAGGGCCTGCCCGTGAGCTATCTCGGGTATGTGAGCGACGGCGACCTTGCCGCCCACTACGCCGCCGCCTTCGCCCTGCTCGCGCCGAGCTGGCATGAGGGATTCGGCCTGCCGGTGGTCGAGGCGCTGGGCGCCGGACTGCCGGTGCTCGCCAGCGACCGCGCGAGCCTGCCGGAGGTCGGAGGTTCCGCCGCACTCTATTTTCCGCCCGACCGGGCGGATGTCCTGGCGGACGCGATGATCTCACTTGAAACCAATCCCGCCGCCCGGGCGCAACGGTCCATCGCGGGCCTCGAGCGCAGCCGCGCCTTTTCCTGGGCCGCGACCGCGAAATCCGCCCTCGAATTCGCCGAAGGGCTCATGAAGGGTGCGGACGGCGGGCCGCGCGCATGACCGACCTCCCCGATCCCTTCCGCAATGACCGCTGGTGATTTTTCGCTTTCTCTCCTTTGCTCGCGGCTCCCGGCCCCGGCCGGGAGATCCGTCCCCCTTTTTCCGACTCACCCCTCCCTGCGCGCTGCCCGCGACTTCATCGAGTGAACATCCTTTTCGTCAACTACGGCGACTTCACCAGCAACAGCCTGAACCACATCGGCG
>JAQGON010000071.1 GCA_028293565.1 Verrucomicrobiota bacterium | reverse complement strand
CGAACGACATCCTCGCCGCGGAATTTCTCACCTTGGTGTGGCGAAACGAAAACAACGACGCCGCGATCGTCGACTGGGTGGTGAAGCGCGCCGCGACGCGCGTTTGAGCGAAAGGTGGAATGCGTTGCCCTCAACGCGTTGGACGCTCCGTCACTCCTTTGAGGCCTGCTCAAACCTCCAGCGCATTGAGGGCAATGCGCTCCACCGTTTTCAGTCAGGCGGGAACCGAAGATGGAACGCGTTGCCCTCAACGCGTTGGGCGCTCCGCCTCGCGATCAACCTCTGCCGCGAAATCAGAACAATTCGCCCTGAGCCGGCGGGGCTGGCTTCACCCCGAGAAACGTGCCGTAGCGCAGCAGCCAATCGTCGAGTTTTTCCGCGTAGTACTCCGGGTCGTACGGCGCCGTCAGGACGTCGAACAGCGCGAGCGCCCTCGCCCGCTGCCAGTCGCTCGTCTTCCCCTTTGTCTTCGGCGTGATGTAATAGCTGACGCGTTCGCCCATGCGGGGCCGCGGGCTCATCTGCAGCGCCGCCTCGGCGGAAGCCCGCCGCGGTTTCCCGCCCTCCGCGATCAACCGCTCGTACGCGTCCGGGTTCTGGTTCAGCGTCTCGCTCTTCGCGAGCTCCGCGACGATCATCGTCCGGTCGGAGAGCCGTTTCCGGTATTCCTCGATCAGCACGACCGGCGAATCCGGCGACACACCGAGGAGAAACGTGATCAGCTGGTCGCTCAGTTTCTTGAGATACGGCTCCATGCCCCGCGAACGCAGCGCGCTGCCGCGCAGCGTCACCTTCTCGCCGTCGTAGAGCGCATAGTTCTTCATCTTGTAGCAGAACATCGCCTCGTAGCGCCCGTCGTACTCGAGCTCGATCCCCTCCGGCAGGATCGGGGCCACCAGCGCCAGCAGGTCGTCCGGGCGGTTGAAATAGGTTTCCGACGAGAGATAGATCCCGTCGGTGTCGGCCTCGAGGATGGTGCAGTCGTGCCGGCCGAATTCCGCGATCAGCGCCTGCAGGAGCTCGCGCCCGCGGCGCGTGACCTCCGCGGCCAGCTCCCCGTCGCCGAACCGCGCGCCGGAAAAACCGAGGTAACCGTAGAACGAGTTGATCAGAATCTTGAAGCTCGCCTGCCGCGCCTGCGCCTCCGCCCGCTCCTCCTCGGTCGCCGCCGAGCGCGCCAGCAGCTTGTACTTCAGGCGGTAGTCGCGGAGCCGCCGCAGCAGCGGGATGAACACGCCGAGCGTGTCCGTCTTCGGATTGCGCCCGATGCTGAGGAGCAGGCTCGGATACAGCGAAGCCACGTCGTAATGGAGCACGTGCCGGAAAACCCCTTCCTGGAAACTGCGCGTGTAGCCGCCGTCGAACGGCTGCACCTCCGGCGGCAGCGGACACGCCTGCCGCGCATGGTAGTACTCCTCGAGGAAAAGCAGGTCGATCTTCGAGGTCGCGCCGCGCAGGGTCGCTTCCTGGAGCATGGTGGGGAACGAACGCGCCTGCTCGAAGTAGGTCGGCAGCAGCTGATCGGCGAGCCCCTCGGTTTCGCGCAGGTCGTCCTCGAGGTACGCGCAGAAACGCACGCGGTCGTTCACGAAGGCCTCCTGGATGCGGCTGCCTTCGATGTACGTGCGGTCCGCGCCCGACTCGTCCGTGATGCCGAAGAAGACCGCGACGTCCTTCAACCCGTAGGCCGTGAGCTCGCGCGTCGTGATATCGTACAGCTGGACGAGCAGAAACGTGTCGATCACCGCCCGGCCCGGCAGGTCGCAGCGCGGGAAATCGATCCAGCGCTCCGCGACTTTCAGGCGGCTGCTGCGGAACGTCGCCTTCTGGCCGTAGCGGCCCCAGGCGCACGGGACCTTCAGCCGGCGGCACCGCTGGCGCAGATAATCGAGGTCGAACTTGAAGAGGTTGTGGCCTTCGATGACGTCGGGATCCGTTTCGCCGAGCGCGGCATTGAACGACTCGAGCAGTTTTTTCTCGGCGGCGTCGGTCATTTCGTCGAGGAGCAGCAGACGGTTGCGCCCGCCGGTGCGCAGGCCGATCGCCAGCACCCGGTCGCCGGCTTTGCCCGCGTCGCTGAAACTCCCGTCAGCAGAGGCGGTCTCGATGTCGAGCTGGCACCGCCGCAGGTGCGGGAACGCGAGGTCGCCGTAAAGCCGCTGACGGTGCTGCAGCAGGTACTGGCTTTCGATCGGACGGATTGCATCGACCCCCACGCTCAACCTCGCCTGGCGCATGAAACCATCGAACGTCGCGAGGCTCTCCGCGTGCGCGATCCGGTCGTAAGGCCCCTCGCCGTTCAAGCGCTCGATCGTGATGCCGTGCAGGTTGGCTCCGGCGGGAGTGTCGTTGAGCCACGCGAACGGCCGGAACGCGGCGATCCGCTCCACGCGTCCGCCTTCGGGCGTCGCCAGCGTGAGATGCACCCGTCCGTCCCCGGCGACCCAGAGCCCGCAGATCGTGTCGGCGGCGGTGGTTCCGCTTGCTGGATCCGTCATCCGAAAAGGCGCCGGGTCTCCGACCGGCGGTTGGGGTCTCGTGGGGCTCGAACGCGTCGTTTCACGGGGCAAACTCCATTCGCCGGTCAGGGACCCGGCGCTGCTTCGCCCGCGTCAGAACTGCGGCTTGGCGTAGACCATGACGAGCGCCAGGAGCAGCGCCCCGAAGCCGACCAGGGCGAGCGTGCCGCGCAGGGCCGGCCGGCGGTACGCGATGCCCGCGAGGGCGGAGAAGGCCAGCCAGCACACCATCTTCACCACCATCCACGCCTGAAAATGATTTCCGTACAGTTTCGAAACCATCCCGAATCCGCTCACGAGGACCAGCAGGCTCGCGATGCCGGTGATGACGAGCGTCTGGCGGCGGTTTTCCGGCAGCGGGTTCGCGAACGCCCCGAACGTCTGCGCGGTGAGGACAAGCAACGCGAACACGTGGAGGATTTGGTAGTACACCGGATTCATGGAAAAAAGTGACGCCCCGCCTGTGCCGTATGCTCAAAGGCTCAAGACCTTTTTAGGTTAAGGTGGGCGCCTCCTCCGTAGCGTCTGCCTTCCGGTTTACGGCCTGGCATCTTCCGCGGCGGGTTCAGCTCCCGATATAATTTCAAGGCAAAGAGCAGTTATTGAAAGCACCTCGAACACTGCAGGGTGTCGGACAGGACGGTAAGTGGGTCTGGTCAGGGGTCAAATGCCGAATCGGCCCGCTTCTGCCACGGAGTTCGGAGAGGTGGCACCGAGGTCACGGAGGCCAGCCAGGGTTGTAAATCCCGTCCTTAGGTTTGGAACTCCGTGACCTCGGTGCCACCTCTCCGAACTCCGTGGCGAAAAAACCTCACCGTCACGATTCCAGGATACTCGAATCGAGATGCTGGATGATGAGTTCCTGGATCGTCGCGAGGAAAAGATAGCACATGAAGGCCTTTCGCAGCGATTCATCCAGTTCCTCCAGCTCGACGTTGCCGCTTTCCAGACTCTCGTCGGCCAGCGGTTTCAGGTAATATTCGCGCAGCCGCAGCCGGACCGCCGCCGTCGCGCGCACGATCTGCTCGGCATTGTCCTCGTCGAAGGCGATCACGCCCTCGCGGAAAAACCCCTCGTTGAACAGCGCCAGCAGCGTCTTCACGTCCTCGTTCTGCGCCGCCACCAGCTCATCCGCCCAGGCCGTGCCGTAATCGGCGTCGAGGTCCGTCAGGCCCAGGGGCGCCGCGAGGCTGCGCCTCAGGCTGTCCGCCATGCCCTTGATCACGTCGAGCAGCGGGGCGACGACCGGGAGCGCCAGCTTGACCTCAATGCGTTTCATCGGACTCGAGGATCGTCGTGAGATGCCATTGCTGGAGGGTGAACGCGTAGGCCTCGGCCTTCTCGCGCAGGCCGGTCCAGACCACCGAGCGACCGCGTTCGTGCACCTCCAGCATGTGGCGGCGCGCGGTCGTCTCGTCGAATCCGAATACCTTTTTGAAGACCAACACGACGTAAGACATCAGGTTCACGGGATCGTTCAACACCACCACGCGCCAGACTCCCTCCAGCGCGAGCTCGGTCTCCGCCTGCGGCAGCGGACTGACCTGGGTCTTTGCCTGCGCGAGAATCATGCCTTGGCCTGTCCCTCGCGCACCGCGGCGGCCAGCTGCGCCTCCGCCTCCGCCACCGGCACCTTCGCGATGTCCTTTGCGGCCCGCCATTTCAGCTCCACGATGCCGTCCTTGAGGCCGCGTCCGCCAATGGTCAGCCGCAGCGGCACGCCGATCAGGTCGGCGTCCTTGAATTTGACCCCCGGGCGTTCCGCGCGGTCGTCGATGATCACCTCCGCCCCCGCCGCCTCCGCCGCCGCCCCGAGCGTGCGCGCGAGTTCCATCGCCTCCGGCAGCTGCGGGTCGAGCAGGCAGATCAGGACCTGGAACGGCGCCACCGCCCACGGCCAGACGATGCCGTCCGCGTCGTGGCCCTGCTCGATGATCGCCTGCAGCGTCCGGCTGATCCCGATGCCATAACAGCCCATCACCATGGGATGGTTCTGCTTCTGGTCGTCGGTGTAGGCCGCCCCGAAGATTTCGGAATATTTGGTCCCGAGCTTGAAGATGTGGCCGACCTCGATGCCGCGCCGCACCTTCAGCGGAGCGCCGGAGCGCGGGTCGGGCTCGCCCGGACGCACGCGGCGGAAATCGCCGAACTTCGTGACCGCGAGGTCGCGGCTGACATTCACATTGCGCAGATGGAAGCCGTCCTTGTTGGCGCCGGTCACGCCGTTGCCGACGAGCCGGATCGCCTGGTCGGCGAACACGCCCGCGAGCGCCGGGAAATTTTTCGCCGTTCCCCTGACCGCGCCGAGGCTGCCCGGCCTGGCTCCCATCACCGGCTCGATCTCCTCCGGAGTCGCCGGCCGGAACACCGTGAATCCGAGCGACCCCAGCTTCGTCTCCTCGAGTTCGTCGCAGCCGCGCAGGATGACGAGAAACGGCTTTCCGTCGCCGACATAGACCAGCGTCTTGAACTGCCGGTCGGCCGGAACCGAATGCGGCGCCGCCTCGAGCGCCGCGATCGTCAGCACGCCGGGGGTGGCGAATTCCTCGAGGCCGCCCGCGGGCGCGGCGTCGGGAAGATCTTTCGGCACCAGCCCGCTCGTGGCCTTCTCGCGGTTGGCCGCGTAGCCGCTCTCCTCGTTATAGATGACGTCGTCGTCGCCGATCTCGGCCGGCACCATGAATTCGTGCGAGAAACTTCCGCCCATCACGCCCGTGTCGGCCTCGACCGCGATCGCCGTGGCGCCGATCCGCCGGAAGAACGCCTCGTACGCGGCCTTCATCGCATGGTAGCTTTTGACCGAGCCTTCGTCGGTCGCGTCGAACGAATACGCGTCCATCATCACGAACTCGCGCGCGCGCATCAGGCCGAACCGGGGGCGGATCTCGTTGCGGAATTTCGTGGCGATCTGGAAGAAATTCTTCGGCAGGTCGCGGTAACTGGTGATCTCGGCCTTCACCAGCGGCGTGATGATCTCCTCGTGGGTCGGCCCGAGGACATACTCCGGCTCGCGCGGGCTGCGCTTGCCCTCGCCGGCGCTGTCGGCGCGAAACATGATCTCGCGCGCGGCGGCCCAGCGCGGCCCGTGGACCCAGTTTTCCGCCGGGTGCAGCAGCGGCATCTGGAGCTCGATCGCGCCGGCGCGCTCCATTTCCTCGCGGCAGATCTGGGTGAGCTTCTGCATCACCCGCAGGCCGAGCGGAAGGTAGGTATAGAGCCCGCCTCCCAGTTTCCGGACGAGCCCGGCCCGGATGAGCAGCTTGTGCGAGGCGATCTCGGCGTCGGCCGGGCTCTCCTTGAGTGTCGGAATAAAATACTGCGACCAGAATTTCATGAAGTCCGGCAACGAAACAGCCCGCGCGCGGGAGTTGAAAGCTGAAAGTTCGGGGGAGGCCAGGCGGTGACGCCCGGGCCACGCCCGCCGTTCGATTCCGGCTTTCAACTTTCCGCTTTCAACTTTCAACTCCCCGCCAGCATGCGCTCCCGCCGCCAGCCCTGGCCGATGAAATGGATTGTCCTCGTGATCGTCCTCGGCATCGGCGCGTACACCTACCTCACCCTGCACTACCGGAAGCCCGGCCCGGCGTTCCGTCCTTACGCCGACCTGAAGGATCGCGCGAACACCAGGCGGCTGCTCTCGGCCGGGTACCAGCGCATCGCGCTGGACGCGGACCTCCCGACCGATTCGTCCGCGCAAGCCCCGGCCGCCGCGGTCGCCGCCGCCGACGCGGGCCTGCCTCCGTCGCTGCAGTCGTCGCTGGTCGACATGCCCACGCTTCCCGCCGAAATCATCAGCGTGTCCGCCGCGGGCTCGGCCAGCTCGATGTTCGCCTATCCGATCAGTTTCAAGTGCACGTTGCCCGACAACCGGCTCCAGCTGGCGGGCGCGGCGCTGTATGTTCGCGGCGACGAGATCGTCGTCGCCCCGGACTTCGATCGCCTGGCGGGCGGGCTGCTTTCGCGCACGCGCGAAAGTCTCGTCCGCGTCACCGTGCCCGCGGGAACGCTGAAGCCCGGGAGCTACCGCGTCACGCTGGTCGGCGCGCACGCGTCGCGCGCCTGGTCGCTCCAAGTGCATTGACGCGCCCCTTCGCTTCGTCGAGAACTGCGCTCCCAAATCCCTTGATGAGCACTGGCAACGGCCCCACCACCCCGCCCGCTTCGTCCAACGCCAACGCGACGACGATCAAACCGACGGATCTTCGCGGCATTCTGAAGTACGTCCCCCGTTTTCAGGGCCAGATTTTCATCATCGCGATCGACGGCGCGATCGTCGCCGACGAGAACCTCGGCAACCTGCTCGTCGACATCGCGGTGCTGCGCAGCCTCGCGATCAAAATCGTGCTCGTGCACGGCATCGGCCAGCAGCTGATCGAGCTGTCCGCGCTGCGCAGCGTGCCGATCAGCGACGCGTACGGCACAGGCGTGACGGACGCCGCGACGCTCGACCTCGCGATCCGCGCTTCGTCGCGCGTCTCGCACGCCCTGCTCGAGGGGCTGACCCAGAACAGCCTGAAAAGCGCCATCACCAACTCGATCCGGGCGCTGCCGGTGGGGATCATCAAGGGCGTCGACCAGCAGTTCACCGGCCGGGTCGAGCGCATCGACAAGGAGTTCATCACCGAGCTGATTGACCGCCAGGTGGTGCCGATCGTCTCGCCGGTGGCCTTCGGCCCCGACGGAAAATCCCTGCGGGTCAACTCCGACCAGCTGGCCGCGGAACTCGCCGAGGCCCTGCATGCCACCAAGATCGTGTACCTCACGCCCTCGGGGGGGCTCGAGATCGACGGCGAGGTCCGCCGGGAAATCTCGGTCGACGCGCTGCGCACGATCCTCACCGACGAGCCCGCGCTCATCGCCGAGCCCGCGCGCAGCAAGGCGGCGCATGCGGTCAAGGCGATCGAAAACGGCACGCCGCGCGTGCACATTGTCGACGGCCGCGTGTTCGACGGGCTGATCAGCGAGATCTTTTCGAGCGAGGGCGTCGGGTCGCTCGTCTACGGCAACGATTACCAGCAGATCCGGAAGGCGAAGCGCAGCGACGTCCGTCTCCTCTACAACCTGACCCGCGCCGCCGTCCGCCGCGAGGAGCTGATCCACCGGACCCAGCAGGCGATCGAGAAGAACATCGACCAGTTCTTCGTCTTCGAGATCGACGAGAACATCATCGCGTGCGTCACGCTCTATTTCTATCCCGACAAGCCGGAGATGGCCGAGATCGGCTCGCTCTACGTCCTGCCGTTCTATCACAATCGCGGCATCGGCAAGAAAATGATCGAGTATGCCTGCCTGATGGCGAAGGAGCGCGGCGCGAAGACCGTGATCGCGCTTTCCACGCAGAGCTTCGGCTTCTTCACAAACGTCTGCGGCTTCGAGGAGACCACGAAGGACATCCTGCCCGAAGCGCGCCTGAAGCTCTACGAGGACAGCGGCCGCAACGCGAAGGTGCTGATGAAGCAGCTGTAAAAGTGGCAAAGTGGCACGGGTCTCCGACCCGTGAAGCGGGACGCGAGAAACCCTGAACCCCGGTGCTGCGGCGGGGACGCGGCCGCTGCTCGCGTCCAACTCAACGGGTCGGAGACCCGTGCTACTTCGACCTCAGGCGGTCGAGGAACACCGCGGCGATGATCACCAGGCCGATGATGATCTCCTGGAAATACGTCGGCCAGCCCATCTGCTGCGAACCGTTGCGCAGCACCGCCATGATCAGGGCGCCGATCATGGACCCGAGCACCGTGCCCACGCCGCCACTCAGGCTCGCACCGCCGATGATCACCGCCGCAATGATGTCGAGTTCCAGCCCCACCGCGACCGTCGGGTCGCCCTGCCGCAGGCGCGAGAGCTGCATCAATCCCGCCAGCCCGAAAAACGCCCCGCCCAAGGCATAAATCAGGATCTTCGTCCGCCGGGTCGGAACACCGCAGAGCCGCGCCGTCGCCTCGTTCGACCCGATCGCGAAGACGTGCCGGCCAAACACCGTTTGCCGCAGCAGGACCGCCGTCGCCGCCGCCGCCGCCAGCGAGACCCAGGCGCCGGCCGGCAGCGACCAGCCGAAAGGATCGCGGGTCGTCATCCAGCTGTTGATGACCGAGCCGTCGTAATTGACGGTCTCATTAGCGGCGAGCCATTTGGCCGCGCCGCGCACCACGCCGAGCATGCCAAGCGTGATGATGAACGGCATCATCCGCAGCGCCGCGATCGCCGCGCCGTTGAGCAGCCCGATCCCCGCGCCGGCGGCGACGACGGCGAGCACCACCGCCGGCGCCGGCCAGCCGTGCTGGATGAGGATCGCGCCGACCACGCTGGTGAACGCGATGCTCGAGCCGACACTCAGATCGATCCCGCCGCTGACGATGATCAGGGTCATCCCCAGCGCGCCGATCGCGACGATCACCGTCTGCGTGAGGATGATCTTGAAATTCGCGTAGGTCAGAAAATACCCGCGCACCTCGGTCGAGATCGAAAACAGTCCGATCACCAGCAGCAGGCCGAGGAACGGTCCGAGTTTCGCGAGGAGGGATTTGGCGCTCATTCGAAGGGAGTCCTCATGCGCAAGAGGCACAGGAAGGAATTCCGGAGGCAAAATCATGAGGCGCCCCTGCGTCGTGAGGCCAGCACTTCGTTCCGTCGAGAAAACAGCCCCCATTGCCCGGAGACTCCGGAGAGCCCGCGGAAAACACGGAGAAACCCATCCCGTCGGGTTCAGTGAACCCGGGTCGGGTCTTCGTGGCGGCCATGCCGAAAAAGGATCGGGATCGCGGCCGGAAGTTCAATTCACGGAGCCGATGGCGGCCGTCATCAATGTGGCTTCGGTCCAGTCTTTCGCGGGCCGGCACTCGACCAGTTCGCCGCGGCGCATCACCGCGATCCGGTCGCACATCCCGAAGAGCTCCGGCAGGTACGAGCTCACAAGCACGACCGAGCGGCCCTCGCTGGCGAGGCCGGCGATCAGCTCGTAGATCTGCGCCTTGCTGCCGACGTCGATGCCGCGGGTCGGCTCGTCGAGGAGAAAGAGGCGTGCCGGATATTCGAGCAGCCGAGCGAGCGCGACTTTCTGCTGGCTGCCGCCGGACAGCTCGCCCACCGGCTGCCGCGGATCGCGGGCCTTGATCCCGAGCTGGGAAATCCAGCGGTTGACCGCGGTTTCCATCCTTCCGCGGTTCAACCAGCCGCTTCGGCCGAACTGGGCCATCTTCGGCAGCGCCGTATTTTCGGCGATGGAAAGCCCGAGCATCAGCCCCTCCTCCTTGCGATTTTCACTCAGGAAACCCAACCCGGCCCGCCAGTTCGCCCGCGTTGTACGAAGGGGCGGCGAACCCTCGAGCGTCACGACTCCGTCGTCGCAGGCGTCGAGTCCGAAAACCGCGCGGACCAGTTCCGTCCGCCCGGCCCCGATCAAGCCGGCGATGCCCAGGATCTCGCCCTTGGCCAGGGTAAAGTCTGCGCGGGCAAGGCGCGGCCCGGCGGAAAGTCCCGCGACCCGGAGAATGGTTTCGCCCGAACGGGGAACGCGCCGGGGATAAAGCTCGGCGACCTCCCGGCCCACCATCATCCGCACCAGCCGGGACTGCGGGATTTCGCCGAGCGGGCCGGTCCCGACGGTCTGACCGTCCTTGATCACGGTGAAGCGATCCCCGATGCGCTTCACCTCCTCGAGGAAATGGCTGATGTAGATCACGCTCACGCCGCGCTGCTTCAGCTGACGGATCACGGCGAAGAGCCGCTCGACGTCCGCCTGGGCGAGGCTGCTCGTCGGCTCGTCCATGATGAGCACGCGCGGCTCGGTTCGCAGCGCGCGGGCGATTTCCAGGATCTGCTGCTCGGCGATCGAGCAGGAGCCCGCTGCACGATCGAGCGGAAAATCGGGGTGTCCGAGCCGCGCCAGCGCCGCGCGCGCCGCTTCCTTGGCGGCATCGCGGCGAAGCCATCCGACGCGCTGCGGCTCCGCGCCGAGCATGATGTTTTCCCACGCGCTCAGGTGCGGCGCGAGGCTTAGCTCCTGGTGAATCATCGCCACGCCATGCTTCCGGGCATCGAGGGTGTCGTGCGGCCGGTAAGGCGCGCCGTCGAGGTGCATCGATCCCGCATCGGGCGCGAGCGTGCCGCCCAGGATGTTCATCAGCGTGGTCTTGCCCGCGCCGTTCTCGCCGACAATCGCGTGGACCTCCCCCGCCGCCACCTCGAGCGAGACGTCACGGAGCGCCTGCGTCGCGCCAAAGGCCTTGTGGATGCCGGCGAGAGCGAGGCGCGGAGCGGAGGTCGGAAAAAGCGGGTCCGTCATTCGGGTCAGCGATCGTTGCGTCCAGCCTCCCGGCGTTTCGAAAAAAGGTCGAGCGGGACAGAAGCGTCGGGGGGAGTTTGTTTTAACGCCTCGACGCAGAGGCGGAATTTCCAGCGGGAGATTCAATCCTCCAAACAACGCCGCCTTCGGCCTTGCTTTCGCCGGATGCGCTCAGCACTTTCTTCTCTTTTCCAAAGACCAGAACGCGTCCGCGCCATGAACCAGAACATCCGTAACATCGCCATTATCGCCCACGTCGACCACGGGAAAACCACCCTCGTCGACAAACTCCTCAAGGAAGGCGGCGTCTACCGCGCCAACCAGCAGGTCGAGGAACGCGCCATGGACTCCATGGATCTCGAGAAGGAAAAGGGCATCACGATCAAGGCGAAGAACACGTCGGTGCATTGGAAGGACAAGACCATCAACATCGTCGACACCCCCGGACACGCGGACTTCGGCGGCGAGGTCGAGCGCGCGCTGCGCATGGTCGACGGCGTGCTGCTCGTGATCGACGCCTACGACGGGCCCCAGGCCCAGACGCGCTTCGTTCTCCGCAAGGCGCTCGCCCACGGGCTCAAGGTCGTGATTGTGATCAACAAGATCGACCGCGAAAACGCCGAGCCGGCGAAAATGTACGACAAGGTCCTTGAGCTCCTGATGGAGCTCAACGCGACCGAGGAGCAGTTCGACGCCCCCGTCGTGTTCGGCTCCGGCCGCGACGGCTACATGATGTACCACCTCGGCGAGGAGAAAAAGGACATGTCCCCGCTCTTCCAGACGGTCCTCGACCACATTCCGCCGCCGTTCGCGAAGCCGAACGAGCCCTTCCACATGCTCGTCTCCAACATCGACTGGAGCGACTACGTCGGACGCATCGCGGTCGGCAAGATTCTCGGCGGCATCGCCAGGATCGGGGACCCGGTCTTCGTCGTCCGCCACTCGGACGGCAAGAGGAT
Source organism: Verrucomicrobiota bacterium (assembly GCA_028293565.1). GTDB lineage: Bacteria > Verrucomicrobiota > Verrucomicrobiia > Opitutales > Opitutaceae > Opi-474. The sequence continues at coordinate 3,334 of JAQGON010000071.1, read as the reverse complement.
CCGCGCCAAGATCACCAAGGTATTTGAATTCACCGGCCTCGGCACGCGTGAAACCGAAACCGCGGTCGCCGGCAACATTGTCGGCCTCTCGGGGTTCGAGGATGTCGATATCGGCGACACGCTCACGGCCGATGAAGCGGGTCATGCCCTGCCCTTCACCCAGATCGACCCGCCGACGCTCGAGATGCAGTTCTGCGTAAACGACGGCCCGCTCGTCGGCCAGGAAGGCAAGCTCGTCACCTCCCGCCAGCTGCGCGAGCGCCTGATGCGCGAACTCAAGCTGAACGTCTCCATCCAGATCGAGGACACCGACAAAGCCGGCATCTTCAACGTCAAGGCTCGCGGCGCGATGCAAGTCGCGGTGCTCGTCGAGACGATGCGGCGCGAGGGATTTGAACTCCTCGTGTCGCGCCCGACCGTGATCGAAAAGATCGTCGACGGCACGCGGCACGAACCCTACGAGACCGTGTGGATCGAAGTGCCGGACGAATGCGTGGGCGCAATCATGCAGAACCTCGCGAATCGCAAGGGCCTGCTCACGAACATGGAAAAGCTTCCGCACACGACGATGATCGAGGCCACGATCACGACGCGCGGGCTGATCGGCATGGAAATCGACGTGGTCAACGCGACCAGCGGCCGCGGCGTCCTCAGCCACTTGTTCAAGGAATACGGCCCCTTCGCCGGGGAAGTGCTCACGCGCCTGACCGGAACCCTGATCGCCACCGAGGCGGGCGAGACCACGCCGTATGCGCTCGTGATGGTGCAGGAGCGGGGCAAGCTCTTCGTCAGCCCGGGTGAAAAAGTTTACGAGGGCATGATCGTCGGCGAGAATCCCCGCAACGAGGACATCTCCGTGAATGCCGTCCGCGAAAAGAAGCTGACCAATTTCCGCTCGCAGGGCGAAGGCGTCGCGACCGGCCTGACGCCGGCGACCAAGCTTTCGCTCGAGCGCGCGATCGAATACATCGCCGTCGACGAACTCGTCGAGGTCACTCCGAAGAGCCTGCGTCTCCGCAAGCGGATCCTCAACCAGGGCGAGCGCCAGAAGGCCGCCAAGAAGGCGAAGTAGGCCAAGGTGGAACGCATTGTCCCAATGCGTTGGCGGCTCCGTCGACCTTTCAGGTCGGCTCGCGGCTCCAGTGCATTGAGGCAATGCGCTCCACCCTTTGGCTCCGTCGACACTTTCAGGTCGGCTCGCGGCTCCAGCGCGTTGAGGGCAACACGCTCCACCTCCGGTAGCAGCTGCCGTCAGGCGGTGGACGGATTGCGCTTGTTCGATCAACCGCGTGCTACAGCCGCCTGACGTCGGCTGCTACCGGAAGATGCGGTTTCGAAAAGGAGCGCGTTGTCGCGCGACCTAACCGCCCGCCACGTCCTGCGCGATCTCCTCGGCCTGGCGCAGGCCGTGCGCGCTCGATTTTCCGGTCAGCCGCACGCTCAGCCGGTCCATGATCACATAGAAAATCGGCACGACAAACAGCGTGAGAAACGTGGACAGCGTCAGTCCGCCGACCACCACCACGCCCATCGAATTGCGCGTCTCCGCGCCCGCTCCCTGCGCCAGCGCCAGCGGCACCGCCCCGAGAATCGTCGCGATCGCGGTCATGAGAATCGGGCGGAACCGGATCGAGGCCGCCTCGAAGGCCGCCGTGAAGGCGTCCTTGCCCTGCAGCTGGAGCTGGTTCGCAAACTCCACGATCAGGATGCCGTTCTTCGCCACGAGGCCGATGAGCATGATCAGCCCAAAGCGCGAAAAGAGATTGTCGGTCATCGCCTCGCCCCACCAGCGGGAGCAGTAGAGCACGAGGAGGCCCCCGGCCACCGCGATCGCCACGCCGGTGAAAATCGTGATCGGGTGGATCCACGACTCGAACTGCGCGGCCAGGATCAGAAAGGTGAAAACCAGGGCGAGCGCGAAGATCATGAAGGTGTCGTTGCGCCCCTCCACGAAATCGCGCGTGCCGCCATCCCACGCGTAGCTGTAGCCCTCCGGGAGCAGCGTCTCGGCTTCGCGCCCGAGAAAATCCACGCCGTCGCCGAGGGTCGAGCCGAGGTTGATCTGCGCGGAAACCGTCACGGACCGCAGCCGGTTGAAATGCGGATAGCTCTCCGGCACGACGTTCTCGATGAACGTGACGAGGTTCCCGAGCTGGACCAGGTTGCCGGTGCGCGATTTCACATAAAGCCGCGCGAGGTCGCGCGGCGTCGCGCGGTCGGCGTCCTCGACCTGGATCACGACGTCGTACTGCTGGTTGCCCCGCTGAAACTCGGTCACGCGCTTTCCGCCGAGCAGCGTCTCCAGCGCGTTGCCGATGTCCGAGATCGCGACGCTCATGTCCGCCGCCTTGGAGCGGTCGATCCGCACGACCAGCTGCGGCTTCGTCGGGGAGGGATCCAGCCGCGGCTGGTTGAAGATGCGGTTCACGCGCATGCGGTCCACGAGGCGGCCGCCCACCTCCTGGAGCTTGTTGAAATCGCTTCCCTGCAGCACGATTTGCACGCCGCCGCCGCCGCCGCCGAGCGGGTTCGAGGGGCTCACCGTGGCCTGCCCGCCGGTGATGGCCCGCTGGAATTTGCCGCGCAGCTCGCCGATCACCTGCTGGGTTTTCCGCACCCGGTCCTCCCACGACTTCAGCGTCACGAAAATATATCCCCGCGTCCCCTCGCCCGTCCGGTTGTACGTCCGGTCCACCTCGGGCGTCGCGAGAATGATCTGCTCCATTTCCTTCGCGTAGGCGATATTGTACGACGGGGTCGATCCGACCGGTGAAATGAAGTTCGCGACGAAAATTCCGCGGTCCTCGAGCGGCGCCAGCTCGCGCTGGAGCCGGGTGTACGAAAAGAGGCCCGCGGCCGTGAATGCGAGGACGGCGGCCAGCACCAGCCAGCGGAACCGCAGCGCGGCCCGCAGCATCCGCGAATAGGCGCGGTTCAACCCCACGAAAAACGGCTCGGTCCACGTGTAGAGACGCCCGTGCTGCCGGTGGCCGTCGACGAGCGTCACTTTCAGCAGCCGCGAACAGAGCATCGGCGTCAGCGTGAGCGCGACGAATGCGGAAACCAGCACCGCCACCGCGAGCGTCAGTCCGAATTCAAAGAAGAGCCGGCCAATCTGCCCCGACTGGAACGCCACCGGCACGAACACCGCGGCAAGCGTCAGCGTAGTGGCGATGACCGCGAAGGCCACCTCCCGCGCCCCGAAGATCGCGGCGCGGATCACCGGCTCGCCGCCTTCGAGCCGCCGGTAGATGTTTTCAAGCACGACGATCGCGTCGTCGACCACCAGCCCGACCGCGAGCACGAGCGCGAGCAGCGTCAGGACGTTGAGCGT
>JAQGON010000070.1 GCA_028293565.1 Verrucomicrobiota bacterium | reverse complement strand
GGGCGCCTAGATCCATAGGGTTTTAGAGTAGCAGGGCCCGGATAAGTTCCGATGGGGTAACCACGGTAATCAGGCCGCGGTAACCGCCGTATGCGACCCGCGGGTTGCAAGCGCGGTTTTGGTCCATCGGAAGAGGCGCAGGCGGGGCGCGAGTCCGCTGGTGGCGACGGCCCCGGTGTAGCCGGCGCAGGGTTCGATCGCCTCCAGCCGGAATGAGGAGGGATGCGCGGTGGAAAAAGGCGCGTCGAGGTCGAGGCCCACGCCACGCGCCTTGCCGACCGCTTCGAATTCCGTCCAGCGGCGGAAAAATGCGCCGCGGCGTTCCTCCCCCGGCAAAGCCTGCTGCCGGGCGAGGTCCGCCGGCGGGAAAATCTGTTTTTCGAGCATCGGCAGGTCGGCCAGATCCTTGACCGGCTCGAGGTCGACGCCAACGGGGCGGCCGCGCGTCACAGCGAAAAGTCCCAGCGGTCCGGCGTGCGAGAGATTGAACTCCCACGAGATGAAGGGAGGCGCGAGGGCGGGCTTGCCGAGGAGCCCGTAGTTGAAGACCAGCGTCGCCGGGTCGTGGTCGAGGTAGGCGCCGAGCAACTGGCGGAGGATGGTGCGGCTGGCCACGAAGCGATCGCGGTCGTGATCGAAATGAAACGCCCGGGCCCGGGCGCGTTCGCCGGCGCACAAGGAATGCACCGCCGCCTCGAAGCCCAGGCTGGGTTCGTCCAGCCACGCGCACCAGACGTGGATTTCCCCGTGATTCCACAGGGGGAAGCCGGACGGGACAGGCCAATGGAGGGTGGGGACATCGGTCATGTGAGGAAATACCCGTAGCTGCGCCGGTGACGGCGCGGCCAAACGCTTACGCGTTCGGCTACTGGATTCTTCGGTTTGCTCAGAATGACAGGCATGGGAATCGAAAGTGGCGCGCTCACGCCTGGCGCGCGGTCGCCAGCGTGGGAGCGTCGAACGAGAGTTCCGCGGCCGGCGCGGCCATCAGCTGGCCGTAGTCGAGCTTGAGCACGCGGTCGGCGAGGTTGAAGTAGCGGTCGTCATGCGTGATCACCAGGACGGTCTTGCCGCGGCGCTTCAGCTCGGGGAGGAGCTGGCGGTAGAAGATGTCCTTGAACAGCGGATCCTGGTCGGCGGCCCACTCGTCGAAGACATAGAACGGCCGGTCCTCGAGGTAGGCCGTGAGCAGCGCGAGGCGCTTGCGCTGGCCGGAGGAGAGCGCGGTGGTCGAGACGCGGCCATTGACGATCTTGACCTTGTGGTCGAGGTGGAGCTGCGCGAGGTATTCGGCGGCGCGCACGTCCACATCCGGCGTGCCGAGCCCGAGCAGGGTCTCGAACAGGTAGAAGTCGGCGAACACCGTGGAGAACAGCTGCCGGAAATCGTCGCGGTTCGCATTGGTGATCGGGACGCCGTCGAGCCGGATCTCGCCGGCCTCGGGCGGGTAGAGGCCGGTAATGATCTTCGCGAGGGTGGACTTGCCGCTGCCGTTGCCGCCGACGACGAACACGAGTTCGCCGCGCCGGAACGTGAGGTCGATCGGCCCAAGGACGAAGCGGTCGTCGCTGGCCTCGCTGCCGTAGGTGTGCGCGACGCCCTTGAGCTCAAGCCGCGAGAAGCTGGTTGGCGCCGCGGCGCCCGCGGTGGCTTCGCCGGATTGCGAGCCGAGCGAGACGCCGAGGGTGTCGATTTTCTGCAACGCCACGTCGGCGCGGCTGAAAACCGCCATGCTGCTCATCACGCCGGCGAGCGGACCCATCAGGTAGAGCACGGTGAGCACGTAGCCGGTCATCGTCTTGAGGTCGGTATGCTGGAAGGTCGGGAGCAGGAACAGGATCAGCCCGACGAGCACGTAGAAGAGAAGGTGCGACCAGTTGTGCGCGAGGACGAACCGGATCTCGGCGGCGACGGTGTGCTTCTGGAATTCCTCGGTGCTGCTGCGCAGGCTTTCGTTCAGGTAGGCCTCGCGGCGTTCCTGGTGCAGCTTCAGCTCCTTGATGCCGTCGGTGAGCGTGCGGAAATTGGCGTAGAGCCGGTCCTCCGCCTCGCGGGCATGGACGAGCGAGCGGAAGCCCGCGGAGATGAACACCCGGTAGCAGCAGGCGCCGAACACGATCAGCACCGTCAGCGCGACGAGCATGTGCCACGACAGCAACGTCAGGTAAACCGCGCCGCCGGCGAGCACCGCGAGGTTCACCGTCAGGGTGGGGAAACCCAGCAGGGCCTGCATGAGGCTGTTGACGTCGTCCACCAGCGCAACCATCAGGCGGGGGCCGCCAATCTGCTCGAGGCGGCGCAGCGGCACGCCGAGGATGCGGCGGACGAGTTCGTGGCGGAGGTCGGCGATGGCCTGCTGGGAATAACGGATGAGCCACAGCTGCGAGACGAGGCCGGTGGCCAGCTTGCCGATGACGAGGGCGGCAAACCCGCCCGCGGCGAGCACAACGACCGCATTGCGGTTCGGGTCGTTCAGCAGGCGGTTGATCATCGCGATGAGGCCGGCGTTGCAGGCGCCGCTCACCAGGGCGGTGATGACCGTGAGGACCAGCATGTGCCGGCAGCGGGAGAAGAGGAAGGAGAACAGCTTCATGGGTGGGCAGGGGAGAGGGTTTGGTGCTGGGCGGTTTCGAGTCGCGCGCGGAACCGGGCGCTGAGATCGCGGACGTGCGGTTCCATGAACACGCGCTCATGGGCGCCGGGCACGCCGACCATGTCGACGGCGCCGGACAGCGGGCCCCAGCCGAACACGGGGTCGAACGAGCAGAGGAACGGATGGCCGCGGGTGCGGAACAGGCTGAGTTTGCCGCGATAGGCGGAGCGGGCCTCGTAGCGCGCAAGGGCGCGGAGATGGGTTTTCCAGAGGTCGAGTTCGATCTCGGGGAAGAGGCTGACGTCGATCACCTCGTCGACCTCCGGCGCGCCCTCGCCGCGGACCAGCCGGCGGAAAATCGCGCGGGCCTTGCGGCGGACGAAGCGCCACTGGTCGCGGCCCGACTGCGCGAGAAAATCCGTGAGCCAGAACGCGGTGTTCGCCGCGAACCGGTAATGAAACTCCGGCCGCCACCACGGGATTTTCTGGTAGGAGCTGTTCGACGCCGCGCTGTCGAGCAGGCCGACGAAGGCGACGCGCTCCCCGGCCGCCTCGAGCTGCAGCGCCATCTCGAACGCCACGTTCCCGCCGAAGCAATAACCCGCGAGGTAATACGGGCCCTGCGGCTGGACGGTGCGGATTTCGCGGATGTAGTGCGTCGCCATCTCCTCGATGGTCGTGAACTCCGCGAGTCCCCGCATGCCGCGCGATTCGAGCGCGTAGACCGGCTGGTCGGCGCCGAGGTGCGGGACGAGGTTGGTGTAGGTCCAGAGGTTGCCGCCGCCCGCGCCGTGCACGAAGAAGACGGGCGGACGGGTGCCGCGCGGCTGCAACGCCACGAGGGAGGAGACGGTGGTCGCGGTCTCCGGCGAGCGCAGGCGGTGGGCGAGTTCCTCGATCGTCGGGTGCTCAAAGAGCGACGCGAGCGGGAGCCGGCGGCCGAATTCCTTTTCGATCCGGGAGAAGAGCCGCACGCCCGCCATCGAGTGGCCGCCAAGCTGGAAAAAGCTTTCGTTCACGCCCACGCCCTCGAGCCCGAGGATCTGTTCCCAGATGCGCGCGAGCTGCGTCTCGACCGCGTCGCGCGGCGCGACGGCGGCGCGGCGGGCGGAACCGGCGTCGCGATCCGGCGCGGGCAGCGCGGCGCGGTTGATCTTGCCGTTGGAAGTCAGCGGGAGCTTGTCGAGCAGCACGAACGCGGACGGCACCATGTAGTCGGGCAGCCGGCGGCCGAGGGCGTCGCGCCAGACCTGCAACTCCGGCTTGGCGCCGGCGGGGACGACCACGTAGGCCGCGAGGCGCTTGTCGCCCGGCACATCCTCGCGCGCCACGACGACGCATTCGCGGACGCCGGGCTGCGCGGAGAGCGCGGCCTCGATCTCGCCGGGTTCGATGCGGAAGCCGCGGATCTTCACCTGCTCGTCGAGCCGGCCGAGATATTCCAGCGCGCCGTCGCCGCGGAAGCGGACGCGGTCGCCGGTGCGGTAGAGCCGCGCCGACGGGGCATCGGCGAGCGGGTTGGGCACGAAGCGCTCGGCGGTGAGCCCGGGTTGATGCAGGTAGCCGCGGGCGAGGCCGGTGCCGCCGATGAAGAGTTCGCCGGGAATCCCGGCGGGGACGGGCTGGAGTTGCGCATCGAGCACGTAGACCTCGGTGTTGGCCATGGGGTGGCCGATGTCGGGCGCGCCCACCGCCTGGCCTTCGCCCGCGACCGTCGACCACGTGGTCACCACGGTGCTCTCGGTCGGGCCATAGAGATTGATCAGCGGGCACGGGAGGTGTTCGGGCGGCCGGCGTTGCAGGCGGTCGCCGCCGGTGAGCAGCAGGCGCATCGTGGTCGAGCGCGGCCAGCTTTCGTCGAGCAGCGCCTCGCCGAGCGGCGTGGGCAGGATGGAAACGGTGATGCGGTGTTCTTCGTACCAGCGCACGAGATCGGGCGGGGAAACGCGGACGTCGTCCGGCGGCAGGTGCAGGCTCGCGCCGATGGTGAGCGAGGACCAGATCTCGAGGACCGACGGGTCGAAGGCGGGGCTCATCAGTTGCGTGGTCCGGTCCGAGGGGAGGATCTTCCACGCGCGCTGATACCACGTGATGAGGTTGGCGACATTGCGATGGGTGACGGCGACGCCCTTCGGCGTGCCGGTGGAGCCCGAGGTGTAGATGACGTAGGCGAGATTTTCCGCGGCGGCGGTGCGGCCGGGGTTGCCCGTGGGTTCGCGCACGGCTTCGTCCGTGTCCGCGTCGAGAAACAGCGGCGTGATTCCCCGCGCGTGTTGCGCGAGGCGGTCCCACAAGGCCTTTTCCGTGACGAGCACGCGCACGCGGGCGTCCCGCAGGGTCGCGGCGATGCGCTCCGGGGGATGCACGGGATCGAAGGGCAGGTAGGCGCCGCCGGCCTTCAACACCCCGAGCAGCACGGCGATCATGTCGGGGCTGCGATGCACGAGGACCGCGACCGGCATCTCGGACTCGACGCCGAGCCGGGCGAGCTGGTGCGCGAAGCGGTTGGCGCGCTCGTTGAGTTCGGCGTAGGTCCATTGCTGGTGGCGCCCGGCAACGGCGAGGGCGGTCGGGGTGCGGTGCACCTGGGCCTCGACGAGTTCGTGGATGCAGTGGTCGCGCGGGAACTCCGTGCCGGTGGCGTTCCAGCCGGAGAGCACCTGGTGGCGCTCGGCGGCCGACATCAGCGGGAGGCGCGCGACGGAGTCCCCCGGGGAGCGGACCGCCGCCGCCAGGAGGACCTGGTAGTGGCCGAGCAGCCGCTCCATCGTGGCAGCCTCGAATAGGTCGGTGCGGTATTCCACCGCGACGTGCAGCCCGCCGGTCGGTGACTCGGCGAGCGAGAGGGAAAAGTCGAACTTGGACGTGCCATTGTCGAACTCGACCGGCTCGAACTTCAGGCCGGCCGCCTGCGGTTGCGGGCCGCTGGCGCTCTGCAGCACGAACATGGTCTGGAAAAACGGATTCCGGGTCGGGCTGCGGTCCGGCTTGAGCTCGGCGACGAGTTTCTCGAAGGGAAAATCCTGATGCGCCATCGCGCCGAGCACGGTCTCGCGCGTGCGCAGCAGGAGGTCGTGGAAGGTCGGCTGGCCGGCGGCGCTGGTGCGCAGGACGATGGTGTTGACGAAAAACCCCGCGAGATTTTCCAGCTCGACCTGCGGCCGGCCCGCGACGCAGGAGCCGACGACGATGTCCTCCTGCCCGGTGTAGCGGTGCAGCAGCATTTGGAAGGCCGCGAGCAGCGTCATGAACGGCGTCGCGCCCTCGCGCTGGCTCAGCGCGCGGATTTCGCGGACGAGTTCCGGCGGCAGGACGCGCGACACGGTGGCGCCGCGCACCGACGGCTCGGCCGGGCGCGGATGGTCAGTCGACATTTCCAGCATCGCAGCGCCCTCGAGCTGGCGGCGCCAGAACGAGAGGTTCTTCTCGAGCGCGTCGCCCTGGAGCGTCTTGCGCTCCCACAGCGCGTAATCGGCAAAACGGATCGGGAGCCCGGGCAGCGACGAGGGCTTCCCGGACGAGAAAGCCTCGTGCAAAATCCCGAGCTCCCGAAAGAGCAGGCCCAGCGACCAGCCGTCGGACACGATGTGATGCATCACCAGCAGCAGCACGTGTTCGTCGGGTTTCACCCGCACAAGCAGCGCGCGGAGCAGGGGGTCGTTGGCCAGATCAAAGGGACGCTTCGCCTCCGCCTGCAGGCGGGTGGTCAGTTCGCGGTCGCGATCGTCCGCCGCAAGATGGGAAATATCGGCGCGCTCCAGCTTGAACTCGGCCGCATCGCTGATGACCTGCACGGGGCCCTCCTCGCGGGAGGCGAAGTTGGTCCGGAACACATCGTGGCGCCGCACCAGTTCGGCGAGTCCGCGCTCGAGCGCCGGCACGTCGAGCGGGCCCGTCAGGCGCATCGCCTGGTAGATGTTGTAAAGGCTCCGGTCGGACACGAGCTGGTCGAGGAACCAGAGGCGTTCCTGGGCGTGCGAAAGCGGGATGACATCGGCGTCGGGTTGCGGGAGGATCGCGGGGCGGGCCTGGCCCCGCGCGGCGCCGGCCTGGCGGGCCCGGAGCAGGCGCTGCTCCAGCAGCGTCCGTTGCGGACCGGAAAGGTTCGCGTGCGGCAGGCTGCGCTGCGACTCGGGGGCGACATTAGGAGGCGATGACGACATTGTGTGATTCGGATTCGAGGTCCGGCGAGGACTTGATGTCCTCGACTAGGGCGTCCTCGATGATGGCGGCCAGCTCCGCGATGGTCGGCGCCTCGAAGGCGTGGCGCAGCGGGAGATCCAGATGGATGGCCTGGTTGATGCGGGCGAGCACCTGCGTGACGAGCAGCGAGTGGCCGCCGAGTTCGAAGAAATTATCATGCACGCCGACCTCGGGCAGCCGGAGGACGTCGCACCAGATGCCGGCGAGCATTTCCTCGGTCAGCGTGCGCGGCGCGGGGCTGCGTTCGCGCGCGGTGGCGCCGGCGGCCTCGGGCGCGGGCAGGGCGCGGCGGTCGAGCTTGCCGTTGGCGGTAAGCTTGAACTCCGGCAGCACCACGAAAAAGGAGGGCACCATGTAGTCCGGCAGGTCGCGCGCGAGCGAGTCGCGCAAGCTGGCGCCGGCCGGCGGGTGCGCGGCATCGGTGGCGACATAATAGGCGGCGAGGCGTTTGTCGCCCGGCGCCAGTTCGAGCACGACGACGACCGCCTGGCGGATGCCCGGCTGGCGCAGGAGCACGGTCTCGACCTCGCCCGGCTCGACGCGGAAGCCGCGGATCTTCACCTGGTGGTCGGCCCGGCCGGCGAATTCCAGCAGGCCGTTGTCGGCGCGCTGGCATGCGAGATCGCCCGAGCGGTAGAGCCGCTGCGGCGGGCCATCGCCCAGCGCGAGCGTGATGAACTTCTGCTGCGTCAGCACCGGCTGGTTGAGGTAGCCGCGCGCGAGGCCCTCGCCGGCGATGCAGATCTCGCCGGGAACGCCGGGCGGCACGAGTTCGAGGTGGCGGTCGAGGACGTAGAAGCGCGTGTTCGGGAAGGGCCGGCCGAGGTTGCTGCGCACGCCCGGACGGCGCAGGCCGCAGCTGTCGAAGGTGGTGTCCTCGCTTGGGCCATAGCCCTCGTAGATTTTTTTCAGGTGCGGGATGGCGAGCATTTTTTCCGCGAGCGCGTCGGACGTGGCCTCGCCGGCCATGAAGATGGTCTGCACCGACGGCGGCATGGCGCCGAGGCGGAGGATCTCCGTCATGACGGACGGCACGGTGTTGATCAGCGTGACGCGGTCGCGCGCCGGCAGGCTGGCGAGATGCAAGGGGTTATCGGCAAGAATGGCAGTCCCGCCCCAGGCGAGCGTCACGAAGATCTCAAACACCGACAGGTCGAAGGAGAACGAGGTCCCCGCGAGCACGCCGGACAGTTCCTCCGCGGAGAACACGTCCTTCGCCCAGAAGGCGAGGCGGACGGCGTTGCGGTGCTCGAGGGCGACGCCCTTGGGTTTGCCGGTCGAGCCGGAGGTGTAGATGACGTAGGCGAGGTTGGCGGGCAGCGTGGCGTTGGCGGGATTCGCCACCGACTCGCGCGCGATGTCGGGCCAGTCGTCGCCGAGGTCGAGGATCCGCGCCTCGGGCGTCGCGGGCGGCTGGCCCGCGCGCGCGCGATCCGTGATGAGCACGGCGGCGCGCGAATCGGCGAGCATGTAGGCCACGCGGTCCGCCGGGTAGGTGGGATCGAGCGGGATGTAGGCGCCGCCGGATTTGAGGATGCCGAAGAGCGCGGCGACGGTCGCCGGCGTGCGGCCGGCGTAGAGGCCGACCGGGGTCTCGGGTTTCACGCCGAGCCGGCGCAACCGGTGCGCGAGCTGGTTGGCGCGTTCGTTCAACTGGCGATAGGTCCAGCGCTGCGTGCCCCAGATGAGCGCGACGGCATCGGGCGTGCGGGCGACCTGTTCCTCGAACAACTCGTGGAGACAATGATGGCGCGGCCACGCCAAGTCGGTGTCGTTCCACTCGACGAGAATCCGGTGGCGCTCCTCCGGCGTGAGCAGCGGCAGCCGGTGCACCGCGCGCGAGGGCTCGGCCGCGGCGCCGCGCAGCAACACTTCATAGTGGTCGACGGCGCGGGCGATCGTCGCGGCGTCGAAGAGCTCGGTGCTGTAATGGCAGTCGAGCACGAAGCCGTCGTCGGTTTCCGTGACGTTGAAGTTGATGTCGAAGTTGACGAAGGGCTTCGGGCTGATCGCAGCCTCGGCGGTGAGGCCGTCGAAGCGGACCGTGCCCCGGCGGCGGCCGACGTTGAAGGTTACGTTGGCCAGCGGGACGCGGTTGGATTCGCGTGGGAGGTTGAGTTTGTGCAGCAGGCTCGTGAACGGATGCTGCCAGTGTTCGAACGCATCGAGCGTGTGGCGGCGCGCGGCCGAGAGGAAGCTGGCAAAGTCCTGGCCCTCCGCGACGCGGCTGCGGATCGGGAGCAGGTTGACGCAGTGGCCGACGAGGCTCTTCAGGCCCGCGAGCACCTGCGGCGCGGCGGGCACGCCGACCACGATGTCATCCTGGCCGCTGTGCCGGTGCAGCAGCGTGGTGAAACCCGAGAGCAACACGGTGAAGTTGGTCGCATCATGCTTGGTCGCGAGCTGGCGCACGGCCTCCGCCGTGGCCGGGCCGAGCTTCCGGCCATGGTGCGCGGCGGCGTAGGTGCGCGTCGGCGGACGCGGGCGGTCGGCGGGCAGCTCGAGCACCGGGACGCCGTCGGCGAATTGGGCGAGCCAGTAGTTTTCGGCCGCGGGATAATCGGGCGTCTCGCGGCGGCGCGCCTCGCTGCGCGCATAGTCGCTGAACTGGACCGGGGCCGGCAGATTGGCCGGCTGGCCGGCGCGGTGCGAACTGTAGAGCACGCCGAGATCCTGCAGCAGGACGTGCTGGGAAAACCCGTCGCAAATGATGTGGTGCACCACGAGGAGGAAGACGTGGTGACCCGGCGCGAGCCGGAAGAGACGCGTGCGCCAGAGTGGGCCGGTCTGGAGGTTGAACGGCTCGCTGACCAGGCGGTCCAGGTTTTCCTGCAGCGCGGTGGCGGACGCCGACAGATCCTGCACGGCGAGATCCGCCTTCCCGGACGAGGCGATCTGCTGCTGGTCGCCCGCGGCGTTGAACGTAATGCGCAGCGAATCGTGGCGGGCGACGAGGTCATCCAGCGCCTGACGCATGGCCGCTTCGTCCAACTCGCCGCGCAGATGCAGCGTGCAGGACTCGTTGTAGGCCGCGGACAGCGCCGGCCCCATTTGGGAGACATACCAGATTTCCTGCTGCGCCTGAGTCAGGGGAATCGAAACGGACCCGGTCGCCACCGCGGGCACGGCGGTGGACGGGGCGGGGGCGGATTTCTTTTCCGGCGCCACCGCGACGGCGAGGTGGGCGGTGAGTTTGTCGAGCGAGGAGAAACGCTCAATCAGCTCGCGCATCGTCACGCGCACGCCGAAGCGTTCCTGCAGCGCGAAGCTGGCCTGGGTCAACAGCAGCGAGTCGAGGCCAAGTTCCTGGAAGGACTTGGCGGCATTGGGTCCGGAGAAATCATGGCCGGCCAATTCGCGGAAGAGCGCCGCGAGCCGCGTGGGGAGCGGCTCGACCACGGCGGTGGCGGGCCTTTCCTCGTCGCTGGAGTTCGTGGCGGTGGCGGGCAGTTCGGAGGCGGCGGCGGAAATCTTCCCGACCACCTGCGGCTCGATCCAGTGGCGCTGGCGTTCGAACGGGTAGGTGGGCAGCGCCACGCGCAGGCGGCGGCGGTCGCCATGCCACGCCGGCCAGTCGACGACGGCGCCCGCGAGCCAGAGCCGGCCCAGCGCCTCGAGCGCGGCGCGGAGATCGTCCGCCTGGTCGCCACCGCGGCCCAGCGAGGAAACCGGCGCGACGCGCCCGGCCGTGGCCGGATGCAGGCGGGCGAGCGAGGAGAGAACCTGGCCGGGACCGACCTCCAGCAGCAGCGGCTGCGCGTCCTGCAACAAGGTCGCGATCCCGTCGGCGAAGCGCACCGGCTGCCGGAGGTGCGAGGCCCAGTAGGCCGGATCGGTGGCTTGCGCGGCTTCGAGCCAGTGGCCGGTCACGTTGGAGATGCAGGGAATCCTCGGCGCGTGCAGCTTCACCTTGCGCAACTCCGCGAGGAAGGGCGCGAGCACGGGCTCCATCATCGGGGAGTGGAAGGCGTGGGAGGTCGCGAGTTTTTTTCCGCCCATGCCGCGCGCCGCGAGTTTCTGTTCGAGCGCGGTGATTTCCTCCACCGGGCCGGACAACACGCAGAGTTCCGGCGCATTGACGGCCGCGAGGGCGACCGGGCCGCCGGCGAGCGCGGCGGCTTCGCTTTCGGGCAGGCGCACCGCAAGCATGGCGCCGCGGACCTGGGCCTGCATCAATTTGGCGCGCGCGACGACGAGCATCAGCGCATCGTCCAGGGAAAACACCCCCGCGAGGCAGGCGGCGACATATTCGCCGAGGCTGTGGCCGATGAGGGCCGAGGGCTTGACGCCCCAGCTGAGCCAGAGTTGGGCGAGGGAATATTCGACGACGAACAGCGCCGGCTGCGTGATGGCGGTCTCATTGAGCTTTTGCGTGGCGGTCTCGCGCTGGTCGGCGGACGGAAAGAGCAGGGAGCGGAGATCGAGTCCGAGGCGCGGCTCGATGAGGCGGCAGCACTGGTCGACGCTTTGGCGGAACACCGGTTCGGTGTCGTAGAGCCCGCGCGCCATGTTGGCGGATTGCGAACCCTGGCCGGGGAACATGAACACCACGGGCGCGCCGCTCTCGGAGGCGGTGCCCGTGGGAGCGCCCGCCGGTTCGCGGAGCCGGCGGACGGCATCGGCGTGATCCGCCGCGATGACGACGCGCCGGTGGGCGAAGGCCTTGCGCCCGGTCTGTAGCGTCCAGGCGGCATCGGCGAGATTGAGCGCGGGATTGGCGGCGAGATGCGCGGCGAGATTCGCCGTGGCATGATCGAGCGCCGCCACTGAGCGGGCGGACAACACCAGCAACTGGCGCGGGCGCGCCGGGCTGGACGCGGGAACCGCCGGCGCCTCCTCGAGCGCGACATGCGCGTTGGTGCCGCCGATGCCGAAGGAGCTGACGCCGGCGCGCCGGGGCGTGGCACCGCGCGGCCACGGCCGGAGGGAGTTCACGACGTGAAAGGGGCTCTGCGCGAAATCGATCTTGGGGTTGGGTTTTTCGAAATGGAGGCTGGGCGGAAGCTCGCCGGCCTGGAGCGCAAGGACCGTCTTGATGAGTCCCGCCACGCCGGCGGTGATGTCGAGGTGGCCAATATTGGTTTTCACCGAACCGATCCCACAGAACTGTCCGCGCTCGCCCTTCAGGCCAAACGCCTTCGTCAACCCTTCGACTTCGATGGGATCCCCGAGCGGCGTGCCCGTGCCATGCGCCTCGATGTAAGAGACAGTTTCGGGCGGAAAGCCGGCCTCGGCCTGCGCCATGGCGATGGCCTCGGCCTGGCCGTTGCTGCTCGGGGCGGTGTAACCGATCTTCATCGAGCCATCGTTGTTCAGCGCGGTGCCCTTGATGACCGCGCAGATCCGGTCACCGTCGGCAATTGCCTCGCTGAGGCGTTTCAGCACGACGACGCCCGCGCCGTCGCCGAGCACGGTGCCCGAGGCGTCGGCGGAGAAGGCGCGGCAGTGGCCGTCCTTCGACATGATGCCACCCTCGAGGTGATGCTGGCCGCGCTTCGGCGGGAAGGTGATCGACGCGCCGCCGGCGAGGGCGACGTCACAGCGGTAGCTCAAAAGGTTTTGCGCCGCGAGACACACGGCGACGAGCGAGGTCGAGCAGGCGGTCTGCACGTTGATGCTCGGGCCGCGCAGGTTGAGCTTGTAGGAGACGCGTGTCGTCAGGAAATCGTTGTCGTTGGCGATGACCGTGGGGAAAAAGCCCATGCCCTCGGCGAGCCCGCGGTTCGTCAGGATGTTCGCGAACAGATAGGAGTTCATGCTCGCGCCGGCAAAGACGCCGATCATGCCCGGATACGTTTCCGGATTGCAGCCGGCGTTCTCCAGTGCCTCCCAGGCACACTCGAGGAAGACCCGGTGCTGCGGGTCGGTGACGCTCGCCTCGCGCGGGTTCATGCCGAAGAAGGCGGCGTCGAACCACTCCGGGCGCTCGAGCACGGCGCGGGCCTTGACGAAGTTCGGGTCGTCGAGCCGCGGCGGGTTCTCGATCGGCAGCCACTGCACGTCCTCGTCCTTGAAGAACGACACGGCCTCGTGGCCCGCGCGGAGGTTCGACCAAAATTCGTCCAGATTTTTGGCGTGGGGGAAACGACCGGCCATGCCGATGATGGCGACGGCCTCGGGATTTTCGGCGGAAGGGGTCATGCGCGGGTGGCGGCGAAGGAATGGCGGCGGGCCTGGACGGCCCCCTGACGGAGGCGGTTGCGTTGTTCGATGCGTTCGCGGAAGGGCTCCGGCGTTCCGGTGGATTGCTCGCCGATGAACGCGGCGAGCGTGCGCACCGTCGGGAACTGGAAGAGCTTCAGCACCGGCACGTCGACGTTGAGGGCTTCGCGCAGGCGGTTTTGGACCTGCACGACCTGGAGCGAGTGCCCGCCAAAATCGAAAAAGTTATCGTCCACCCCGATTTGATCGGTGTGGAGAATGTCCTTCCAGATCGCGGCGATCGTCTGTTCGACGCCGGCCTGCGGGGCGATGAAGCCGGCGCCGGCTTTGCGTCCGCCGCCCTGGGGGGCGGGGAGCTGCTTGCGATCCACTTTGCCGTTCGGCGTGAGCGGCAGTTGCGGCAGCGACACGAAGGTCGCCGGCACCATGTGGTCGGGCAGCTTCTGCTTGAGGAAATCGCGCAGCGCCTTTTCGGCCGGCTCCTCGTCGCCCGCCGGCACGAGATAGGCGACGAGCCGGGGGTCGTCGACGGTGTCCGCCCGCAGGACCACGACGGCCTGACGCACGCTGGAATGTTGCATCAATGCCGCTTCGATCTCGCCGAGCTCGATGCGATGGCCGCGCAATTTGACCTGGTGGTCGACGCGGCCGAGGAAATCGATGAGTCCATCCGGCCGGTAACGCACGAGGTCGCCGGTGCGATACATGCGGTTGCCGACGAGAAACGGGTCCGGGGCAAACTTTTCGGCGGTGAGATCCGGCCGGTGCCAATAGCCGCGGGCAACCCCGTCGCCGCCGATCCACAATTCGCCGGGCACGCCGATGGGCAGCGGCTGGCGGTGGGCATCGAGGATATAGACCTGCGTGTTCGCGATCGGCCGGCCGATGTCAACCGCGCCGGTCGGATTGGCTTCGCCGGTGACGCGGCTGGTGGTGGACCAGATCGTCGTCTCGGTCGGGCCATACATGTTCAGGATTGCGCCGGGCAATTCCGAGGCGAGCTGGGTCGCCAGGCCGACGGGCAATGCCTCGCCGCCCACCATGAGTTGGCGCAGCGCCTGCAGCGCCTCGAGCGTTTCGGGCGAACCGGCGAGCAACCGCGCGAACGACGGCGTGCACTGGAGATGCGTGACGCCATGACGCTGCAGTTGCTCGATCAGGGAGCGCGAGGTCCGGGCGGGCGCGGCGGCGCGGGCCGCCTGGTCCTGGAATTCGGCGCGGACGCCGTCGACGAGCTTGAGGCTTTCGAGTGCGGCGTCGGCATCGACGCCGAAGTCGATGAGGCACGCGATCTCGTCGATGCCGAGGGCGGAAAGTTTTTGCAGGATGTTGCGACAGGTGGCGGGCGTGCCGAGCAGGCCGCAGAGTTCGAAGTAGCGGTTGAACGAGTAGTCGATCAGCGCGTCCATTTCCTCCTTCGCGAGGTTCTTCATCTCCGCGCCGGGATAGAGCGCCTGCGACAGGCCCTTCAGGAGGTCGGCGGAATCGGCGAGGTAGCGGCAGAGCGGCCCGCGAACCTTTTCCTTCACCGCCGCGAGGTCTTCGCCGACGAAGGTATGCAGCGCGATGGTGACGCAACCCTCGTCGTGGCCGGCGGCCTTCCGCGCCTCGCGATAGATTTTGATCTTGCGGCCCAGGTCGTCGAGTTCCTGGCCGAGCAAATGCGTCAGCACGCCCGCCCCGAGTTCGCCGGCCAGCTTGAAGGTTTCGGGGCTGCCGGCGGCGGTGACCCACACCGGCAATTCCTGCTGAATCGGGCGCGGATAGATTTTGATCGGCACCGCGTTGCCCCGGCCGCCCGGGAATTCCACGGACTCGCCGCGCCAGAGGGAGCGGACGGTGCCGATGTTCTTGCGCATGATCTCGCGGCGGTCGGCGAAGTTCGCCGGGTTGAGCGTGAAGTCGCGGTCATGCCAGCCGTTGGCGAACGACAGGCCGACGCGGCCGCGCGAGAGGTTGTCGACGACCGACCATTCCTCCGCGATGCGGGCGGGATGATGCAGGGGCGAGACGACACTGCCGGCGCGGATCTGCACGTGCTCGGTCACCGCGGCGATGGCGGCGCTGACGACCGAGGGATTCGGATAGAGCCCGCCGAAGGAGTGGAAGTGGCGCTCGGGCGTCCACACGGCTTTGAAGCCGTGTTGGTCCGCGAACTTCGCGCCCTCCAGGAGGAGGCGGTAGCGGTCGCCGCCGGTGCCGTCCTCGCTGGCGAAATAGAACAGGCTGAAGTCGAGCGCGCGGCGCGCGGTGGCGGCGCGCCGGGCGTCGGCGAGGCCGGGCAGTTTCGCCTCGTCGGCGAGAATGACGACCTTGAAGCCGCGCGTGAGCGTCCAGAAAAGTTCGAGCACGGAAATGTCGAAGGAGATGCTCGTCACCGCAAGCCAGACGCCGGGCGGGGTATCGGGCGTGTGGCCGAGCGCCCCGTCCATGCCGGCGAAGAAATTCACCACATTCCGGTGCGTCACCATCACGCCCTTCGGATTGCCGGTGGAGCCGGAGGTGTAGAGCACGTAGGCGAGGTTCTCCGGGCGGGTCGCCGCCTTGGGGTGGGCGACGGCGGGATGGAGGCCGTTGGGCGCTGGTGGCGCGTCGACGCAGATCACCGCGGCGCGGTGCGGCGGCAACTTCGACAGCAGACTGAGTTGCGTGAGCAGCACGGGCGCCTCGGAATCCTGCAGCATGAACGCGATGCGCTCCTTCGGGTAAGCCGGGTCGAGCGGCACATAGGCGCCGCCGGCCTTCTGGATCGCGAGCAGGCCGGTCATCATCTCGATCGAGCGCTCGACGCAGACGCCGACCAAGGTGTCGGGACCAATGCCGTGTTCGCGCAGCTGTGCGGCGAGCTGGTCGGCGCGATGGTTCAACTCGGCGTAGGTCACCTCGGTGTCGTCGAACACCAGCGCGATCGCGTCGGGCGTCCTCGCCGCCTGTTGTTCGAATAATTCATGCACGCAGCTCTGGCGCGGGTAGGCGGCCGGCGTGGCGTTCCAGTCGACGAGCAATTCCTGGCGCTCCGCCGGCGTGAGCAGCGGCAGCTGCGAGATGCGGCGCGCGGGATTGGCGGCGATCCCTTCGAGCACGCTTTGGAAATGGCCGAGAAAGCGGCGCATGGTCGCCTCGCCGAAGAGATCGAGCGCATACTCGGCGGTGATCTCCAGCGAGCCGTCCTCATTCTCCGCGGCCCAGGCCGTGAGGTCGGATTTGGCCGTGCCGGTGTAGACCGGCTCGATGCTGAGCTTGAGCCCGCCAAGCCTGAGCGCCGTCGTCGGCATGTTCTGCAGCGCGAAGAAGACCTGGCAGATCGGGTCGAAGCTGAGATTGCGCTGCGGCTGGAGTTCCTCGACGAGCTTTTCGTAGGGCATCTCGCGGTGATCGAAGGCCTCGAGCGAGACGTCGCGGACGCGAATGAGCAATTCCTCCACCGTCGGGTCGCCGGAGAGGTCGGTGCGCATCAGGACGGTGTTGATGAAAAAGCCGACGAGTTCCTCCGATTCGGCGCGGTCGCGGCCGGCGAGGGGCGAGCCGACGACGAGGTCGGCCTGGCCGGTGTAGCGGTGCAGCACGACCTTGAACGCGGCGAGCAGCGTCATGAAGAAGGTCACGCGATGCCGGGCCGAGACGCTTTTCAATTGCGCGACCAGGCTGGCCGGCAGGCGGAGGTTGACGGTGTCGCCCCGGTGCGATTGCAGCGGCGGCCGCGGGAAATCGGTCGGCAGCTCGAGCAGCGCGGGCGCGCCGGACATTTTCTTTTTCCAGTAGGTCGTGAGGCGGTCGAGCACGCGGCCCTGCAGGTATTCCTGCTGCCACACGGCGAAGTCGCGGAATTGGATCGGCAGCTCGCGCAGGACGGGTTCGCGGCCCGACACGCAGGCCTCGTAGCAGAGGCCGAGTTCGCGATAGAGAATCGCCATCGACCAGCCGTCGGAGGCGATGTGGTGCATCACCAGCATGAGCGCGTGTTCGGTCGGCGAGAGCCGGAAGAGCCGGGTGCGCAGCGGGAGATCGTGGGCGAGGTCGAACGGCCGGCGCGCCTCCGCGGCGGTGAGCTTCTTCAATTCAGCGGGACGGGCGGCTTCGGCGAAGTGGCCCAGGTCGGTCACCGGCAGGTCGAGTTCCCATTCGCTCTGGACGACCTGCACCGGCTCGGAGCCGACGGCGACGAAGTTGGTGCGCAGCGCCTCGTGGCGCTCGACGATGCGGTTCAGCGCGGACTTGAGCGCAGCGGGATCGAGCGGCCCCTGCAGCCGGACGAGGTAGGGAATGTTATAGAGCGGCGAGCCGGGTTCCATCTGTTCGAGGAACCAAAGCCGGCGCTGGCCCGAGGAGGCGGCGACCGGCGGCTCAATGGCGGCGGCGGGGGAGTCGTCGGTCGGGAGCAAGGTAGGATTCGTTTCCATGGCGGTCGTGGGTTGAGTCAGTTTTTGCAGGGGCTCAGGCGGGGTCGGGCAGCGGGCTGAAGGCAGGATTGCTGCCGCGCGGGAGGGGGAGCGAAAAATCGCGGCGCGCCGGGGCGGGTCTGAGCGCGCCGGCGGCGACGACGCCGCGGCGGGCGGTTTGCTGGTCGAGCCGGCCGAGGAATTCGATTTCGCCGTTCGGATGGCGGCGCGCGAGGTCGCCGGTGCGGAACAGCCGCGCGCCGGGCAGCCGGCGGAAGGGATCGGCGATGAACTGCTCGGAAGTCAGCGTCGGCTGCCGGCGATAGCCGTGCGCGAGCGCGTCGCCGCCGACGAAGATTTCGCCCGGAATGCCGACCGGCACGGGCTGCAGGTGCGAATCGAGGAGGTGGATCTGCACGTTGGCCAGCGGACGCCCGATCACCGCGGGTGCGCGGCCCGGGCCGACGGGCGCGGCGAGACAGGCTCCGGTGGATTCGGTGGCGCCATAGACATTCCACAGCTCGCGGCAGCAGGGCAGGAGACGCGCCGCCAATTCGCGGCTGAGCGGTTCGCCGGTGGAGAGAATCCGCAGCGACTTGCCGCCGGTCCAACCGGCCCCCAGCAATTTTTCCCACAGCGAGGGCGGCGCCTGCATCAGGGTCGCGCCGGCGGTGGTCGCCAGGGTCGCGAGCCGATCGGGGGCGGCGAGGTCGGCGGCGCCCGTCAGCTCCAGGCGTGCGCCGAAGATGAGCGGCAGCAACAACTCGAGCACGGCGTCGCTGCCCGACAGCGCCGCGGTGGCGAACACCACGTCCTCGGGAACCACGCGCACCACGCGGCGGAGCGCGTGCAGCGAGCTGACGAGCGCGCGGTGGGAGATTTCCACGGGCCGCGGATGCGCGCCGGTGCCATTGGTGGCGACGACACAAGCCGGGTCATCGGGACCCGCGACCGCCGCGAGCCCGGCGTCGTCGGTGCGGCGAATGTCCGCGGCCTCGGCATCGAGCAGGAGCACGCGGTTGAAGGTCGGCGGCAGTGCCGCGCGCCAGGCGGTTTCGGTCACGATGAGTTCCGGATGCGCGTCGCCCATCAGGCGGGTGCGCACCGGCGTCGGCAAAGAGGGATCGAGCAGCAGCGCGGCACCGCCGGCCTTGAGGACGCCGAGCAGGGCGACGGCGAGCTGCGCCGAGCGTTCGAGACAGAGCGCGACGAGCACGCCCGGCCGGACGCCGGTGAGGCGGAGATGGCGGCCGAACTGGTTGGAGCGCTGCTCAAGTTCGCGGTAGGTCAGCTTGCCGGCAGGGGAACCGACCGCGATGTCGTCGGGCGCGTTCGCCGCGCGGCGGGAAAACAATTCCTGCACGGTGGCATCGCGGGGGTATTCCGCGCCGGTGTTGTTCCACTCGCCGAACAGCCGGCGGCGCTCGGGCAGGGTGAGCAGCGGCAGCTCGGACAGCCGCGATTGCGGCCGCGAGGCCGACGACTGCAACAGCACGCCGAAGTGCGCGAGCATCTGCTGCACGATGGCCGGCGAGAAGGCGTCGGCATCATACTCGGCGCGGATGGAGAGATTGCCCGCGTTTTCCACGACCGTGAAGGCGAACTCGCCGGGGCTGCTGCCCGAGTCGAGTTCGAGTTCCTGCAGCTTCAGGCCCGGCCAGCTCGCGGCATCGAACAGCTTGCGCTCGTGGGAAAACCGGACGAAGCCACCGGGAGCCCCTTCGCTCCGGCCGTCGGCCAGTTGTTCGAAGGGCGCGCTCGAGTGCGCGAAGGCCTCGAGCAGGTCGGTGCGCACGCGGTCGAGCAGTCCGCGGAAGGTCGGGTCGCCCGCGAGGTTGGCGCGGAAGGGCACGACCTTGGTGAACGGCCCGGGCAGGCCCTCGGTTTCGGGCGCGCGGCGGTCCGACGCCACCACGCCGACCACGAAGTCGACCCGGCTGGTGTAGCGGTGCAGAAGCACCTGGAACGCGGCGAGGAAAATGGTGAACGCATTCGTGCCCTCGCGGCGGGCGAGCGACTCGACCGAGCCGAGCAGTGCGGGTGTCAGGTCGTGGCGCTCGACGCGGCAGCGGCCGGCCGGCGCGGCCCCGAACGGCTGGAGCGAGGGGAGCCGGAGCGGCGCGGGCGATTCCGCGAGCTTGGTGCGCCACCACTGGAGGTCGGCCTCGTTCGCGACCCGCTTCTGCCGCTGGTCGGAGGCGAACTCCGCGTATTGGAACGGCAGCGCCGGCAGCGAGACCGGCGCAGAGGTGCGGCGCGCCTCGTAGCACGCGCTGAGATCGTGCAGCAGGATGCCAAGCGAATCGTGGTCGAAGATGCCGCGGTGCAGCGTGAGCACGAAGATGCGCTTGGTGTCCTCGAATTGGTAGAGTTGCGTGCGCAGCAGCGGCAGCCGGCGCGGATCGAAGGGCCGCGCGGCCTCCTCACGCGCGAGCCGGAACGCCTGGGCCTCGCGCGTGCCGGCGGGCAGCAGGCGCAGGTCGACGACGGGCACGGGCACGTTGAGCGC
>JAQGON010000066.1 GCA_028293565.1 Verrucomicrobiota bacterium | reverse complement strand
AGCCCGCATTTCAGGCGGAGCCGGTCCCGGATTTGAACAGAAGCGAACGAAGGCAACGAAGCGCCGTCTGATGTGCGGAGTCCGGGTTGCAGGCGGAGGAGGGTTCGGAATCCAAAAAATCCCTAGGACCTCGCCTGCAACCCCGAGGCAGCGAACGGACGGCGCTTCGTTGCCTTCGTTCGCTTCTGTTCAAATCCGGGACCGGCTCCGCCTGAAATGCGGGCTGGAAGCCGGACGGTGTTCCCCCGAGGCTGCGCCCGTCCATGCCTCTGCCTGATCCGCTTCACGTCAAACCGTTCACGCGCCCCGTCCGCGGGGAAATCGCGCTGCCCGGCTCGAAGAGCCTCACGAATCGCGCGCTGCTCCTGGCCGCGCTCAGCGACCGGCCGGTGACGCTGACCGGCGCGCTGTTCAGCGAGGACACGCACCTGATGAGCGAGGCCCTGCGAAAGCTCGGCTTCGCCGTCGGAGCCGATCCGTCCGCGCTCACGCTTCAGGTTTCCGCCCAGTCGAACGGCTTCGCGCCCGGCAATGCGGAACTCGACGTCGGCCTGGCCGGAACCGCCGCACGGTTCCTCACCGCGCTCTGCGCCGCGGCGCCGCGGGGAGTCTATCGTCTCGACGGCGTGGCGCAGATGCGGAAGCGGCCGATGAAGGGATTGATCGATTCCCTCCGCCAGCTCGGCGCCGAAATCCGGTGCCTCGGGGAGGAAGGGTTTTTTCCGCTGGAGATCCATGCGCGCGGGCTGCGCGGCGGAGCGGTCGAGCTCGACGCCAGCGAAAGCAGCCAGCTGCTCTCGGCCCTGCTGATGGTCGCGCCCCGCGCCGCGGCGCCGGTCGAGATCCGCCTCGGAGGCACGGTGCGGCGGACGTTCGTCGAGATGACGCTCCGCCTGATGGCCGAGTTCGGCGTGAGGCTTCCCCACTCCGGTGATTTTACGCTCTTCTCCTGCGCGCCCGCCCGTTACGCCGCGCCGGCCAGCTACGCGATCGAACCGGACGCCACGGCGGCGAGTTATTTCCAGGCGCTCCCCCTCGTGGCGGGCGGGACGCTCCGGTTGAACGGACTGCGTCCGCCGGGCTCGGGACTGCAGGGAGATTCGGCGTTCGCAGACGTGATCGAACGGGTGCGCGAGCGGCCGCGCGGGGAAATGTTCGCGCAGGATTTCCACGAGATTTCCGACACGTTCCTCACCTTGGCCGCGATCGCGCCGCTGCTGCCGGGTCCGACGCGGATCACCGGCATCGCGCACACCCGCAAGCAGGAGACCGATCGCGTGGCCGGCATGGCGCGGGAGCTGCGGAAGCTCGGACAACAGGTGACCGAGATGGACGACTCTCTGGAGATCCATCCGCGGCCGCTCGTCGCAGGCCAGGAAATCGAAACCTATCGCGACCATCGTTTCGCGATGAGCTTTGGAATTTTGGGCTGCCACGACCTGCGCCGCGACGGCACGCCCTGGCTGGCGATCCGCGATCCCGCGTGCTGCGCGAAGACATTTCCGCACTTTTTTGAGTTGCTGGAGTCGGTGCGCGCAAAATCGTTGGGCTCCTGATGGCTCCCTCCCCTTTCATCATCGTCGCCATCGACGGCGGCGCCGCATCGGGGAAGTCCTCGTCGTCACGCACGCTCAGCGAGCGGTTCAATTTCCTGCACGTCGACACCGGCTCGTTTTACCGGGCGATCACCGCCGAGCTGCTGCGGCTCGGCGTGAAACCCGACGATCTTCCCGCCGTCCGCCGCGCCGTGGGCGCACTGCGGCTCGGCACCCATCTGCGGGGCCGCTCGGCGGAGATGGAGATCGGCGGCCGGGTGGCCGGCGACGAGATCCGCAGCCGCGAGGTGAACGACCAGGTGTCCCATTTCGCCGCCATTCCGGAACTGCGGGCCGCGCTGCTCTCGTACCAGCGCGGACTGGCCGACGTCGGCCGCGCCCACGGGTTTCGCGGGCTGGTGATGGAGGGCCGCGACATCGGCTCGGTGATTTTTCCCGACGCCGATTTCCGGTTTTTTCTCCACGCGGATCCCGTCGAGCGCGAGCGGCGCCGCGCGGGCCAGGGCCAGCACGACCAGATTCGCGAGCGCGACCGGCTGGACTCCTCGCGAAAAGCCTCGCCCCTGACCTGTCCCACCGGGGCCACGTCGATCGACACCACCGACGTTTCGCTCGACCAGGTGGTCGAGCAGATGTCGGCGATGATCACGGCGCGCCTCGGCCAAGCATGAGCCGGATCTACAACGAGGCGGAAATGGAGCCGGTGTACGGCTTCTGTCACTACCTCGCGCTGGTGACCTACGATGTCTGTTTTCGCGGCGAGGTCGTCGGGCTCGAAAACCTGCCCGGCCACGGTTCGTTCCTGATCGCGGCCAATCACGCGAGCTTCCTCGATCCGCCGCTGATCGGCTGCCAGGTGCAGCGGCAGATCGCCTATTTTGCGCGGAAGACGCTGTGGAAACCCGGCTTCGCGTCGTGGTGGCTCGACACGGTGGGGACCATTCCCGTCGATCGCGACGGCGGGCAGGATGTCAGCGCGATCAAGCGCGTGCTGCGCGCGCTGAAGCAGGACAACGGCCTGATTCTCTTTCCCGAGGGAACCCGCTCGCTCGACGGCAGGCTCCAGGCGCCGAAGGCGGGCGTCGGCCTGATCTGCTGCCGCGCGCAGGTGCCGGTGATTCCGGCGCGGATCTTCGGCTCGTTCGAGGCCTATGGCAAAGGGGGCGGGCTTCATCTGGGAACGCCCGTGAGCATCATCTTCGGGGCGCCCATCCCGCCCTCGGTGTACGACGAGCCCGCGGCCGGCAAGGAACGCTACCAGATCGCGAGCGACCGCGTCATGGCCCGCATCGCGGAACTGCGGGAGCCACCGGTCACGGTGATCTGAGCCGCGGCCCGATCAATCCAGCCCGCACGCCTTGCGGGCGCGCTTGAGGACCACGCTCGCGACGGCCCGGGCGCGTTCGCCGCCGTCCCGCAGGACGCCGTCGACGTAATCGGGATTCGCGGCCAGCTCGGCGCGGCGCGCGCGGGCGACGGCGAAAAATCCCCAGTAGTGCTCGAACAGCGCCTTCTTCAAATCGCCGTAGCCGAGCCCCCCCGCCCGCAGGCGGTTCTCGTAGTCGAGCGCGACCGGGGCCGGCGCCACCAGGCGGAGAAGGTGGATCGCGAGGTTCCTGTCCGCGTCCGGCTTGGGCTCCGCCGGCGTGCGGCTGTCCATCTTGATCCCCATGATTTTTTTCCGCAGGACCGCCTCGTCGCCGAAGATCTCGATCGTGTTGCCGTAGCTCTTGCTCATCTTCTGGCCGTCGAGTCCGGGCACGACCGCCACGTCGTCGCGGATCTCCGACTCCGGCACGACGAAGGTTTCGCCGTAGGCTTCGTTGAACTTGATCGCGATGTCGCGGGTCATCTCGACGTGCTGCTTCTGGTCCCGGCCGACCGGCACGCGCCGGGTGTCGTAGAGCAGGATGTCCGCCGCCATCAGCACGGGGTAGGCGAAGAGCCCGAAGTTGGCCGCGATGCCCTTCGCCGTCTTGTCCTTGTAGCTGTGGGCGCGCTCGAGG
This sequence comes from Verrucomicrobiota bacterium, assembly GCA_028293565.1. Classification (GTDB taxonomy): domain Bacteria; phylum Verrucomicrobiota; class Verrucomicrobiia; order Opitutales; family Opitutaceae; genus Opi-474. The sequence continues at coordinate 4,070 of JAQGON010000066.1, read as the reverse complement.
AGGCCCATCGGCGTCAGCGAGCCGACCATCCACGTGAGCTCGCAGACTTCCGGCACGTCGCTCTGCCGCCAGAAAACGCTCGTCTTGGGATCGAGGCCGCACGCGAGCCAGTCGAGCGCGATGCCGCGCGTGTGGGCGCGGCGCTCGGCGGAATCCGTCACGGTCGTCATCGAGTGATAATCCGCGATGAAATAGAAACAGTCGCCCCGCGCCTGGGCCTCGATCGCCGGGCGCATCGCGCCGAAATAATTGCCGATGTGGAGCGAGCCGGAAGGCGTGATGCCGGTGAGGGTGCGCATGGGAAGGGCCAGCTTCGCGGAAGGCGCGGGCGGGCGTCAATCCCGCCGCGGAAGCGTCGTCACCTGCTGGCGGGTGTGCGCGATCGTCGCCGGCGGGAGATAGCCGCCGAACGCCGTCAGCGGCATCACCAGCGAACGGGGGCCCAGCAAAGTGCCCGGCTGGAGCACGGCGTTGCAGCCGACCTCCGCGCGCTCGCCGACGATCGCGCCGAATTTCTTCCGGCCCGTGTCGACCACGCCGCCGTCGGGCAGGTGAATGACGACGTTTTTCTGGTCGAGGCGGACATTCGAGCAGATCACGCCCGCACCGAAATGCGCGCCGTTGCCGAGGATGGAATCGCCGACATAGTTGAAATGCGGGGTCTGCACGCGGTTCATCAGCAGGCAGTGCTTGAACTCGCAGGCGTTCCCGAGGACGCAGCTTTCGCCGACGATTACGCTGCCGCGAAGGTAGGCGCCGGGGCGGATCTCGGTGTTCGCGCCGATCCAGGCCGGGCCGATGATCGTGGCCGTCGGCGGCAGCTTCACCGTGGGATGAATATAGACGAATCCCTCCACATGCACGCCGGGGGGCAGCGGCGGCAGCGATGCGCCGAACTGGTGCAGCGCGAGCGCGGGTCCGATGCGGTTCAGCCACTCCCACGGCGAAACGTCTCCGGGGAAGGAGGACGCGAAGTGCGCCAGCGACGCGGGCAGGGAGAAAAAGTCGGAAGCTTTCACCCGGCCAGCGTGAACCGAAATGCCGCGGAGGAACAGCGGCTTTTTCCGGCGTGGCATCGGCCGCCGGCTGTCGCCCAGATCACCGGCCCCGGGTCCCGGGCAGGACGCCGGCGTTATTGCACGAAATCCGGATCCAGCGGCACGATCACCGCGCGGCCGCTGCGGGAGACCAGTCTCACCGTTCCCCCGCGATGGGGCGTGATCGACTTCACCTCGTCGAAATCGCGCGGGATCGCCGCGAGCGCGAGAATGTGCGCCACGCGCAGCGGTTTTTTCGGCGAGAGCATTACCGCGGTCGGGGCGCCCGCGCGGCTGAGAAGGTTCGGTTTCGCGGACTCCGCCAGGCCGAGATGAAAAAATGACGTCACGTCCTCCACTCCCAGCACGTTGCAGTGCCTTCCGTTCCACGGCGGATAATGCCGGCCGCCATTGGAGAACCACAGGACCGTCTCCCGGAGGACGCGCGGGTTCTTCACCGTGAAAAAAACATAGCCCGCCGCAGGCAGCGCCACCGCGTTCCAGGCGAACGGCTGCGACGCGTCGCCCACGAGTTCCACCAGGTCCTCGAAACCCCGCCGCGCCGGATAGCGGCTGAGATCGACCGTGCCGCCGTCGCGCGCTGGCACGCGCTTGAGCGACGAGAACGTCGCGCCGGGCTGGAGCCACGAATATCCCCTCGCCTCCGGCTGCTCCCACGCCACGGGCACGACATAACCGCGCTTGAACCCGCTGGTCGAGATGGCGCCGCATCCGGGCACGTCCGGCAGCTTCAGCATCGGATGCGTGCCGATCGGCATCGGTCCGCTGAAACCGGAAAGGAGATGCTCGCAATAAACCGCGGCGTGGCCGGGGCGGAGCGTCAGGCGCTTGTCGACGCGTCCCGGGCGCGAGCGCGTCCGCATCGACGTGTGCAGGGTCACGGCGTCCGCCGATCGCTGCAGCGACTCGAGGGTCCAGTCCAGATTGGCGGTGTCGCCGTGCGCCGGATGCCGTTCGCCGCGATACGGCGCGGCATTCCCGCCGAACGGCGCGCAGAAAAAATCCCCGCGGCAGACGTTCAGCATCCGCGGCAGTCCCGGCAGGGGATCATCCTTCCACGGCGCGATCGAGAACGGCTGCACGGAGCGACGCCCGAGCCGGTAGACGACCGGCGCCAGCTGCCCGCCCGCCCGCGTCAGGAATGCCTTCACGGTCGCGTTTGAAAACGCCCAGCCGAGTTGTCCGTTGGATTTTTTCAAAGGCATCTCATTCGGAAACGGAAGGCTGGCCCGGTCATGGATTCATGTCCCTTGGCGGACATTCGCGGCTTCTCCCGGCGTCTTGACTGGGGCCGCGCGGAAATCCCCGGGTGAACAAAGGTCGCAATCCTTGGAGTCGAGGCGCGTGTCCTCCATGCCGAGTTTCTGGCGGATGCCGATCAGCTCCTTGAGCTTCGCCGGGCCGAACGAGTGCAGCCCGCTGCCGAGCTGCGAGGCGATCCAGACGGTCTTACAGTACGCGTCGATGTTCTCCATCTTCCAGTGCGCGTCCTCGGCGTCGCTGCCCCACGCAATCACCCCGTGGTTCTGCATCAGCACGACCTGGTGCTCGACGCCGACCCGGCCGACGGCGTTGGCGTTCTCCGGCGTCCCGGGCGTCTGGTATTCCGCCAGGCCGATCTTGCCGATGAACACTTCGGCTTCGGGAATGAGGCAGGGCGGCGGCAGCACCGACGCGACCGCGAACGCCGTCGCATGCGGCGGATGGGCATGCACGCAGGCGCGCGCCTTCGGCTGGCGCTTCATGATCCCGAGATGCGTCAGGGCCTCGCTTGTGCGCTTCCGCGTGCCGGCGAGCTGCCGGCCCTCCAGGTCGATGAGGCACATGTCGGACGGCTTCATGAAGCCCTTCGAAATCAGCGTCGGCGTGCAGAGCACCAGCTCGTCGCCGACGCGCACCGTGATGTTGCCGCCGTTGCCGTCGACATAATCCTTTTCCCACATCCGCCGGCCGATGTCGCACATCTGGGCCTTGATTGTCTCGAGCTCCGGCGAATTGAAAAACCGGCTCACTGACGCGGGGTCGGTGACATCGACGCCGTGAGGGCAGCCGCAGTCGGGCTTCGGCTCCGGCGCCGGACGCGCGGGCAGGCGCGGATTCCGCAGGAGATCGCGCGCCGAGGGGGTGAGGAGGGCGTCGGTGGGAATCGACGCCGTGCCCTGCCCCGATCGCAGGAGCTGCTCGACGTCGGCGGCGGTGATGACTTGGCGCATGGTGGGTGGCGCAGGCAGGGTTTCTGCGCGGCGTCGGAAATTTATTTTGGGAGCTGGTGGAAAACCTTGTCGACGATCGCGGCGCAGTAGGCGTCGACGGGCGTCGACTCCGGAAAGGGTTTCGCCGCCTCGGAGCCTTCGGTGAAGCCGACGATGCTGCCGACGCCCGCGCCGAGCTGGTCGTACACGACGAGCGTCGACTCGGACGCCTGCGGCTTGTCGTCGCCGGAATAGTTCGCGGCGTTCCAGGGCTGCACGAGGAGAAAACGCCCGCCGCGGTAGGACGCTTCCTGGCGGCTGAGCGTGACGTGGCCGATGACGTTTCCGAGGCGCATGGGTTCAGGAGGCGTCGAGCAGGGCGACGACGGTGTTGCGCAGCGGCGAATGTTCGTCGCCGACCATCGCGCGCGCCGCGGCGCCGTCGGTCGAGATGAGGACGCGCTGATGCTGGCCCGCGCCATGCGCGTCGAGCGCGAGGACCGGAGCGCCTTCCGGCGCGCCGGCCTCGTTGAGCGGCTGGCAGATCACCGTGCGCCGGCCCTGCATGCTGGGATGGCACACGGTCGCGACGACGACCCCATCGATGCGGGCGAGGATCATCGCGGATTCACTTCCTCCTCTCGGGATAAATCGTGCGGCTGAGCACTTCGACGGCGTCGACGATGCCGACGACGACCGAGTCGACCGGGACGGACTGCATTCCGGCGGCCTGGCGCGCGGAGCTGCCCTGGCAGAACAGGACGGTCTCGTCCTGGCCGGCGCAGAGCGAATCGACGGCGACCACCGTGTTGGCCCCGGG
>JAQGON010000065.1 GCA_028293565.1 Verrucomicrobiota bacterium | reverse complement strand
GAGTGTCTGCATCTGGGAAAAATCCTCTCTCAGTGAACTGCTTACAAAACCACCGCAAACAGACCTTGAAGGGCACACTCCCAATCAACTCATCTTCAGTGGTTTTTAATCAGACAGCCGTGAGTTGAGCGTTGAAAGTTCGGTGTTCGATTGGGACCTCCAAGGCCCACGCGCTGAAGCTCTCCGGATAGGATGTCTTGGTACCACCGGATCGGCATTCAAGGTTGGAAGTTGAAAGTTGGACGTTCGATGTTCGCCCGTTCCTTCACTGTCGCCGCAGCCGCCAGCGCCTTAACCCAACGCATTCCACCTTTGCCTCGCTGCGGTTTGTCGTCTGTCCTGCGGCGATGCCAGGACGGAATGAATTTGCGAGGCATGTCGCCGCGATTCTCGAACGCTTTTTCCGCCAGAACGGCCGCGCCCAGCTGCCGGCGACGGAGGTTGCGGCGCTGGCGGACGGACTTTGGACAGCCGTCGAACGCGTCGGGTTGCCGCGTCCGCTCGCGCAGTCGGAACAAGGCGCGCCCGGCAAACTTCCCGACGGCGAGGTCGAACGCCTCCTCGATCCCGTCCTCGCCGCGTTGCCGGCGGGTTCGCGCGAGAGCCTGACCGGGCCTGCGGCGCAGCTGCTCAAGGCATGTCTTTATCCGGAGTTCAGAAAGTGCCGCGATTCCTTCCGGGAGATTTCGCCCGATGGAGCGTGCCGCCGGCAGGAATTGCCGCGGGCCCAGGCGCGGTTGAGCGGCTCCCATTGTGTCGATTGCCCGCACTGGCTCGCGCTCACCCCGGAACAACATACCCGCTATCTCGCGCGGGAGTGGAAGGGCGGCGCCGAGGAATTCAATGCGCATCGCGAGGTGTTCCTCCCCGAGGATTTCCGGGCGCTGCGGATTTTTGTGCATTCCCAGGCGCAGGCCGCGGAGTGAAACCGATAGATGTTGGCAGTTTTCGATAACGAAACGATCTGCGGAAGACCGGGATAAGACTTGAAACCGCAAAGCGTGGGCATTGAGGTATGGGTCCGTGGCCATCCGCGTTGTAATAATCGAGGACGAAGCCGTGTTCAGGCACATGCTCAGCATGGCCTTGAGCCGAATGCGCGGCCTCGTGGTTGCGGGGGAATTTGCCGACGGACGCGTTGGGCTGGAATATTGCCTGAAGGAAAAACCGGCGCTGCTGGTCGTGGATCTTTTCCTCCCGGGAATGCACGGCCTGGACATCGTGCGCGAAGTCCGCGCGAAGGTTCCGTCGACGCGCATCCTTGTGCTGACCGGTCATCCTGATGGCGACCTGCCGGCGCGGTTGATGGCGCAGGGGGTCCATGGCTTCGTCGACAAGGCTGAACCGATCAATTACGTGATGCAGGCGATCGAAGCGGTGATGAGCGGCGGGATGTTTTTTGCGACGAACGTGCCGCCGAAGTTCGTGCCGTCCGACGCGGTTGCGGCGGCGAACCTGCCGGCGCCCTCCACGCCTCCGCCCGCGAAGCTCACGGCGACGGTGCCGTCGGTCGAGGCGGTGCAGATCCTGTCCGGCCGCGAGATCGAGGTGATCCAGCTCGTCGCGAGCGGGCTTTCCTCCAAGGAAATCGCCTCCCGGCTGGACCTGAGCGTGCGGACGGTGGAGAAGCACCGCGCGAACATCATGGAAAAGATCGGCGTGCGGGAAGTGGCCAGCCTGGTGCGCTGGTGCGTGCAGGCCGGACTCGTCAAGACCTGACCGGCCGGTCGCCGCCCGCTCAAAGGGCCTGGCGGACGTAGGGACGAAGGCTGCGCGAAACGCGTTCGAATTCCTCGATCGTCCCGGTCAGATCCTCGTGACTCACTTCGCCCGTGGGCTCGGTGAGCTTGGCCTCGAGGGCGGCCATGCGGCTGGAGAGGGTGCTGGCGCCGACGATGTGGGAGCTGCTCTTCAGGCTGTGCGCCGCGCGCCGCCGCTGCTCGCGATCGCCGGAGTTGAGCTCGGTGACGACGTTCTTGAAATTGTTGAGAAACATCTCGACCAGCTCGCGCGCCGAGTCGTCGCCCAGGGCTTCGCTCAGCTCGGCAATGGCGCTGTTCGGCGGGGGGACGCTGCTCATTCCCGACACGCTAGCGCAGCGGTTTGCCGCACTGCAACCTATCCGTGAACGCCCGGCCCTGGTCGTGCGGATTGCCGCAATCTTTCGCCGCTCAGGCGGCAGATGGTCCAGTCGGCTTTTCGTTCGGCGCCGAGCGATTCATAGAATTCGATCGCGGGCTGGTTCCAGTCGAGCACGGCCCACTCCATCCGGCCGCAGCCCCGCGCGTTCGCGAGGGTGGCGAGGTGGAGGAGAAGGGACTTCCCGATTCCTTGGCCGCGAAATTCCGGCTTCACGAAAAGGTCCTCGAGATAGAGCCCGGGCCGGGCGAGGAACGTGGAATAGTTCGGGAAAAAAATCGCGAAGCCCGCCGGCGCGCCCGTCGCGGCAAAGGCCAGCACGCATTCGGCCGCCGGCCTCTCCGCGAACAGGGTCGCGCGGAGTTTCTCCTCCGTCGCCTCGACCTCGGGGAGGAGTTTCTCGTACGCGGCGAGATCGCGGATGAATTCGAGGATCAGCGGCACGTCCCCGGGCCGGGCGGAACGAATGAGGGAAGAGGGCATGACGTTTCAGGGCGGAGGCCCGGCGGAGAAAGTCAAGCGGACCTGCCGGCGCGACGCTGCCCGCCCGTCCGCGCGCGAAGCGCTGGCGGCTTTGTCCCTCGACAAAATCAGGCCCCCGCGATTGTTTGCGCCCGGCTCTTTTCCTTGAATGTCCGTCCCGATTTTTCCGCCTGATTTCCTTCCGGTCGCGACGGTCATCGTTCCATGGCCTGCGGTGATCGGCGCGGGCCTCGCCGGCTTGATCGGATGGTGGTGGGGACGCCGGACGGGAAAAACGTCGGGCTCCTCCGGGCGCGGAGGCGGCCTTCACGGCCTCCTGTTCGAACACGCGGTCGAGGGCATTTATGAAAACCCCATCGCCGGCGGTTTCCGGACGGCGAATCCCGCGATGGCGCGGATCCTGGGCCTTGCCAGCGTCGACGACCTCAGGCGCCTGCCGGCCGCCGCCACGAGCGGGCTCTACGTGCTGCCGGGGCGGCGGGAGGAATTTCTCGCGCTGATGGCGACCCGCGACTCGCTCACGGGATTCGAGTCGGAGATCCGCCGGCCCGATGGCACGACCCGCTGGATTTCCGAAAACGTGCGCGCCGTCCGCAATTCCGCCGGGCAGCTCGTGGCGATCCAGGGATTCGTCACGGACATCACGAGCCGCCGGGAGGCCGAGCAGGCCCTGCGCGAAAGCGAGGAACGCTATCGCCGGCTGTTTTTCACGAACCCCTGCCCGATGTGGATCTACGACCGCGCGACGCTGCGCTTCCTTTCGGTCAACGACGCGGCGGTCGAACTCTACGGTTTCAGCCGCGCGGAATTCGAGGGCATGACCCTTGCGGACATCCGCCCGGAAACGGAGCGGGCGTTGTTGCGGGACGCGGTGCGGGCGATGCATCCCGGCTCGAACCTGCCGGGAATTTTCACGCACCGCTGCAAGGACGGGCGGCTCCTGCGGATGGAGCTGACGACCCTGGTCTTCGCTGCGCAGGGCCGCGAGCAGGTGCTGGCGATCGCCACGGATCTGACGGAGCGGGAGCGCGACCGGGCGGCGCTGAACGAAAGCGAATCCCGGTACCGGCTGCTCTTCGAGAATTCCCCGATCGGCATCGTCGAGTTCGATTACCGGTCGACCATCGCCTGGATGAACGGCCTGCGCGCGGCGGGCGTCACCGACCTCGCGGCGTGGGGCGAGGCGCATCCCGCGGAATGGAACGAGACGATGCGCGGCCTGCCGCTGATCGACATCAATGCCGCGGCGCTGCGGATCGTGAAGGCCAGGGATGCCGCCGAGATCAGCCGCAACCTCGACAAGATCATTCCGCCCTCGGCGCTGGAGGTGCGCCGGCAGTCCTTTCTGGCGGCGTGGAGCGGAAAGAACCAGTCGGAGGGGGAAATGACGCTCCATGCCGTCGATGGCACGGTGCGGCACGTGCACAGCCATTGGTGGGTGCCGATGCTGAACGGCGAGCCCTACTATGAGCGCACGCCGATCGTGCTCGTCGACCTGACCGAGACCAAGGCCGTCGCGCTCGCCCTGGCGGCGGAGCGGGAGCGGCTGGCGGTGACGTTCGGGGCGATGGCGGAAGGGGTCGTCACCACGGATCCGGACGGGGTGGTGCTTTTCATCAACCAGGCCGCGAGCGGAATCACCGGGTGGTCGGCGTCGGCCGCCGCCGGCCGGCACATCAGCGAAGTCTGCACGCTGCGCCATGCGCGGACTGGCGCGATTGTGGCGCTGCCGGTCACGGCGGCGCTCGCGGCGGGGCGGGTGCTCGATCTCCCGCCGCAGACGGTGCTGCTGCGGCGCATCGGCGGCCGGGGGACGGTGGAAGGCTGCTGCGCGCCGATGCACGACGGCACCGGGCACGCGATCGGCGCGGTGCTGGTCCTGCGCGACGTCACGGAGCGCTCACGCCTCGAAGTTGAGCTCGAGCGTGCGTCGAAGCTGGAGTCGGTGGGGATTCTCGCCGGCGGCATCGCGCACGACTTCAACAACATCCTCGCCGTCGTGATGGGCAACCTGACCCTGGCCCAGCTGGATCCCGCGACGGAGGGCGCGCCGGTTGCGCGCTGGCTGCGGGAGGCGGAGCGCGCGGCGCTGCGCGCGCGCGACCTCACGCAGCAGCTGCTGACGTTTGCGAAGGGCGGCGATCCCGTGCGCATGGCGGTGCGGCTGCCCGAGGTGGTGCGCGAGGCGGCGGAGTTCGCACTGCACGGCTCGCCGGTGCGGGCGGAGTTCGCGATCGACGACAACGTGTGGCCGGCCGACGTCGACCGCAGCCAGATCGGGCAGGTGGTCCAGAATCTCGTGATCAACGCGATGCAGGCGATGAAGAACGGCGGGATCGTCCGCATAAGCCTGTCCAATGCCGAGCTGGCCGAGGGCCAGCAGCCGCCGCTGCCGGCGGGGCGGTATCTCGAGTTGTCGCTCGCGGACACCGGCAGCGGGATTTCGGCCGAGCACCTCGCGCGGATTTTCGAGCCGTACTTCACGACCAAGGAGCAGGGCAGCGGCCTCGGGCTCGCGACGGTTTATTCCATCACCCGGAAACACCAGGGGCATGTCGCGGTGGAATCCGAGCCCGGCCGCGGCACGACTTTCCGCCTCTGGCTGCCGGCGGCGAAGATGGCGCCGCCCACCCCGCAGGAAGGCCGGTCGGCGCTCGAGCCGATGACGGGCCGCGTGCTGTTCATGGACGACGAGGAGCCGATCCGCGCGATGGTGGAAGTGCTCCTCGGCCGGCTCGGCCTGACGGTGAAGACGGTTGAGGACGGCTCCGCGATGCTGGAGGAATATTCGCGGGCCCGGGACGCCGGCGACGCTTACGACGTGGTGATGATGGACCTGACGGTTCCCGGCGCGATGGGCGGACGCGAGGCCATGCAGGAGCTGCTCAAGATCGAGCCGTCCGTGCGCGCCATCGTGTCGAGCGGCTACTCCGGCGATCCCGTCCTCGCGAATTTCCGCGCCCACGGCTTCTGCGGCATCGTGCCCAAGCCCTACCGTCTGGCCGACCTGGCCGGCGCCGTGCGCAACGCGCTCGCGAAGGCGAAGTAGCGCCGCGTCACCCGCCGGCGGCTTTTTCATGGCGCAGGACGCGGGGGCGGCGCGTCCCGTGCGCCGGTGAATCCGTTTGCAGCGGGGTTGGCCGGCCGATGCTCTTGGTCCCCGTGTCCCGCTCCGCCGCCCTCCGTGAAATCCGACCGACGCTCGCGCTGGCGTTTCCGATCATGGTGGGCCAGGTGAGCCAGATGCTGATGGGCGTGACCGACAGCGTGATGATCGGGCACACGGGCACGGTTCCGCTGGCGGCGTCGGCGTTCGGCGGAAATGTCTTCAGCGTTTTCTACGTCCTCGGGATCGGCCTGATGCTGCCGGTGTCGGTGTTCGTGTCGCGGGCCCGCGGCGCGGGGCGGCCGGACGACTGCGGCGAATACCTGCGGCACGGGCTCGTGCTCGCGCTGGTTTTTGGCGCGCTCGAGACGGCGGTGATCGTGGCGCTGGGGTTCCGGCTCGAGTGGTTTCAACAGCCGGCGGAGGTCCTCGCGATCGTCCAGCCCTTTTACGGTTTGATCGGCTGTTCGATCACGCCCGTGCTGTTGTACCTCGCGCTGCGGCAGTTCGCCGAGGCGATGGGAAAGCCGTGGGTTCCGATGTTCATCATGCTGGCGGGCGTCGGGCTGAACGCGGGGCTGAACTGGATTCTGATCTACGGGCATCTCGGATTCCCGGCGCTGGGCCTGATGGGCGCGGGAATTTCGACCCTCGTCTCGCGCGCCGCGGGCGTGGCGGCATTGTACGCATGGCTGCGCCGCGATCCGCTGTTGCGGGCGGCGCTCCCGAATCGGTGGCTGGCGCCGCTCTCGGGCGCGCGGCTGCGGGAGATGCTGCACATCGGCCTGCCGGCCTCGGGGATGCTGCTCTTCGAAAGCGCCGCGTTTGCCGGGGCTGCGATCATGATGGGCTGGCTCGGGACGGTTCCGCTCGCGGCCCATCAGATCGCCATTTCGTGCTCGGGCACGACGTTCATGATCCTGCTGGGGCTGTCGGCCGCGGCCGGAATGCGCATCAGCGCCGCGGTCGGCGCGGGGGAGCACGGGCGGCTGCGTCCGATCGGCTTCGGCGCGCTTGCGCTCGGGGCGTTGTTCGCGGCGTCGTTCATGGTGATCTACCTCGTCGCGCGGCACACGATCGCGGGATGGTTTGTCCGTGACGCGGCCGTCATCGCGCTCGCGAGCCAGCTGCTGATCGTCAACGCCCTCTTCCAGCTGTTCGACGGCGGACAGGTGATGGGCGCGGCGATCCTGCGGGGCTTGAGCGACGTGCGGGTGCCGGCGGTCATCACGTTCATCGCCTACTGGGTGATCGCGATTCCCGGGGCGTTCCTCTTCGGCGTGCACGGACCGGGCGGGGCGATGGGGATCTGGGCCGCGCTGGCCGCCGGGCTGGCGTTCGCGGCGGTCTTTCTCGGCTGGCGTTTCGCGCGCCTGACCGCTCACCCGCCGAAGGCCTAGGGCGGGGAAACGAGGAGAAAACGATCCAGGGCGCTCACGCGAGCGCCTCGGCGAGGGTGGCAATGATGTCTTCCACCGGCTCGGTGCCGATCGAGAGACGGAGGAGGTCGGGATCGAGACCGTTGGCCGCAAGCTGCGCCCGGCCGCCTTCGGTGGTCACGAGGTCGTAGTGCGCCAGGTACATGAACGGGCAGATGAGGGTCGTCTCCATGCCGAAGCTCGGGCCCTTGGGCAGCCGAAGCCGGTCGTAGAATTTTTCGAGCGAGCCCCTGAGCGTGAAGGTGATCATCGCTCCGACCGCGTCGGGGGAGCGGGCGACCCGGAGGTAATTTTCGCGCGAATCGGCGCGCAGCGCCCAGAACACCTCGCCGACCGCGGGGTGTTTTTCGAGGAACGCGACGACGCGCGGCACGCTCGCATGAACCCGTTTCAGCAGGGCGCCGGTGCGCGCGATCTCGACGGCGAGACGGGAGAGGTCGCGCGGATGGATCGGCTCCAGCTTGCGGACGATGCCCGCGTGCACCGCCGCGGCATCGGAGAGCGCCGGGTTCACCACGGCGAGTCCGGCCGCGAGATCCCCGGCGCTGGCCGTGTACTTCGTCAGGCTGCAGACCACGACGTCGGCGAAGGACAGGATTTCGGTGTTGAACGCCGAGCTGATCGAAGGGTCGAGAATGACCCGGGCGCCGTGGCGCCGCGCGATCTCCGCGATCCGCGGTACGTCGGGCGTCTGGAGGAGGGGATTCGTCGGCACTTCCGCCACGATGCCGGCGACGCGGCCGGCGTGGCGGGCGAAGACCTGTTCCAGCGCTTCGAGGTCGAAGACGTCTCCGACGCGGACGTAATCTCCCGGCGCGCGGGTGAATTTCTGCAGCAGCGCGATCGTATCGAGATAAAGCCAGCCGAGCTGGATCCAGACAGTGCGGCCCTGCGCGGCCTGCAGCTCGGCGAGCGTGCGGAAGGCGGCGTCGACGGCGTTCATCCCGCAGTTGCTGACGAGCAACCGGTCGTCGGCGACGCCCGGGAAGGCGGGCCGGAGGTGGCGGCGGACTTCGGCCAGGGCGTCCCCGTGAAATCGTTCCTCCGGCTCCTCTGCGTCGCGGATCCCGCGCTGCGTCAATTCGGCGGCGGCCGCGCGCGACGAGAGAAAGCCGCCGACATTCTGGAGGAAAATCCTGGCGCGCGCGCGCAGTTCCGGGGACTCGGGGTGGGCGATGCCGTGAAGGCCGCCGTCGACAAGCCGGGTCACCGCCGCGGCGCCGAGATGGTTCGCGAGCCGTTCCGCCATCGCAGCCGACGACACCAGCCACAGAGCGTGTCCGTTGAGTCCGTGCCGGCGCAGGAGCTCGGCGGCAAGCTCGTGGAGCAGCGGATGGACGACGAACCGTGGATACCCGGAGGTCAGGTGCTGGACGATCGCGGGATCCTTTTCCTCATATCCCCGGACATCGCGCATGGTCGGCAGGCTGCACGAGACGGCGTGCAGGCTGGCGGGAATGCGCTGGCCCAGCGGGAGTGGTTTGAAGACGGACATGCGGGAGGTGAGGGGCTGCGAATGTCGTCCGCCGGCCGACGCGTTGGCAACAGGAAGGTGCGTCATGAGTGCCCGGAGAATCTGCTTCTTTTCCGGGCGGACGGGGTTAGGCTGCGCTTGTCGGCGCTTTCTTCACCCAACTACTCCCATGACTTATTCACTCCTCCATCTCAACTGGCTCGCGGTCATTGTCACCACCGTCGTTGGATTCCTGCTGGGCTGGCTTTGGTATTCCCCCCTCCTTTTCGGCAACGTCTGGAAGGCCGAGATGAAGGTCACGGATGAGAAGATGAAGGAGATCGCGCAGAAGGGAATGGCGCGGTTTTTCCTTCTCGGCCTCCTCTACACCCTGATCAGCACGATCGCGCTGGCGGTGCTGATCCGCGCGCATATTCCGGTCACCTGGTCGAAAGGCGCGCGCTACGGCGCCTTCATCGGCGCGGTGATCGTCGGCGCAAGAATGCTCAACGCCGGCGTCTGGGAGATGCGCACGCTCAAGCTGCAGGCAATCAAGGTCGGCCATGAGATCGTGTTGTTCGCGCTGCAGGGCGCGATTCTCACGGTCTGGTGGTGAGGGCGTGAAGGTTCAGGCCATCCGCTCCCGCCTCCCGCGGCGGGCCGGACGCTGAATTCGGTTGGCGCTGGCCGCCCGGCGCTGACAGCTTACCGCCTTTCCCCTCCGCGCCTTCTCCATGAAAATCGTCTCCTGGAACGTCAACGGCATCCGCGCCGCCCTCCGCAAGGGCGCGATGGATTATTTCGCGAAGACGCAGGCGGACGTGATCTGCCTGCAGGAGACGAAGGCGCATCCGGGCGACGTCCAGCACGTGACCTGGCCGGCGGGATACGAGGCGTTCTGGAACAGCGCGGTGAAAAAAGGGTACAGCGGCACGGCGGTGCTGACAAAGATCAAGCCGCTGAAGGTGACCAACGGCATCGGAATCTCGGACCACGACACGGAAGGGCGCGTGATCACGCTGGAGTTTCCGGATTTCTACGTCGTCAACGTCTACCAGCCCAACTCGCAGCGGGGCCTGACCCGTCTCGCCTACCGCACGGGCGAATGGGATGCGGCGTTTCTCAAGTACCTGCACAAGCTCGAGAAAAAGGGGAAGCCCGTCGTGTTCTGCGGCGACCTCAACGTGGCGCACACGGAGCTCGACCTGACCAACCCGAAGACGAACCGGCGCAACGCGGGGTTCACGGACGAGGAGCGCACGAATTTCTCGCAGCTGCTCGAGCGCGGCTTTCTCGACACCTTCCGCGAATTCGAGAAGGGCCCCGGACACTACACCTGGTGGAGCCAGATGATGAACTGCCGCGCGCGAAACATCGGCTGGCGTGTCGACTACTTCGTGAGCTCGCACAAGCTCAGGCCCGCGCTGAAGCGCGCCTGGATTTCGGCCGACGTCTTGGGCAGCGATCATTGTCCCGTGGGCCTGGAAATCGGAGCGGAGTGACTTCCCCGGCGCCATGATCGAGCTCAAACGTCTGATGCTGCAGAAACCGCGGCTGACGCTGGCGGTGGCGGAGAGCCTCACCTGCGGACAGGTCCAGGCGGGCGTGGGAACGGTCTCCGGGGCGTCGGAATTTTTCCTGGGCGGGATCACGGCGTATTCGCTCGACCAGAAAGTCGAGCATCTGGGCGTGAACCGCGCGGCGGCGAAAAAAGTGCGCAGCGTTTCGTCCGACGTCGCGCGGCAGATGGCCCGCGGGGTCTGCCGGCTGTTCGGCAGCGATCTCGGGCTGGCGACCACCGGTTATGCCGAGCGGAACGCCGCCGCCGGCGTGACGGAGCCTTTTGCGTGGTGGGCGGTGGCGCATGTGCGGCGCGGGCGGACCCTCGCGCTCCTGAGCGGGCGCGTGGAATGTCCGGGCGCCTCGCGGATCGAAGCGCAGGTGATGGTCGCAGCGGCGGCGTTGACCGAGCTGATCGATTACCTGCGGCGAGTGCGGTGACCCGGCGTCACGTCACCGAGTTCTGCAGGAACTCGACGCTCTCGCCGTTCGGGCCTTCGCAGAAAAAAATCCGGACCGGCACCGGGCCGGCGTTCGTCGTCGCGATGGTGATGTCGCGCGGTTCGACCGTGATCTTGTAACCGGCCGCCCGCACGCGTTCGGCCACGGCGTCGAGCCGGGTGGTGCGAAAGGCAAAGTGATAAATCGCGCCGTTCGTCGGGCCGGCGTAGCCCAGGTCTTCAAAAATCTCGACGTAGTTTCCGTCGCCCGCATCCATCATCACCGCGCGCTGCGGGGCTTCCCGCCAGGCGATCCGGTCGGTGCACCCAAGCACTTCCTTGTAGAACCGCATGGTCGCGTCCCAGTCGCGGGTCTTCATGCAGACATGATGAAAGCCGCCGCCGCCGAGGATGGGATTCATGCGGGAAGAGGGGAAAGCTTGAGATAGGAGGAGAAAATCCGGAGATCGGGCCCATCGGAGCGGAGGTCAAGTGCCGCGAGAACCGGACTGCTCCGGCTTTCAACTTCCCGCATTCGACGTCCGGTTGCCGCGCGCGGCGCGGCGTTACGGCATGATTTTCTGCACGTACTCCATCAGCGGCACGACCTCGGGCACGGGCTGCACCCAATCGCTGTAGAGCAGCTCGGGCAGCGTGTAGGTCGTGTTGTAGAGGACGAAGTTCACGCTGTCGTTGCGCTGCAGCCACCCGGTCTTGACCGTCGCGCCGGCGTAGAGCCCCTTGGCCTTCGAGTAGACGAGGACGGGAGTGCGCAGGATCTCGTGATTGAATTTCTCGCGTTCGGCGTTGCGGGGACCGGCGACGGCCTTGGCGTCCGCGCCGACATTGAAGCGTCCGCGGTACAGCATCCGGGCCGTCTGCGGATCGGTGAGGATCATCACGGACTCGACCGCGTTCGCGCCGATCTGCAGGCCGAAGCTGACTTCACCGGCGCCGAGCAGCACGGGCAGGCTCCAGTGTCCGTCCGGTTTTTTCACCATGATCACCGCATAGCCGTCCTTCACGCCGAGGAAGAATCCCGCCTTGAACTGGTTGACGATCACAATGCCCTGGGCGCTCTGCAGCACGGCCGGCGGGATCGCGGTGGCGGGGTTGGCCATGAACTCGCGAAGCACGGCCTCGCAGGATTCGATCCGGGTCACGTATTCCGGCCGCGACGACTCGCTCGGTGCCGCGCGGACGACGAGCGTCGCGGACAATGCAATCATGGACAACAGAAGGAGTTTTTTCATGGCGGTGCGGGAGAAGTACTTCGGGCCAGTGTATGCATGGCCGTGCGAACTTGGAAAGCGTGGAGTGCGGACAGTTCCGGCAAGTTGGGGCGGGCGGCAAACGGGGCCGCCGCGCCGCTTTCAATCCAGGCCGCGGGCGGCGAGCTCGTCCTCGTCCCAGCCGAAATAATGTCCCAGTTCGTGGAGGTACGTCAGCCGGGTTTCCTCGCGGAAAAACGCCTCATCGCCGTCCGCCAGGTCCCAGAGATTTTCGAGGTAAAGCAGGATCTCGGGAGGTGCGGGCTGTTCATGGGAAAATTCGGTCCCATGCGGATTGCCCGTGAACAGTCCGAGGATGTCGGGCTCAAAGCCTTCCGCCAGCACGGTCTCGTGCGGGAGCGCTTCGTAATGAACCGGCACCGCCGTCGCCAGGTCGCGAAGCGGCGGCGGCAGCTTGCGCTGGGTCGTCTTGACGGTGTCGCTGGCCAAGGCGGCAAGGTGGGCGAACTTCATGGGATTCTATGCGAACGGGGTCATTTTTACCGCGAAGGACGCGAAGGGCTGGGTCGTTGCGGTGATAAAACAGGAACGAGGGACGTTAGGGGCGGAGTTCGGCCGAGAGGTCGAACTGCTCGAACCGGCGGCCCAGCCACCACAGGCCGCACGCGACCTCGACGGCGAGGATCGCCAGCACACCCGCTCCCGCCAGGGCCACCGCGGCCACGGGGCCAATCAGCCACTGCGTCGCGAACACCAGGGTGAAGGCGCCCAGCGCCGCCGGGACCAGCGCGAGGATGACGACCACCATTTGTCCGCCGACAAAAATGATCCGCTGGCCCAGCATTTCGATGCCGCGCTCGGTGCGGTTGCGCATCGTCTGGACCCAGGCCGGAAAGAAAAGCGCCGCGGCGTTGGGGACCAGCAACTGGAGCGCGCAGATCACGGGCGCGAGCGGGACAAGGACGGCGGCAATGGTCACGCGCAGGGCCGGCGTGAGCCACGCCCAGTGCTGCGGGTGGAACGCCAGCGCGAGCGCGAGGAGCACCAGCCACAGCAGGCCGGTGAGGATGGCGACCGGCGCCAGCATCTGCCCGAGCACCACCTGCCAGCCGGGCAGCGGATAGGTTTTGAGGATGTCGGCGTTGCCCAGGTCATTGCGCAGGTCCTGCCGCGCCAGCTGCGGCCCGAGCAGGATCACGTAGGCGCCGACCATGCTGGCGGTGGCGCTGAACACGGGCAGCAGCCCCCGAAAACCGGCGTCGCGTTCCATCCAGTTGACCCCCGCCACGATGACCAGCGCGAGAATGACGAACGTCCGCGGTCGAAACAGCGGAAACGTCGAGAGCAGGTTCTTCCACAGGAACGCGACCTCCGGGCGCCCGGCCGGCGCGAGGCGGAACGGGGCCGCCCGCGATTTGAGGGCGCCGCGCGCCGCGCGCCAGTTGCCCTCGCGCACCGCCGCGATCCGCGCGGCGCGTTTTTCGGATTTGGCGATCGAGGCGTCCTCGAACGAAACCTCGGAACGCAGCACCCAGATGAAATGGGCCGCGAAGACCAGCAGCGCGGGACCGAGCGCGAGGAAAAACGCCGCGGCGCCCGATGCGAGAAACGGCGCGACGACCGCCCTGGCCGGCAGCAGGAGCCAGCGGAGCGGACCGGTCGAGAGGAACGAGTTCACGTAGCCGGCCATCGTGCGAAGATTGGCGTAATCGGACGGAACGGGTCCGCGGAAGTCCCGGCCGAGCCAGACTGCCGCGGCGACGGCCACGACGGCGATGACGCCGAGCACCGCGAGACGCCGCCGCCATGGCGTGATTCCATTGTCCATCAGCCGCGTCACCGCGAAGGACGAGCCCATGAAATGAAGATTGAGCGTCGCGAGGATCATCCACCAGCCCGCGGCGTGGATGAGCGCGTTTCCCGGCAGAAAACTCCAGCGGCCGGTGAACACGGTGAGCAGCGCGACGGTGAAGAGGATCGCGAACTGGGAGTTGACGAGCTTGTAGTAGATCAGCGTGCGCCGCCGCAGCGGCGCGGGGAAGAGAAACGCGATTTCGGCCTCGCTGAAGGCGATGCCCGCGCGCTGGTCGGGGACGAGCCAGGCCAGGGCCACGAAGATCAGCAGGACGACCGCGCCGATTGAAATCACCGCCGGCAGCAGATCCACGGGCACCACCGCGGCCGCAGCGGCGTGCGCCCCGGCGCGGTCGAATCGCGACCGGCGGAAAAACATCATGTAGAAATAACCCGCGCCCACGATCGCGCCGACCAGGTACTTGGGCTGCTTCAGCCGGCGCAGCCGCGAAAGGAGGAGGTTCCGCAGGGACATGCACCGCAGGTAGAGCAGCGCGCGGATGATTCCGCCGCGCGGCGTCCGTGACGGCGCGGCGCCGCCGGCGGGATTCATGCGCAGATTTTCCACCGGGGAGAGCTCACGACTCGGTGCCGCCGGTCGCGCGCATGAAGATCTCCTCGAGGCTCACGCCGGTTTCGCCGTTGGAGAAACGGGCGGAAACGTCGGCGAGGGTGCCGTCGGCGATCTTTTCGCCGCGCTTCAGGATGAGCACATGCGAGCACACCTCCTCGAGCAGATGGAGCAGGTGCGAGCTCAGGACGACCGTCGCACCGGCACGGGCCCGGGCCATGATCGAATCCTTCATCCGCCGGATGCCGAGCGGATCGAGCCCGGTGAGCGGCTCGTCGAAAAACATCACCTGCGGCGAATGCAGCAGCCCGCACGCGATCGCCAGTTTCTGCTTCATGCCGCGCGAGAGTTCGCCGGGGAGCTGGTCGGCCTTGTCGGCGATCTCGAGCTCGACGAGCAGCGGTTCCGCGCGCGCCTCATGGTCCTCGACGCCGTACAGGCGTGCCACGAAGGCGAGGTGCTGCCGGACGGTGAGATAATCGAAGAGCCGCGGCTCGTCGGGAAAAAAGGCGAGCGCGCGTTTCGCCGCCACCGGATCGGCGGCGAGGTCGTGGCCGGCGATCCGGCAGGCTCCGGCGGTGGCGGGAATGATGCCGGCGAGGCACCGGAGGGTCGTGGTCTTGCCGGCGCCGTTGGGACCGACCAGCCCGAGCACCTCGCCCGGACGGACGGCGAACGACAGGTCGCGCACGGCGGTGAAGGTTCCATAACGTTTGGTCAGGCCGCCGACTTCGATCATGGCCGCCACGCTGCAAGCCAATGCGATGCGCGGCAAGCTCGGCGCGCCAGCCGGATGGCCTCCTCGCATCCGCAATCATCCGCGGGAAGGTCCGGAAAAATTCGCGTAACCGCCAAAATGCCCGCGCGTCTTGGTGAACGTTGCCCATGAAAACAAAACTTCGTCTCATCACCCTCTCGCTGGCCGCCGTCTGCGTTTCCACCCTTGTCCGCGCCGACGACCCGCCGGCGGATTCATCCGCCACTCCGCCAGCTGGCGACCACGCCCCGGGACGTCACCTGAAAATGCGCGAGAACCGGCTGAAAATGCTCGACGAGAAACTCCAGCTGACCGCCGCCCAGAAGGAACAAATCCAGGCGATCTGGGACAAGGCCGAGGCCGACGGCAAGGCGCTCCGCGAGGACAATGCCACCGCGCGCGACGACCGCCGCGAAAAGATGCGCGATCGGATGCAGGCGACCCGGGCGCAGGTCCGGGCCGTGCTCACGCCGGAGCAGCAGAAAACCTTCGATGCGATGCCGCCGGAACATCTGCGCCGCCATGGGGCCGGGCCGGACGGCGAGAAACCCGCCACGGCGCCGTCTCCGACGCAGCCGTAATTTTAGTCAGGGTTGGTTGTGCGCCGTCGCGGCAGGGGTGCCGCGACGGCCTTTTTTTTTGGGGGAGTGGCACGGGTCTCCGACCCGTGAAGCTGGAC
>JAQGON010000055.1 GCA_028293565.1 Verrucomicrobiota bacterium | reverse complement strand
GAGGCGCCGGCGGACTGGAGGTGAACGGTGCTGGCGTGCGCGCGCCCGAGGTAACAGTTGGCCTCGAAGACGACGTGGGTTCCGTCCTTTTTCTCAAGCCAGGCTCTCATGGTGCTCGCGCGTCGGGAAGATGCCCGAACGCGCCGGACTCGCGCAACCGTAAAGATGGTTGGATGCGTCGTTTCCGCAACGCCGGGCGTTCGGCGCAAAAGGCGGCTTGCGATTCCAGCGCGGCGCGGACAAACCAGAGTTCCCCCGGGTACTTCTCCCCAGCTGCCGCATGGACACCAATACCCCAACCCCGCCTGAATCCGTGGACGAAGGTGCGACCGTGCGAGCCCCGGCGCCGGAAGTGGTGTTCAATCGTTACGATCTTTTATCGGAACTCGGCAAGGGCGGCATGGGCGTCGTGTGGCTCGCGCTCGACCGCGAGCTGAATTCGCGCGTGGCGCTGAAATTCCTGCGCGAGGAAATGACCAGCGAGGATCACGCGTTGAAGGAGCTCAAGGGCGAGGTGCTGATCAACCGCGACCTGGCCCATCCGAACATCATCAAGACGTTCGATTTCGTGACCGACACGCGGCGCTCGGCGATCTCGATGGAATTCGTCGACGGCACGAACCTGCACAAGCTGAAGCAGCAGCGCCCGGAGAAGTGTTTCGAGGTCGAGGACGTGAAGCCGTGGATCTTCCAGCTCTGCGACGCGATGCATTATGCGCACCAGCAGAAGGTCGTGCACCGCGACATCAAGCCGGCCAACCTGATGGTGAACGACCGCGGCGAGATGAAGCTCGGCGATTTCGGGATCGGCCGCACGGTGGCCGACACGATCAACCGCGTGACGCGCAACGCGGCCGGCACGCCGCCGTTCATGAGCCCGCAGCAGACGATGGGCGAAAAATCCGCGCCGGCGGACGATATCTACAGCATCGGCGCGACCCTCTACGACCTGCTCACGGGCGAGCCGCCGTTTTTCCGGGGCGCGATCCGCGAGCAGACCCTCGGCAAGGTGCCGCCGTCGATGACGGAGCGCCGCAAGGAGCTGGGCCGCGGCGGAAAGCCGATCCCGGCCGAATGGGAACGCGCGGTGGCGGCGGCGCTGGCGAAGGACGCGGCCGCGCGTCCGGCGACGGCGCGGGCCCTGCGGGAAATGCTCGAGGGCAGGACCGCGGAAAAGCCGGCGCGGAGCAAGGCGCCCTGGATGGCGCTCGCGGCGGCGGTGGCCGTGGCGGCGGCGGGGGGCGGCTATTATTTCTTCAAAAGCACGGCGCCGGCTCCTGTCGCCGAGCCGCTGCGAAAAACCCCGGAGCCGACGGCGGCGGGTGTCAGGGAAACGCCGACGGCGGGGAAGCCCGCGGCGCCGCAGACTGATGCCGCCGCGGCGGGCGTGTCCTCCGTCCCGCCGCCCCGCGCGGCGAGCGGGGTCAAGACGCCCGTGGAGGATCTGATCGAGTCGGGCGGGATCATCGCCGAGGAGGGGGCGACGCTGAACCAGGCGTTGCGCAGCGCGTACGGCGATGCGGAAAAGACGCTGGCGACGCGGCTGCTCATCGACCACACGCTGACGCCGGACAACTGGCGATCCTACACGGGGCTGGTGCCGACGGAGGATGCGACGCTGAAGCGGCTCCGCCCGATGCTCGCGACGGGTGCGATCCGGGAAAACGAATTCGCGTGGTTGCGGGCGTCGATCGCCGGGCTGAAAGGGGAGGCCGAGCAGAAAGTGGCGCGCGGGCTGGTCGACGAAAAGATCCTCGCCCCCGAGCAGTGGCGCACGCAGACCGATCTCTACCCCCAGCTGAAGCGCGATCCGCTGATGGAAAAAATCAGTCCCCTCGTCGCCGCCAACACCGTGACGGCCGCCGAGAGCAAGTGGCTGCGCGATGCGCTGGCCGGCGAGAAATCGCCGGCGGAAAAAGCGCTCGCGGCGCGCCTCATCGACGAGAAGACGCTCACCCCGGGACAGTGGCGGGCGAGGACGGCGTTCAGCTACGCGCTGCGGGACGATGCGGCGGTGGATCCGGCGCAGCTTCCGCCGGCGATCGACCTCGCGCTTTCGCCCACGAGCAGCGTCCGCCTGCTGCGCATCGACCCCGGCGCGTTCATCCGCGGATCGGCGCGCGACGAACTGGGACGCCGCGCCAACGAGCCGGCGCCGGAGCGCATCGAGATCGGGAAGGCCTATTTCATCGGCATCTTCGAGGTGACGCAGGCGCAGTACGAGAGCCTGATGCCGCGGAGTCCGAGTTTCTGGCGCAACAAGCCGACGTGGCCGATCGACCAGACGGTGTGGCAGGACGTGATGGGCAGCGAGGGATTCGTCAGCCGGCTCAACCGCACGCTCGCCGGAAAGTTCGGCGGCGCGCTCGTGGCGGACCTGCCGACGGAGGAGGAGTGGGAGTATGCGGGGCGGGCCGGCGCGGAGACGCCTTACAACAACGGCCGGATGATCACGACGATTTCCCGGGATCCGTCGCTCGACCCGATCGCGAATTACAACGGCTCGGAAAACGGTTCACCGAAGCCGGTGGGGTCGTATCTGCCGAACGCCTGGGGCTTGTACGACATGCACGGAAACGTGATGGAGTGGTGCAAGGACAAGTATCAGCGCGGCGGCCATTGGCAGTCGCGGGCCGCGGACTGCCGGATCGCGGCACGCACGCAGAGCAGCGCGGACGCGGGTCGTTCGAACAAGGTCGGCTTCCGCCTGGTCCTTCGACCGCGGGTCGCGGGCGGGAACTGAACCCGGCGGGGATCGGGGATCGCAGTTCGCAGTTCGGAGATCGGAGATCGTAGTTCCAGCGAGGCGCGGTCGGACATCGTATCCGGATAGCGCAATTCTTGGCGCGAGACGCGTCCCGGGTTTTCGCGAACTCTGAACTCCGAACTGCGAAAATCACGCCCGCATGACTTCGAAGCCGGGAACCTTGGTCTGGCCGGTGCGGCCGAAGCGACGTGATCCGAGGTCCTCGAACTGGAGGCTGATCGTGAAGTCCTGCGTGATGAACTTCAGGAACTCATCCTTGGAAATGGCCATGCAGCTGCCGGGCTTGCTTGCGACGACGCTCGTCGTGGCGGTGCGGTTTTCGAGGATGCCGATCTCGCCATAGCTGTCCCCGGGCCGCAGTTTCTTGATCGTCTTGCCGTTCCGCAGCACGGCAAATTCCCCGCGGTGCACAAGGTACAGGTAAAGGTTGTCGGAGCCCTCGCGGACCACGATGTCGTTCTCGTTGTATTCGTGGATCACCGCGAGCCGCGCAAAGGCCGCGAGCGATTGCTGCGGCCAGTTCTTCACCAGCGCGATGTTCTGGAGGAAGCCGACCTTCTGCACGGCGTCGACGACGGCGGCCCGCGTGACGTGGGCGAGCACCAGGCGTTCGAAGTCCGGCTTGCTCAGCGCGAGCAGGAGGCTGCGGGCCGCGCAGCGGATGGAGCGCGTGCGGGTGCCTCCCTGTAGCACGGCGATCTCGCCGAGGACGTCCCCGGGAATCATCCCGGCCACGGCCTCCGTCTTGCCGTCTTCGAAATGCCGGATCACCTCGAGCCGTCCCGCCACCACGACAAAGAGCTTGTCGGCTTCCTCGCCCTTGCGGATGACGAAATCGCCGCGGGTAAACTCCATGGGCTTCATCGCGACCGCGACCTCGCGGAGCGCCTCGGGCGGCAGGTCGCGGAAGAGCACGACGTGCGCGAGCAGTTCGGCGACGGCGTCCGGCGAATCCCCGGTGATGCGCATCCGCCGCTGGCGGGCCAGACGCTCGCGCCACCATGCGCGGATGTGCCCGATCACGATCCACAGCACGAGTCCGAGGATGCCGAGGATGACGGCCGCGAGCGCGCCGACGACGACGAGTCCCGTGTAGCGCAGCCCGCCGGCGGCGTAGAAGCGGTGGACGAGATCGACGGCGTTCGCCTCGAAGAGCACGCAGCCGGTGACGAATACCAGGGCCAGCCACAGCACCGTGGCGACCGTTCCCGCGATGATGAAGGTGCGGTCGGAAAACTGCTGGCGCGCGTGGGTGAGCATCGCGAAAGGCCGGTTCGGCGCGAAGACGAAGCGCGTGCGCGTCGAGAGCCGCGGATCGCGGAATCCGGCGCGGATCAGGTCGAGGGCCGGCGTGTGCCAGAGGGGCGAAAGCTGGATGTACACGCTGGCGAGCAGCGGCAGGTAGAGATGCGGGGCCTTCATTGCGACGGTCGCGGCGAAGAAGAAGGAGGGCGCGAGGCGCACGAGGGCGACGTTGATCTCGGTGTCGCGTCCGCCCATCACCGCCTCCTCGAGGCTGACGCGGAAACGGGGCGCCAGGTTCTTCCAGTCGAAGCGCGGGCTGTAAATGGCGCAACCGGCGCCGCGCAGCGTGCAGGCGGCGAGGAAATTGCCCACGCTCCCGGCGACAAGGGCGAGGGCGGCGCCGATCACGACCTCGATGGCGTGGCGCGGCATCTGGACGCGGGCGGAGAGCAGCACGGTGATCGCCACGCCAAGCAGGGCGATGGAGACGAAGCGCGCGACGGGCGGAGGAATCGACAGGCGCCAGGCCGCCGGCTTGGCGTAGGCGGGCGCCGGCTTTCCGTCGACGAGCAGGATGCTGTGCTCATACGCCTTGACGACCAGTTCGTAGAATTCGCGCAGCGGCGGACATTGGTTCTCCGAAATGACCTCGCAGAGGATGTCGGAGACCGACGCGGCGTGCGTGAAACGCTGCACGAGCTCCCACTGGGGCCGCGTCACGACCAGGTAGCGGCGGTCGCGCGGGTGGTGCACCGCGAGGAGATTCCCGCGGATCTCGGCCGTGCGAAGGTCGGGCGCGAGACGCAGTTTCGCGTTGCTCAGGAGGGCAGGCAGGTTGAGACGCGACGTCTCGGTCGATCCAGGTGGCATCCTGTCCGCAGCCTGCGGAGAACTTTACGGCCAGTGAAGCCGAAACGTGAGCAAACTCCGAGGCACCCGGGGATTCAATCCGGAGCCGCGGAGCCGCCTAAACGAGTGCGCGGAAGAATCCTCCCGGGCGAGGCGAGGAAACGAGATCGCGGAACCGCGTCGGAGCGGAAGCGCGGGAAACGGACCGTGGCTCCGATTCTTTCGCTCCTCCGCGCTTCCGCGGTCCAGCCTGCCCGCGGATTACGCGGTGGGCGGTCCGGCGGCGGGCGTTCCCACCTCGTCGGCGGCCTGCTCCTCCGCGGTTTCGACGATGCGGGCGATGCCGAGGAGCTTGTCGCCCTCGGCGAGGGTGACGAGCTTCACGCCCTTCGCGCCGCGGCCGGTCTCGCGGATTTCCTTCACGCGGGTGCGGATGCTCTGGCCCTTGGCGGTGAGCAGCATGACCTCGTCGCGGTCGTGGACGCTGAGCGCGCCGGCGACGTTGACCGAGCCGTCTTCCGGAAGGTCGATCGCGATCACGCCGGAGCCGCCGCGGCTGGTGAGGCGGTAATCCTCGAACGGCGTGCGCTTGCCGATGCCGTCCTCGCGGGCGACGAGCAGGCGCGACTCGGGATCGCAGACCTCGATGGCCTTGACGAAGTCCTTGTCATACTTGAAGCGCATGCCGGTCACTCCGACGGTGCTCCGGCCCTGGTCGCGAAGATCCTCCTCATTGAACCGGACGGCCTGTCCGCGGTGGCTGATGAGGACGATTTCGTTTTTCCCGTTCGTCAGCACGCACCCGACCAGGGCGTCGTCGGACTCGAGATTGATGCCGATCAGGCCGCCCTCGCGGGTGGTGTTGGCGTAGTCGGTGAGGCTGGTCTTCTTGGTGATGCCGTTGCGGGTTGCCATGACGAGGAACTGATCGGGCGCGAAGTCCTTCACGCAGAGCATGGCGGCGATTTTCTCGGCTTCGACGAGACGGAGGAAGGAAGACACGGACTTGCCCTTCGAGGTGCGGGTGCCCTCGGGGACGTCGTAGACCTTCTTGGCATGGCACTGGCCCGTGTTCGTGAGGAAGAGGATGTAGTCGTGCGTCGAGGCGGTGAAGAGGTTCTCCACGAAATCCTCCTCGTAAGTCTCGGCGCCGATGACGCCCTTGCCGCCGCGCTTCTGGCTGCGGTATTCGGCGACGGGGGTGCGCTTGATGAAGCCGAGGTGAGAGACGGTGATGACGCAGCCTTCGTTGGGGATGACATCCTCCATGCGGAACTCGGTGGCGTCGGCGATGATCTCGGTGCGGCGCGGAGACGAATACTTGGCCTTCATCTCGAGCAGTTCCTTCTTGATCAGGTCGAGGAGCTTCGCCTCGGATTCGAGGATCGAGCGCAATTCGAGGATCAGTTGTTCGAGCGCGAGGTATTCGGCCTCGATCTTTCCGCGCTCGAGGCCGGTCAGCTGGTAGAGGCGGAGTTCGAGAATGGCGTCGGTCTGGCGCTCGGAGAGCGGATACTTGGCCATCAGCTTCCCCTTCGCCTCCTCGCGATTGGCGGAGGAGCGGATGATCCGGACGAAATCGTCGAGGTTATCGAGGGCGATGATGTAGCCCTCGAGGATGTGGGCGCGGTCCTCCGCCTCCCGGAGGCGGAATTTGGTGCGGCGGGTGACGACATCGCGGCGGTGCTCGATGTAGCACTCGATGAGTTCCTTGATGTTCATCTGCTTCGGCCGCTTCTTGTCGAGGGCGAGCAGGGTGACGCCGAACGAGGATTCGAGCGCGGTTTTCTGGAAGAGCTGGTTGATGACGACCTTGGCCTGCTCGCCGCGCTTCAGCTCGATGACGATGCGCGTGTTTTCATCGGACTCGTCCCGGAGGTCGCGGATGCCGTCGAGCTGTTTTTCGCCGACGAGCTCCGCGATGCGGGTGACGAGCGAGGCGCGGTTCACGTTGTAGGGGATCTCCGTGATGACGATCTGCTCCATGCCGCCCTTCAGCTCCTCGGTGTGGGCCTTGCCGCGGGTGCGGACGATGCCCTTGCCCGTCTTGAGATAGCTCAGGATGCCCTCGCGTCCGGTGATCACGCCGCCCGTCGGGAAATCGGGGCCCTTGATGATGCCGCAGAGCTCGTCGACGGAAATTCGCGGCTGCTCGATGATGGCGATCGCGGCGTCGATGACCTCGTCGAGATTATGCGGCGGAATGTTCGTCGTCATGCCGACGGCGATCCCGGTTGAGCCGTTCATCAGGAGATTCGGCAGGGCGGAGGGGAGGACGGTCGGCTCGGTGGTCTCCTCGTTGTAGTTCGGCACGAAATCGACGGTGTCCTCCTCGATGTTCGCAAGCAGGTCGCCCGCGAGCGCGCTGAGCCGGCTCTCGGTGTAGCGGTAGGCGGCCGGGGGATCGCCGTCGACCGAGCCGAAGTTTCCCTGCGGATCGATCAGCGGGTAACGCATCACCCAGGTCTGCGCCATGCGGACGAGAGTGTCGTAAACGGAGGCGTCGCCGTGCGGATGGTAATTGCCGAGCACCTCGCCGACGACCTTGGCGCACTTGTTGAACGGGCGGTTGTGCAGCAGGCCGAGGCGGAGCATCGCGTAAAGGATGCGGCGCTGCACCGGCTTGAGGCCGTCGCGCGCGTCGGGCAGGGCGCGGGAGATGATGACCGACATCGAATATTCGATGTAGGCCGTCTGCATGATGTCCGTGATGTTGGCCGTGGAAAGTTTCTCGTTTGCGGTGTACATGAACTTTTATCGCTGCGAATCGGACTCGCTTTGGAGTCGTGGCGTCTTGGCGCTTTTTAAAAAACAGGTGGGTCGGAACGGGAGGGTTTGCCGACGTTGAGTCGCCTGCTCGCGATCCTGCGTTTTGAGAGGGTCAGGCATGGGTGGCGAAACGCGTGTCGTAGCGGTCGAGGCCGAAGGGCGGGCGGTAGATGTGCTGGGGGTTGGAAAAAACCACGGGCCGCGCTTCCATCAGCACGCGTCCGCGGATGTATTCCTGCGGCTGGAACTCGAGGCGCTTCACGTCGAAATAGCAGGCGTTGAGCATGTCGTGGAGGCAGCGGATGGTGGGGATCGACCAGTTGCTCGGGTCGGCCCGCTCGGGCTCGAGGGTGCCGCCAAAGCCGTCCTCGGGGCCGTAGAGAAAATCCATCGAGGACTTCTTGTGGTCGTTGATCGCCGCGCCCTCGAGGATCACGACGCCGCCGGGCTTCACCGCATGCCGCAGCTGGGTCAGGGCGGACATGAGGTGGGTGAGATGATAAAAGACGCCGAGGAAGAGGACGACGTCGAACCGTTCGCCGAGGCGGTCGAGATGGTAGGCGCTGACGTCGCCGCGATAGGCGACGCGGGAACCCAGCGCTTCGCGGGCGAGTTGAAAACCCGGGCCGGGCTCGGGTGACTCGTTCGTGCCGATCCCGGCGGGAACGCGGGTCCAATGCTGGGAGTTGTCGTCCGTCGCGAGCACGGATGCCGCCCCGCGACGCTCGGCCAGAAAGCTCCAGGCGCCGTCCCAGCAGCCCACATCGAGCACGGTCTTGCCTCGAAAATCGAGCGGAGCGAGGAACTGGTCGATCGCCTTCCAGATGTCGTGGTGCGGGTGCTTCGGCTGCGAGCGCACCCCGTTCCCGAAATCGATCTCGTGATACCACGCGTCGAAATTTTCGACGCGGGCGCGGAGATCGGAGGTGAGAATTGCCGGAGGCATCGGTGGGCGAAATCCTTGCCCGAAATTTGCTTCGTCAGGCCGGGAGCCGTTCAAACGTCGAGGAATTGGACGTTCAGCGCGTTGTCCTCGATGAACTGGCGGCGCGGGGGGACCTCGTCGCCCATCAGCAGGGTGAAGAGGGCGTCGGCCTTGGCCGCGTCGTCGATCGAGACCTTGAGCAGCCGCCGCTTGTCGGGGTCCATCGTCGTTTCGAAGAGCTGTTTCGGATTCATTTCGCCGAGGCCCTTGTAGCGCTGGATGCTCAGGCCCTTCCGGCCGTTGCCGCGGATGTGGGCGACGATGTCCAGGGGCGAGTGCAGCGGGACCTTGCTCTCGGATTTCTGCCCGGCATTTTCCGTCACCGTGTAACGGGCCTCGCCGGTCGGGCTGACCTGCGCGACATCGAGGCCCGTCTTGGCCAGCGCGTGAAGGAGCTTGGTCATCTCGGTGCTTTCGAAGATTTCGTGGATCGTGATGCGCTTCGGCAGGCTCGCCGGCTTCTTTTCGTCGGCGGCAAACGGCTGCGGGGTTCCCGCGGCGTTTTCCGGCTGCTCGACAAGATCGGCGGCGAGGCCGTGGGCCTGCACGAATTTCGCGCGGGCCGCCTCGTCCTTGAGAAATTCGTGCGTCTCCCGGTTTCCCTCGCGCACGCGCGCCACGTAGCGCGGCAGCACGTTCGTCGCGGGATCGTGCTGGTCGAGGTACTCGGCGAGGCCGGCGCCGTAGCGCGTCACGCCGCCGCCTAGTTTCTCGAGCGCGGCGAGCAGTTCGACGATCTGCTCGATCTGCACCGGCGCGAAGACGTGGGCGTCCGTCAGGCGCGTCAGCACGATGTCCTCGGAACCGAGCTCGAGCAGGATGCGGTTGAGCTGGTCGTCGTTGTCGACGTACTGCTCGCGCTTCTTCCGCTTGATCTTATAGAGCGGCGGCTGGGCGATGTAGATGTAACCGCGATCGATGAGCCCGCGCATCTGGCGGTAGAGGAACGTCAGGAGAAGGGTGCGGATGTGGGAGCCGTCGACGTCCGCGTCGGTCATGATGATGATGCGGTGATAGCGCGCCTTGTCGGCGTTGAAGCCGCCGACCGAGTCGTCGCCGACGCCGATGCCGGTGCCGCAGGCGGTGATGAGCGTGCGGATTTCCTCGTTGGCGAGCACCTTGTCGAGGCGGGCCTTCTCGGTGTTGATGAGCTTGCCGCGCAGGGGGAGGATCGCCTGGAAGCGGCGGTCGCGGCCCTGCTTGGCGGAGCCGCCGGCGGAGTCGCCCTCGACGATGTAGAGCTCGGTGAGCGCGGGATCGCGCTCGGAGCAATCGGCGAGCTTGCCCGGGAGTCCGCCGCCGGAGAGCGCGCCCTTGCGCACGGTTTCACGGGCCTTGCGCGCGGCTTCGCGGGCGCGCGCGGCGTTGAGGGATTTTTCGATGATGCGGCGGGCGACCGAGGGATTCGCGTCGAAGAAGAACATCAGGCCCTCGTAGGCGACGGAGCCGACGATGCTCTCGACCTCGGGGGACAGCAGCTTGACCTTGGTCTGCGACTCGAACTTCGGGTCGCTGTGCTTGATCGAGATGACGGCGGCGAGGCCCTCGCGAACGTCGTCGCCGGTGATCTGGGGATCCTTGTCCTTGAGCAGGTTGTTCGACTTGGAGTGCTGGTTGATCGCGCGGGTCAGGGCGCTGCGGAAGCCGGAGAGGTGCGTGCCGCCGTCGGGGTTGTGGATCGTGTTCGTGTAGCAGAGGACCTGGTCGTTGTAGGAGTCGTTGTACTGGAGGACGACTTCGACGTGGATTTCGGCCGGCTTGTCGTCGAGTTGCGTGCGGATTTCCTTCCGGATCGAGATCGGCTTCGGATGCAGGGGGGTCTTGCCCTGGTTGATCTGCTTCACGAACTCCTCGACGCCGTCCTTGTAGTAATAGGTCTCGGGCCTGGCGTCGGCGGGCCTTTCGTCGGTGAACCCGATTTCCAGCCCGGAATTGAGAAACGCCAGCTCGCGCAGGCGCTGGGTGATGCGGCCGGCCTGGAACACGGTGGTCTCGCGGAAGATCTCGGGATCGGGCTTGAACGTGATGAGGGTGCCGGTCCCGCGGGCCTTGCCGATGACCTCGAGTTTCTGGATCGTCTTGCCGCGCTCGAACTTCATGTGGTGCACCTGCGCGTTGCGCGAGACCTCGACCTCGAACCATTCCGAGACGGCGTTGACGCACTTGGCGCCGACGCCATGGGTGCCGCCGGAAAACTTGTAGCCGCCCTGGCCGTACTTGCCGCCGGAGTGGAGGGTGGTGAGCACCATTTCCACGCCGGGGATCTTGTACAGGGGATGGATGTCGACCGGGATGCCGCGGCCATTGTCGCGGATGCTGATCGAGCCGTCGACGTGGATCACGACGTCGATGCGCGTGCAGTGCCCGGCGAGATGTTCGTCGACCGAGTTGTCGAGCACCTCGGAAACACAGTGATGCAGCGCGCGTTCGTCGGTGCCGCCGATGTACATGCCCGGCTTCTTCCGGACCGCCTCAAGGCCCTCTAATTTGCCGAGTTTGGAGGAGTCGTAGGAGTCGGCGGCGCCGGTGGATTGATCGGGGTTTTGCGAGTCTTCAGCGTCGGGCATGTCGGTAAAAGTGGGTGAGAAAATGAAAGGAAAAATGTCTCGCGAAACGTGCAGCGTAGCGAGGGTTTTTTTGAGAAAAAATCGTCCCGCGAACGGCCTTCCTTTGCCCTATAAGCGAGAGTTTAAATTGACCGGGGTGGGGGTAGGGGCAAAGTGCCCGGTCATGCTCGCTCCCGTGCTAGAAAAGCTGCTGATTTTACAGGATCGCGACGGAAAAAGACTCGGTTTGGAGGCCCAGGTGAAGGCGGTTCCCCGGGATATCGCCGCCGTGGAGCAGCGGATCGCGGCCGAAAAGGCGGCAATCGAGACGTCGAAGCAGGAATTGAGGGAGCTGGAGACCAAGAAAAAGCTCTTGGAAACGGAAATCGGCTCGGCAGAGGGCAAGCTGGCCAAATACCGCACGCAGCAGTCGCAGGTCCGCAAGAACGACGAATACCAGGCGCTGGGCCACGAAATCGAGACGGTGACCGGGATCATCGGCGGATTCGAGGAGCAGGAACTGGAGGTGATGTACGGGATCGACGAGGCGAGAAAGCGGTTTGCCGCGGCCGAAGCCGAGTTGAAGGCGAACATCGCCGGGCACGAGGCCCGGATCCGGACTCTCCGCGAGCGCGCGGGGTCGCTGGCCGCCGAGCTTCAGGTGATGCAGGGCGAAGTGGCTGCGGCGCGCAGCCCGCTGGGCGAGCCGGAGCTCAAGCTTTACGACCGCATCGTGACGAAGGGACTGCCAGCCGTGGTGGCGATCCGCGGCGGCAAATGCGGGGGCTGCCACCTGAAGGTTTCCAACGAGGTCGAATCGGCCGCGCGGGGAAAAGGCAGCGATGGCAAGCTGGCGGCGTGCGACCAGTGCGGGCGCCTGGTTTATTGGGAGAGCTAGAGCCTTTTCGATCGGCGAATCACGGATCGATCCGTGCGATCCGTGGATACGTGGTCAACGGCCGAATGTTTGGCTGCGGCTCCGCCGCCCCAAGACTCTTTGCGGCCAACCTCCGTGCTGGAATTCCTGCTGACGATGCTGGTCCAGAAGGATGGCTGCGGATTTATTCAAAATGCTCCAGACGGTTCCGCCGCGCATTCGTCGACCGCGGCTTTGGCAGGAGCCGACGGCTCCCGGCGTTTCAGGATGATCGCCGGAGGTTCGTGACCGGGGATTTCTCCATGACGCGCATCGGGCGCGAGCGATCTGACGATGTCGAGCAGCCCAGGCCGGATGGCGTCGAGCATCGCATACCGGCGCTCGTAGGCCTTGCGGCGATTCGGCTTCAGCTCCGCTCGCGCTCGCAGCCGGGGGACGAGCGGCAGTTCCCAGGCGCCGCCCGGAATGCGCCGGCCATCGCTTTCGCTCCAGAATTCATTGTACGACGCCGCAATCTCGCGGCGCTTGTGTCGGTCGCGATAGATATGCTGCGCATCGTCGACCGCCTGGATCTGAGCCACCTTCCAGACCGACGCCAGCTGCTGTAGGCACCAGAGGGCGAAGGCCTTTGGACGAAGGCCATGACATTCCTTCGCGACGTCGTGGATCAGTTCGCGCATTTGCGGATGGGGGCTGGCCTGAAGACCCCCGACGATGAGCACCCGCTGGCCGGCGTTGCAGGCGACGCAGAACGTGATCCCGGCGAGATCCACGCCGGCCGCGACATCGCGGAGGAGAAGGGTGAGCTCGCCCTCCTTCTCGAACTGATCCCGGTAGACCAGCGACACCTCGAGCCGCCGGCCCGAGGACTCATTCATCAAATGAAAGAGCACGACTCCCTCGCGATAGATCGCCTGGCGCACCGCCGCGCGGAAAAAGCGCGGGAGCGCGTCGTAATGTCCGATCAGGGCGCCGAACCGCTCGAGCTTCGACCACGCGGAACTCACGTAGGGACGCTGCAGCTTTGTCGCGAGGCGCGGATGCGCGGCCCAGAGGGGCGCGAGATCCGGCTGCACGATTCGCGCCAGCCACGCGTGGGTCAGCCGCGGCTGGCCCAGCGAGCGCACGAAGAACTTGAGGGGCGTGCGAAACCGAATGACGGAGCCGATGGCCAGAAGATTACCCGCAGCGACCCAGGGCGACAACCCGCGCCAGGCGGCGGCGCGGGCGGACACATTGAACGACATGCGCCATCATAGCCGTCGGAGCTGATGAAGTCTGTCCGGTGCGATTGAGAAAATCCGTCAGGCGAAGTCCTACGTCCCGCCGGCGCGCTGCTGCTCGACCCAGCGCACGGCCTCCCGCACCAGCTGGGCTCCGTCGGGTAGCGCGAGCTTGGCCTTGATCCGCGCGCAGTAGGCCTGGACGGTCTTCTGGCTGACCCCGAGATCTTCCGCGATGAGGCGCGTCGCCTGTCCCTGCCCGAGCCGGCGAAACACGTCGAGTTCGCGGTCGCTCAGCGATTCCGCCACGTCGGTCGAAGCGTCCGTCAGCCGGCCGATCATCCGTCCCGCCAGCTGGGCGAGGACGTTCTGGTCCGCATACACGCGGCCGGCGTGGACGTGCCGGATGGCCGTCACGATCTGCCCGGTGGATTCGCGCTTCATCACATAGCCGAGCGCGCCGGCGCGGAGCGAGCGTTCGACGTCGCTCACCTCCTCGTGCATCGAAAGCACCACGATCCGGACGGAGGGCAGGCTGGCCTGGAGATCCTTGATCAGGGAGAGGCCGGAGCCGCGTTTGAGCGAAAGGTCGACCACGGCGACGTTGGGCGGACGCGCGATCATCGCGCTCAGCGCCGTCGCGGGTTCCTCGGCGGCGCCGGTGACCTCGATGTCCGGCTCGAGCCGGAGCAGATTCGCGAGCCACTCGCGCACCAGCGGATGGTCGTCGACGATGAAGACGGTGATCGCCTTCGGATTCATGGGCCGCGCGCCAGCCGGCAGGCGACCCGCGTGCCGCGTCCGTTGTCCGAGGTGATCGTAAGCACGCCGTCCATCAGCGCCGCGCGGTGCGACATGATGCGGAGGCCCATCCCGTGTCCGCGTTGGTCATCGGGCGGAAGGCCGTGTCCGTCGTCGTCGACGACGAGCGTGATCGCGTCGCCGGTGCCGACCAGCGCGATCTCGATCCGGCGGGCTCCGGCGTGTTTGAGGGCGTTGCGCACGGCTTCCTGCGCAATGCGGAACAGTTGCGCCGCGATGCCGGCGTCGGAGACGAGGACCGCTCCCTCGTGGCGAAAGCGGCAGGGAAGGGCGGCGCTGCTGCACTCGTGGGCAAATTCGCCGAGGCTATCCGCGAGCTTGTTTGGCTCGATGGCCGAGAGAAGAAGCCCGCGCGCGAGCTTGCGGGTTTTTTCGGCGCCTTGCTCGATCAGGTCGACGATGGCCTGGCCCTGCGACGCCATGGCTGCGCCGCTCGCCTGGAGGTGCTGGGTGAGGACCTTCGCGGCCAAGGCGGTGCCGACGAGGTGCTGGCAGATGTCGTCGTGCAGTTCCTGCCCGAAAACATTGCGCTCCCGCGACCCGATGACGAGGAGCTCGTGCTCGAGCTGGCGGCGGTGCGCGGCGGCATTGAGCAGTTCGGCGGTGCGGTCCTTCACGCGCTGTTCGAGCTGCCGCTGGAGGGTGATCAGCGCGTCGAGCACCCAGACGATCGCGAAATAACTCAGGAGGTCGGCGAACCGGTTCCAGGATGCGGTCCGGGGATAGTTATAGGCGCCCGAAGCGAGGTCGCCGCCGACGCGGGTCAGGATGCTGACGAGCGCGATCAGGCATCCGACTCTGGAGCCGAACCAGGCGACGCTGAGCGAAATCGGGATCAGGTAGAACAGCTCGAGCGACAGGCGGGGACCCGTCGAATAGTCGATCCATCCAACGATGGCGATGAGCACCGCGATAATTCCGATCGACCAGCCGGATCCGTGCAGGGGAATATTCGCCAGCCGCGACATCAGCCACGGGGTGGCGCGGGATGGCGGCGGGGGTTTGGCGGTCATTGGACGGCGGGAGTTTCAAGCCGCGCGCGGGGTGGGTCAAGGCTCGCGCCCTGCTGAATTCGGGATGACGGAAAGCCGGGCGGGTTTTGGTCGGGTCCGGGACAGGACACTTGCGTTCGCTCGCGCGATTTTTTTAAGCTGGCTCCTTAGCTTTGGGGCCAGGTCGTTGCTCCGAGTTCTTTGATCCCAAGGCGCGGGTAACGCCGCGCCCGATAATTCGGAGAGGAAAGTCCGGACACCACAGGGCAGGACGCTGCGCCAGCTGCAAGGCGAGCGCAGGCGTCGCGTTTCAAGGCGCGGCGATGGAAAGTGTCACAGAAAACAAACCGCCATCGTCCTTCCGGCGAAAGCCGGCGGAACGACGGCAAGGGTGAAAAGGTGGGGTAAGAGCCCACCGCGTTTCCGCGCGAGCGGGACGGCACGAAAAACCCCGTCTGGTGCAAGGCAAAATAGGCGGCTGGGCGGCCCGTCCGATAGCCGCGGGTATGCCGCAGCCCGCCTCGCCCGCGCAAGCGGGTGGGGCAGGCCAGGTCCGTTTAACGACGGCCTTGAGAGAAATAGCGACCGAACCCCGACTTGTTCGGGGGGAACAGAATCCGGCTTATCGGCCCCAAAGCTAATTTTTTCCGCGACGCCGGAATGGGTCCGGCGCGACCGGTGGATCCAAGCGGTCTCGCGGGTCTTATGCCCGGATCGAAGCCTTCGCGGCAATTGCCCTTGACTCTCCGGGTCGCGTTTGGGTTTCTGTCCGGCTCAAATCTCCCAACATCCATGGCCAACACGAAATCCGCCATCAAAGCCGCGCGCAAATCCGCCCGCTTTACCGTCCGCAACCAAGCCGTCAAGACCCGCCTCAAGACGCTGCACAAGAAGCTCGACGCCGCCATCAAGGCCGGCGAAGCCGCAGCGACGAAGGTGGCGGCCAACGCCTACGCTTCGGCCATGGACAAGGCCGTCAAGTCGGGTGTGGTTCACCGCAACGCCGCTTCGCGCGCCAAGGCGCACACGGCGAAGTACGTTTTCGCGAAGTAATCCACCCCGGACTTCTCCTTTTCCACCCCGCGCGCCGCTGGCCGCGGGGTTTTGTTTTTCCAGCCACGGACGCCTTTGCCGCCGCCTGCACCGCGATAGGATTTGAGGTTCGGTGACGCATCGCTGTTCATCCGTTCCCTCCGCGGCACTCATGGCCCACACGCGTCACTTTTTTCCCTGGGATCGTCCCCTTCTTCCGCAGGCGGTGGAATTCCTGGCGGGTTCCTGGACGGGAAAGGGCCCGCTGAATTTGGCCGACGTGCTGGTCGTCGTGCCGACGCGCCAGGCGGGCCGCCGGCTGCGCGAGGCGCTGGCCGCCTTCGCGGCGAAGCGCGATGCCGCCGTTTTTCCCCCGCGCGTGATGCTGCCGGAGTCGCTCGTGTCGGCCGGGGCGCCGCCGGCCGGCATCGCCTCGCGACTCGAGTCGCAGCTCGCGTGGATCGACCTCTTTCGCAGGGTGGACCTGGAGGAGTTTCGCGCGGTTTTCCCCGTCGATCCGCCGGCGAGGAATTTTTCGTGGGCCCGGCGGATCGCCCAGGAGTTCGGGCGGCTGCAGTCGACGCTGGCGGAAGCGGGCCTGAAGCTCGCGGACGTGCCGGCAAAAGTCGGCGAGAATTTTCCGGAGAGCGAGCGCTGGGAGCAAATGGGAGTCCTGGAGGAGCGGTATGCCGCAAAACTGGCCGCGCTGGGACGGAAGGATGCGCAGGCGGCGAAACTCGACCGGGCCAGGGCGCCGGCCCTTCCCGATGGAATCAGGAGGATTGTCGTGATGGGGACACCGGACCCGCTACCGCTGGCCGTGACGATTCTCGGGAGGCACGCCGAAAACCTGCCCGTCGACATCGCGGTGTTCGCCCCGGAATCCGAGGCCGGCACCTTTGACGAATGGGGCCGCCCGCTCGGCTCGGTCTGGGAAGACCGGGTCCTCGATCTGCCGGAATTCGAGCGTCGCGTGCGGCTGTGTTCCGATCCCGAGGATCAGGCCGCGAAGGTGGGCGCGGCCGCCGCCGGTTACGGGGAACCGGAAGGCCTGCTCGGGGTGGGGGTGGCCGACGCGGAAGTGCTCCCGTTGCTGGAAAACGTGCTCGCGCATGCCGGGATCCGCGCCTTCAACCCCGAGGGTCGCCCGCGCCGCGGCGACCGGCTGTTCCAGCTGCTGACGGCCTTGGCGGGACTTGCGCGGGAGGATTCCTTCGCGTCGGTCGAAACGCTCGCGCGCTGCCCGGATTTCCTGGAATTTCTGCGCGGGCGGAAGGATGCGGGATTTTCGGCGGCGGGTTTTCTGACGGAGCTCGATGCGCTGCATGCCCGGCATCTCCCGCCGGATTTGCGCGAGGCGCGGCGGCAGTGCGGCGACCGGCTGGATCTCGCGGCGGTGGCCGAGCTGCGCGCCACGCTGACCACCGGGCGCTTTCCGGAAAGCGCGTCGGCGGCGCTGGCGGCGATCTTCGGGACGCAGCAGTTCAACCTCAACGTCCCGGCCGATGCCCTCGCGGCGGAGGCGGCGGAAACGTGGACCGATCTCATGCGGGAAATCGCGTCCGCCGCCGAAAAGTTTTCCGAGGTGGCGAACGATGAATGGTGGGAGCTCGCGCTCGGTTTTTACGGCGAGAGCGTTCGTTACGACGAGAAGACGGCGGGGGCGGTGGAGTTGCAGGGATGGCTGGAGCTTTTGTGGGAGGACGCCCCGCATCTCGTGGTCGCAGGATGCAACGATGGCCGGGTCCCCGACGCGGTGGTGGGCGATCCGTTTCTGCCGGAGGCGCTTCGCGGGCCGCTGGGTCTGAAAACCAACGCGGCGCGGCTGGCGCGCGACGCCTACCTTCTTCAGGCGCTGGCAAAATGCCGCGCGGGAAACGGAAGACTCGACCTGCTGGTCGGGAAGACGTCGGTGGCCGGGGATCCGCTGCGGCCCTCGCGCCTGCTCTTCCGCTGCGCCGACCAGGAGCTCCCGGACCGGGTGGCTTTTCTTTTTCGGCCGGCGGAGACGGCGCGTTCCAACCCCGCCTGGCGGCGGGCATGGCAGCTCACGCCGCCGCGGGTGATCCCGCCGAAGCGCATCGCCGTCACCGCGCTGAGCAGGTGGCTGCAATGCCCATTCCGCTTTTATCTTTCGCGGGTGCTGAAGCTCGACGCGGTCGACCCGGCGAAGGCCGAGCTCGACGCCCTGGATTTCGGCTCCCTCTGTCACGGCGCGCTGGAGGAAATGGGCCGCGAGCCGGCATTGCGCGACTGCACCGATCCGGCGGTGATCCGCGATTTTCTTTTGGCGGCGCTCGCGCGGAGGGCGGCGGACGCGCTCGGGGCCGAGCTGACGCTTCCGCTGCTCGTGCAGCTGGAATCGGCGAGGCAGCGGCTCGGCCGCGCGGCGGAGGTCCAGGCGCAGATTCGCGCGGAGGGCTGGGTGATCATCGATGTCGAGCGCGCGCTTTCCCTCGAGATCGGGGAGACGAGGCTCACGGGAAAAATCGACCGCATCGACCGGCACAAGGTGACGGGCCTGGTGCGGGTGCTCGACTACAAGACCTCCGACCAGCCGGCGCGGCCGGGCGATGCGCACCTGCGGATCCTCCGGCGCGAGGAGCAGGTCCCGCCGTATTCCCGCTATCCGGACGGAGGCGGGCCCTTGGTCTGGAGCGACCTGCAACTGCCGCTTTACCTGCGGAAACTCGCGGCGGATTACCCGCAAGGGGTGACCGCCGGGTATTTCAATCTGCCGAAGGCTTCGACCGAAACCGGTCTTTCGCTCTGGCACGATTACACGGCGGCCCATGCGGAATCGGCCTGGCGCTGTGCCGAAGGCGTGGTGCAGGCGATCGCGGCGGGAAAATTCTGGCCGCCGAGCGAGACGATTCCGGCGGAGGTCGACGAGTTCGCCTCGCTCTTCCATCACGGCGCGGAAGCGAGCGTCGCCTGGGAGGGGCCGGCGCGATGAATTCCATTGGCCACCGGATGATCCTCGCCTCCGCGGGATCGGGGAAAACCTACGCGCTGACGAACCGGTTCGTGCGCCTGCTGGCCGGCGGCGCGCAGCCCGAGCGGATCGTGGCGCTGACGTTCACGCGGAAGGCCGCCGGCGAATTTTTCGACGAGATCCTCAACAAGCTCGCGCGGGCGGCGCGGGAGCCGCAGTACGCCGCCAAGCTCGCGGCCGACATCGAGGTCCCGGGCCTTGGCGTGCCGGATTTTCTCCGGCTGCTGCGGTTGGTCGTGGAGGCGATGCATCGCCTGCGCCTCGGCACGTTCGACGGATTTTTCGCGCGCATCGCCCGGAATTTTCCCTTCGAGCTCGGGCTCGCGGGCGAGTTCGAGGTGCTGCAGGACTATGCGGCGCGCCGCGAGCGGGCGCGGGTGCTGCGGCGCATGTTTGCGCGCACGGGAGGGCTCGATGACGCGCAGAAGGAATTCATCGAGGCCTTCAAGCGCGCGACGTTCGGGACGGACGAGAAACGCCTCGGCGTGCAGCTCGACCGTTTCATCGACGAACACCAGGAGGCTTTCCTCGCCTCGCCGGAAAGCGACCGCTGGGGCAACCCGGCCCGGATCTGGCCGCAGGGCGCGGGCTGGTTCGACCGCCGCGGAAAACTGGAGGGCGACGTCGCGGAGCTCCGCGGGCTGCTCGCGCGGCGAGAACTGACGGACGGGCAGCTCGCGCGCTGGCAGCTGTTTTTCGCGGCGCTCCCGGAATGGTCCGCCGGCGCGCCGCTGGCACCGCCCCTGCGGTACATTCTCGAGAACGCCCTCGATGCCTGGGAAGGGATCCGCAGCGGCGGTGCGGATCTGATGCTGGACCGGAAAAAATTCCATCTCGGCGGGGCGGAATGCGCGGCGCTGGCCCGGATTGTCGGCCACGTCGTGGGCGCGGAATTGCACCGGCGGCTCGAAATCACGCGCGGGATTCATTCGGTGCTCCGCGGCTACGAAAATGTCTACCACGACTCGGTGAGGCGCGACGGCAAGCTGACGTTCAGCGACGTCCAGCGCCTGCTGCTGCCGGGTCGCGACGGGTCGCTGGCCTTGTCGCGCGAGGCGGGCGACGACTCGCGGCTGTTCATCGATTTCCGCCTCGACGCGGAGATCGACCATTGGCTGCTCGACGAATTTCAGGACACCAGTTTCGGACAGTGGTCGGTGATCCGGAACCTGATCGACGAAGCGGTACAGGATCCGACCGGGGGGCGGAGTTTTTTTTATGTCGGCGACGTCAAGCAGGCGATCTTCGCCTGGCGCGAAGGGGACCCGCGGCTTTTCCGCGAGATTTATAATCATTACAACGCCGCGCACCCGGGCGTGATCACGGAGGAGCACCTCGTCAAGTCCTGGCGCTCGGGTCCGCCGGTGGTGGCGATGGTCAACGCCGTCTTTGGAAACGCCGGGGTGGTCCGCGACCTTTTTCCCGGCGCGGCCGCGGAGTCGTGGAACACGGAATGGCGCGATCACGAGTCAGCGCAGCCCCAGCTCGGCGGCCAGGCCGCGCTCCTGCACGCGCCGGACGAGGCCGGGCGGTTCGCGATCGCGCTGCGGTTGCTGCACGAGATCGAGCCGCTCGAGCGCGGATTGAGCTGCGCCCTCCTCGTGCAGAAGAACGAAACGGCCGCGCGGCTGGCGGATTACCTGCGGCGCGAGGGCGGATTGCCGGCGGTCGCGGAATCGGACTTGCACGTGTGCACGGACAATCCGGTGGGCGCGGCGATGCTGGCGTTGATGAAGGCGGCGGCTTATCCGGGGGATTCGCTGGCGCGCGAACACGTGCTGATGACGCCGCTCGGAAAGGCGCTGTCGGGGGAGGGGTTCGTCGACCGCGAGACGTGGACCCGCGGAATTCTGGCGCAGGTGCATACGGACGGTTTCGAGCGAACGGTGACGGCGTGGTGGAGGAGGCTGGAGCCGGCACTGGACGCGGCCGACATTTTCAGCCGGTCGCGGGCAAGGCAGTTTTCATCCGCGGCGGCGCTGTTCGACGCGACGGGCAGCCGCGAGATCGCGGAGTTCATCGAGTTCATGGAGCGGCATACGGTGCGCGACACGGATACGGCTGCCGTGCTGCGGGTGATGACGGTGCACAAGGCGAAGGGGCTCGGCTTCGACTTGGTGATCCTGCCCGATCTCGAGGGCGTCCGACTCGACAGCCGCCGCGCGGGTCTGGCGGTGCAGAAGGCGGGCGATCGGTCCGTGGACTGGATTCTGGACCTGCCGAACCGGCTCTTCTTCGCGCAGGACGAAGTGCTCGCCGCCCATGTGAGCGGGGCGGAGGCGGACGCGTGTTACGAGAGCCTTTCGCTGCTGTACGTGGCGATGACCCGGGCGAAGCGCGCGATGTACCTCATCACGAAACCTCCGGGAAAGTCGAAGTCGCGAAACTTTCCGAAGCTGCTGGCCGAGACCTTGGGGGAGGAGGAGGTCGGCATCAGGGTGGGAAAGCAGGAGCTGAGCGGGGCCTTTGGTTCCGGCGACCCGGATTGGCATGCGCGCCTCGAAAAGCCCGCGGAGATTCCGCGTCCGCCCGTGGAGATTGTGCCGATGGATCCGGCGACGGCGCCGACGACGCGCCGGCTGCCCTCGCTGCGGCCGTCCGCGGGCAAGGATGCGGTGCTGCCGGGCGCGCAGATTTTTTCGCTGGAGCGCAACGGCGCGGCGGAGTTTGGCACCTTGGTGCATGCCTTGCTGGCCGGTGTCGAATGGCTCGAAGGCGGCTTGGCTGAAGGTTTGGCCCAGGCTTGGGCGGCATTTGGGGTGGCGGGGGAGGAAGCATCGGGTTGCGTGCGTGCGGCGGACCTTGCCCCGGTCTGGAAGCGGCCGGACGCGCCGAAGGCCGAGGTGTGGCGGGAGCGGGCGTTCGAGATCGTGCTCG
Organism: Verrucomicrobiota bacterium; assembly: GCA_028293565.1. Taxonomy (GTDB): domain Bacteria; phylum Verrucomicrobiota; class Verrucomicrobiia; order Opitutales; family Opitutaceae; genus Opi-474. Next base: position 22,422 of record JAQGON010000055.1, on the reverse strand, counting down.
ACGGGACGTGGGTCACCGGCGTCTTCGACCGGGTGGTTGTCTGGCGGGATTCCTCGGGCTGCGCCATCCGGGCGCAGGTTTTCGATTACAAGACGGACCGGGTCTCCGCCGAGCCGGATTTGGCGGCGTTGGCCAAGCGGCATTCGGCGCAACTGGACCTCTATCGCCGCGTGGCGGCGGTGCTCGCTGGCTTGGATCCTAGCAAGGTGGAATGCGAGCTGGTCCTCACCCGCCTGAGACGCAAGATTCCGATTCCTCACCCGGCAAATTGATCTTTACAGGCTGCGCACACCCTCGCACGGTCCGCTGCCAAATCTCAAATATACACCATGGGTAATCTCAAAAAGAAACGCCGGCTGAAAATGTCGAAGCACAAGCGCCGGAAGCGTCTCAAGGCGAACCGCCACAAGAAGCGCACGTGGCAAAAGTGAGCGCCGAGCGCGGTCATTCCAGACCTTTGCTCCAATGAATTCTGAACCCGCCGTGAAACTCCGGCGGGTTCTTTCTTTGTTTCCCGAATCGGAGCCGGCGGCGGCCGGAATTGGGCCGGGCGAATCCCTCATCTTTGGCCTTCGCGAAAACTGACGTGGATGATCCTGGCTTAATAAAAAGGTAAATGGCTGCCTGCCAGCGATTGAAGCGGGGAAATAGGCTTGTCATGAGCCGTTTTTCCGAAGAGTTTTTGCGGCGCGAGTCCTCGCTTCCGAGCCGTGTTTCCGTACACGACAGAGAATTTTTGTCCGTTCGTTAGTGTGATTACCCCAGCCCACCTCCTCACACCCTGACTTTCGCGTAAGCGCATGTTTTTTTCTTCCAAGACCAAAGGTTACTTTGTCGAGCAGACCGAGCACACGATCGTGCTGGCGCGCACGTCTTCGGCGTTGGCGCCGATGGTGATCGAGGAGCTGCGGCAGTGTCCGGTCGGAGACGCCGAGGCATTGAGCACCGCGATGCAGGACATCCAGGCCAAGGGGAGCCCGGGCGGTTACATGAATGCCTGCTGCGGCGTCTATCCGGCCCGCCGTCTAGTGCGCCGCGTCGCGCTGGAATTGAAGAAGGTCAAGGAGCCGACCTACTTCCCCGATCTCTTTACCAACCAGTTCCGCATCGAGCCGGACAAGTACACGGTGCACATCATCAGTGCCGTCGATGGAACGGACTATGACGTGTCGAAGAACACCGGAAAGGAAGTCCTGTTTTGCGGACTTCCCTCGGAGGACATCGTCGCGGTCCAGGATTCCCTGCTGGCGATGGGTTTCTACCCCGAACAGCTCGAGCTCGGGAGCGTTTCGACTCTCGGGGCGCTGGTCGATTATTTCGCCTTCACGAAGTCAAAAACTCCGACGCTGGTCCTCGAGATCGGGACGGACATGACCCATTCGTACATCGTGTCGTCGGCGGGCGTCGAGGCCTCGCGCACGATCCCGCAAGGCTTGGATGCGATGGTGCCGATCGTGCAGAAGGAGCTTGGCCTGAAGGACGAGGAATCGGCCAAAAAACTGTTTTATTCAAACACGTTCGATTTCACGGGCATGGGACCGGTCCTCGTGAAGAAGCTCCTCAAGGAATTACAGTCCTCGATCGGGTTTTATGAGGTGCAAACGGGACAGTCGGTGGGCCAGATCCTTTGCACGATGTTGCCGTCGAAGTTGACCTGGCTCGACTCCGCGATCGCGACCGCGCTGGGCGTCGGCACGACCAAGCTCGATCTCGTTCCCTGGCTGCAGTCCCGCCAAATCACGGTTCCCGACGGCGTCGCGCCGGGCGGAATCGATGTCCGCTTTCTGGGGCTCCTGAGCCTGATGACCACCAAACCTGCTCCCTCTCATGCTGTCGTTGCGGAAAAAAAAGACTGACGGATCCGGGTCATCGGAGGCGCGCCCGTGGCATCCGAATCTTCGGAATGCGGCGAGATTGCCGGACACCAAGGTCATTCGGACGTCCTTTTTCGTCAATGGAGTGGCCCTGTTCATTGTCACGGGCGCCCTGCTCTGGTTCGCGTTCCAGGAGTACAAGCTGCACAACCTGAACCGCCAGATCGGCGACTGGCAGGCCCAGATCGACCGCGACCGGAAGGAGAGCGACCGTTTCGTCGCCCTTTACCAGCAGTTCCAGGCCGAGGATGCGAAGATCAATGAAGTGAAGACCTTCGTGAATTCCCGGCCGGCCGCCTCCGCGCTGCTGATGCATATTGGCGAAACGCTCCCGGAGGAAATCGCGCTTGACACCTTCGATCTTCAGGCGGGCGGCCTCGCCTTGCGGGGCACGGTGCGCGGTTCGCCGGACGAGGCGGCGGGTTATGCCACCGCCTATCTCGATCAACTCCGTGCGGACAAGGTGCTGGCCCAGAATTTCTCGAAGGTCGCGTTTTCAGGCGGCGGCATCCTGCGCAATGCCGAGACGGGCCGACTGTCGCTCGAGCTCTTCCTGAAATTTGGCCCGAACCCCAAGGAGAAGAAATGATCACGAACGAAAAGGTGACCACTTTCGTCAAGGGCAACCCCGTCAGCGTCGCCTGCGGCGTGCTGGCCTTGATCCTCATCGCCGGATCCTATTTTCGCGCGGGGAAATTGCCGGAGGCGGAAAGGGGGCTCGACGAGAAGTCGACCTTGGGCCGGCGCATCGACACGAATATCAAGAACGGCGCGCAGTTGCCGGAGCAGCTCGCGACGATTACGACGGCGCGGGAGGAAATTGAAACCAGGCTGGTTCGCCCCGACGAACTCGCGAAAAACCAGCAGTATTTCTACAAGCTCGAGACGGACACAGGCGTGAAATTGGTCGGTCTGCGCCAGAATTCGTTGGCAGCACCCAAGGCCGGAGCCGCGAAAGCCAATTATGTCCCGGTAGGATATGAAGTCGTCGTCCGCGGCGATTACGCGAAGCTCCTCGATTTCATTCGGCGGGTGGAAAACGGACCGCGGTTTTGCCGCATCACGATTGCGACCATCAACGTTGTCGGCGGATCCCGCGACCGTCCGAACGACCTTACCGTCACCCTCGGTCTCGATCTTCTCGGCCAGCCATGAAACCCCGTTTAATTGCTTTCCTGATGGTCGCTGGCCTCGGCGTTGGTCTTCCGCTCGTCGCCGCGACGGCGAACCTGCCGAAGCCAAAAACCCAGGAATCGGATTTGGCCACACCGGAAGCGCGTCGCGCCGCCGTTATTGCCGCCGTTGCCTTGGCCAAAGTGGAAGCTCCTGGACCGTTGCCCGAAGAGTTACCGCAGCCTTTCAACCCGGTGGGTTTCAATCGCAGCTCTCGGGAAGCCGCCCGTACGACGGACGCCAACGCAGCGGCCCCGAAGGCGACAGGCGATCATGACATCCTCACCGCGATCGCGCGCCGCGTGGCTCCGACCGGAACCTTCAAAATGGGCGACACCCGTTACCTTCAATTTAGTAAAAACCGTCTAAAAGTCGGTGATCACCTGACGGTTACACACGAAGGACAGGAGTACAATCTTGAGTTGACCGCGATCGATGCCACTAACTTCACCCTGCGCCTCAATCGCGAGGAAATCACCCGACCCATCAAACCAGGAAAGAACCCATGAGAACCCGCCCGCTTCTAGCATCTGTCTTGTTCCTTTCTGCGGTGCTCGTAACCGCACGGAGCCAGTCTGCTCCCCCTTCGGCTGATTCGACTCCTCCGCCGGCAGTTCCCGTCGCCGCCGACGCGACGACCGTCGTGAAGGATGCGGACAACGCCCATGTCGCCGTCACGACCAAGAGTGCCGGGAAGGACACGCTTTCGGTGGATTTTCCAGATACCGACATCCGTGAGATCCTGCGCAACGTCGCCGACCTGTTCGAACTGAATCTGGTCATGCCCGACACCCTCCAAGGCAAGGCGTCGATCAAGCTGCGCGATGTGACCTGGCGGCAAATCTTTGAAGTCGTCCTCAAGCAGGTGAACTTCACGTTCATCGAGAAGGACAACATCGTGAAGATCGTCAGCGTCGACGATCTGCAGCACGAGCCCTTCGCGACACGGACGTTCGCATTCGAAAACGTCTCCTCGTCGAAGATCATGCCTCTCATCGTCCCGATGCTGACCCCGAAGCGGGACGCGGACGCCACCAAGGGGATCACCGGCCAGCAGGGCGGCACCATCGTCAACAATGAGCTCTCCAACGAGCTGATCGTGACGGACCAGTCGACCGTTCTCGCTCGCATTGGAGAAATGATTCATCGCCTGGACACGGAGCCTCGCCAAGTCGTCATCGAGACGAAATTTGTCGAGATCTCGAAGGACGACACGAAGAACCGCGAGGTCGCCCTCGGCTACCGCAACGCCAAGACCGGGTTGCAGGTGGGGACGGGATTGAGCGGCACAGGCACCAGCTCGCTGACTTTCCCGTTTTTTCTGGGCCAAGGGGGCTTGGTCGGCGGATCGCCTTCTGCGGTGTTCAACCAAAACGAATTCAGCGCGCTGCTGAACGTGCTCAACGCCGCGACCAACGTCCGCCTCGTCACCAATCCGACCATCGTCGCGATCAACGGCAGCAAGTCGGAAATCAAAATTGGGCGCGAGCTTCAGCTCGTCACCATCACGACCACGACTTCGGGCAGCACTCCGGTTTCGACGGCTACCGCTGGCGACATCAAGTTTGTCGGCATCAGTATCGAGGTTACGCCGCAGATCACCGGCAGCAAGCTGATCTCCCTGAAGGTCAAGCCAGTGAAGAGCAGCGTGTTCAAGATCAAGAAGTACAACGAAAACGAGTTTTACGATATCGATAAACGCGAGGGCGACCTGAACATCATCCTTCGCGATGGTCAGACGGCTGCGATCGGCGGATTGGTTGATTCGACGAGCAGCCGCAACCAATCGAAGGTTCCATTCCTCGGAGACATCCCGCTGCTCGGCAATCTTTTCAAGACCACCACCGACGTCGTCAGTGAGACGAACCTTGTGATCTTCATCACGGCTACCGTGCTGGAGCCCAGCAAGCTGAAGTATGAAAACATCGTCTCGCGCGAGCAGCTCAACAGCCTCGAACTCACGCCGCGCGAAGTCTTGGGCAAGAATTACCCTCGGTCGGCCGAGGAAATCTCTCTCCAGGATCAAGTCACTGCCGCGCGCTTGCGGAAGCAGGAGGCCGACTCGGTCAACCGGCTTAACAAGCAAATGATCGAGGAAACTCCCAAGAAGCCGAACTAACAGAAAAGGCCGATTCTCAATTCATCGCCGCCGACCCGAGGGTCGGCGGCGATTTTTTTCTCCGGATATCCGGGCTCTTCTTAATCCGTTTTGACTCAAGCCGGCATGCCGTCGTTCTGGTCGCAGGCTTGCACGCTCCGCATTCGCGTTTAGCGTGGCGGCTCATGAGCGCATCCAGCCCTGCCGAAGCCGCCCGTTCTCCCGGGCATGCCTTTGCGAGCGTCTTTGCGCTGCTGGGGCCGCACCTCCAGGAACTTGATCGTTTCCTGCACAGCCAGCTGTCGGCCTTCGAACCGGAAATTCGGGCGATGGCGGATTATTGCATCGATACTTCCGGCAAACGCATTCGCCCCGCGCTCGCCTTTCTGAGCGGCTGGCGCGGTCCGGATCGGGTGTCGCCAGACTTGGTCCGGGTTGCCGCAGTGGTGGAACTCGTGCACCTCGCGACACTCGTGCACGACGACATCATGGATGAAGCGGAGGTGCGCCGGAGCCGTCGCACGGCCGCGAGGGAATATGGCGCGACCGCGGCTGTTCTCCTGGGCGACGCCTTGTTCGCCCACGCGCTGAATCTGGCGACGCAGTTTCCCACCACCGAGGTCTGTTCGGCCGTTTCGGAATCGACCCGCCGGGTCTGCGCCGGCGAAATCATGCCGACGCTGCGCCGGGGCTCGACGAACATCACGCGCGCCGATTACCAGCGCATCATCGACCTGAAGACGGCCGAGCTTTTTCGTGTGTCCTGCTTCCTCGGCGCGCGGCTCGCGGGATTTTCGGCGGAGTACGTGGATGCGGTGAGCCGGTTCGGGCGTCACCTCGGAATCGCCTACCAGATCTACGATGACCTCGCTGATTTTTTTGGCGAAGAAAAGAGGGTCGGAAAAACGCTGGGCACCGATCTCGCCAGCGGGAAATTGACCCTGCCGCTGCTTCAGCTGATGGAACGCCTCGGTCCGGCGGAACGGGAAATCCTCACCGCGGAAATTCTGGGGCAGCGCCCGGTCCAGCACGGCCTGCATTTCCGCCAGATGCAGGAGCACGGAATTTTCGCGAGCGTGTCAGGCGAGGTCATGTCCGAGGTGGAGGCCGCTGCTGCGGCGCTGGAACCGTGGCCGGACGAGGCACCTACGGCATTGCTGCTGGGGCTCTGCGACGTCCTGCGCTCGCAGGTGGCCGCGCTCCAGCCCGGAAGTTAACCGGAAGATTGCGAGATTCGGTTTGCGCCTTCGGCACGGAGAAGCTTTCTTCTTTCTGTCATGGACGCGGTGAAGACCCTCGGTAAGACGCTGGTGGCCTCCCCGGAGCGCCAACAGGAGGCGGACTCCGATCTCGCCGTCGTTCGACGCGTGCAGGCAGGAGACGTCGACGCATTCGACCAGCTGATCACGAAATATCGCGGCCGCGTTTATTCGGTGGTGTACAACCTGACCTCCAACCGGGAGGACGCCGCGGATCTGACCCAGGATGCGTTCATCAAGTCATTTCAGTCCATCAACCGGTTCCAAGGGCAGTCGTCGTTTTTCACCTGGTTGTACCGCATTGCCGTGAATTCGACGCTGACGCATCTGCGGAAGAACCGCCTGCGGACCTTTTTCAGCTTCGAGAAGATCAACGAGGAAGACAAGGTCTCGGCCGAAGTGATTGCGGCGCTGACGGATGAAACCGGCGCGGATCACGAGACCTTTGCCCGGGAGCTCCAGGAAAAATTGAACGAGGCGATGCAGAAATTGTCTATCCCACATCGCACCGTGATCACACTTTTTGAAATCGACAGCCTTAGCCATCATGAGATTGCCGAAATCATGAATTGCTCAGTGGGAACGGTGCGCTCGCGTCTTCATTACGCAAAGCAACTGCTCCAAGCCGAGTTGCAGCCTTATATTCGCCGATGAACGATCCGTCCCGCAAAGCCAAGGTGTCCCTCGAGGATTTGCTCCGCATCAAACGGGCTGAGCGCCCGCCGGCGGAGTTCTGGGAGACCTTCCAGCGCGGCATGCGCACCAAGCAGCTCGCGGCCATCGTCGAGCCACGTCCGTGGTGGGCGCCCTTCATCCGTGTCAGCGCCCGCGTTTCGCGCTATCAGCTGCCCGTCGGCGCGGCGGCGATTCTGGCGATCACTTTTGTCACGCTTCGGGAATACCGCAGTGCGGAAATGCGCCCGGTTTATGAGCCGGCGGTCGCGACGGCGTCGATCTCGCCATCGATCGAGGCGACCCGCGAGGCCATTGCGGTTCGGGCCGACATCGCCGAAGATCCCGACGTTGCGACGGTCGTTCCTGGGCGGGCCGTCCGTTCCTCCACCGAGCTTTCATCGGTCGCCGATCAACTGGCTCCCGCGGCTGATCTGATCGGCAGTTCTTCGCATCTCGTCGCCGCCACCGCCGAGCCGACTCCGTCAGCCCGGTACATCGCGGAAAATTTCGCAGCGGCGCGCGCCGACGATCCCGAGGTGGATCAAGTGCTGGGCCGTTCGATCCGCACCTTGGATGGCCATCCTCAGGTCGAGCCTCTCGCCCAGGTCAATCTGCCCGGCGAATCCCGCCGCGCTCGCCTTCTCGGCGGGGCCACGTGGCTCGCCTCGGCGAGCTCATCGACCGACTCCGCCCTGCGCACCGATGTTCAATCCACGCGCCGGCTGACCGAGCGTCGGCTCGCGGAGTCTGACGCGATCCGGCGGATCGATGTCGGTGGATCGCGTCTCACGGTCAAGTTCTGAGCGCGCGGGCATCCGGCCCGCATTCAGCTTGGCAAAGGGTCTGCGGCGATTCGGACACGGCTTCTCCGGACGCCATTCCTCCGGCGTATTTTATGGATTCAGGCGTCGCGCAGGATAACGTCCGCGCATGAGAACCGAACGGGATTCGATGGGCGAAATGCCGGTTCCGGATGAGGCGCTTTATGGTGCTTCGACCCAGCGCGCGGTGCTCAATTTTCCGATCAGCGGACGTCCGCTTCCGGCTGCATTCATCGAGGGGCTCGGCCTGGTCAAGCTCGCCTGCGCGCGGGCAAATCACGAGCTGGGCCGCCTTCCGCCGGAAAAGCACCGCCTGATCGAGCAGGCCGCGCGGGAAATTGCCGACGGCAAGCTGACGGGACAGTTTCCCGTCGATATTTTTCAAACCGGATCGGCGACCTCCACCAACACCAACGCGAACGAGGTCATCGCCAACCGCTGCAGCCAGCTCGCGGGCCAGCCCATCGGTTCGAGAAAACCCATCCACCCCAACGATGACGTCAACCTCGGCCAGTCGTCGAACGACATCATTCCCACCACGCTGCATGTGAGCGTCGCGCGCGCGCTGCACACGAAGCTCGAGCCAGCCCTCGTGCATCTGGCCCGCTCCCTCGAAAATAAATCGGCCGGGTTTTCCCGGATCGTGAAGATCGGCCGGACGCACCTGATGGACGCGACGCCGCTGACCCTCGGGCAGGAATTTTCCGGTTACGCGGCGCAGGCCCGGAAGTCCGCCGCGCGCGCCCGGCGGGCAATTTCAGCGCTCGAGGAACTTGCGATCGGGGGCACCGCGGTGGGCACCGGCCTCAATGCCGATCCGGAATTCGCGGGGCGCGTCTGCCGGATCCTGACGTCGGAGACCGGGCTCTCGTTCCGCGAGGCCGACAATCACTTCGAGGCCCAAGGGGCCCGCGATGACTGCGTCGAGGTCGCAGGGCAGCTCGCGACGATCAGCGCGAGCCTCACCAAAATCGCGAACGACATCCGCTGGCTCGGCTCCGGCCCCCGGGCAGGTCTGGCCGAACTCCTGCTTCCCTCCACGCAGCCCGGCTCCTCGATCATGCCCGGGAAAGTCAATCCGGTGATGAGCGAGATGCTTGTCCAGGCCTGCCTCTACGCCCAAGGCCTTTGCCAGACCGTGGTGCAGTGCGGGCGCGATGGTCACTTCGAGCTCAATGTCACGCTGCCGCTCCTCGCCCATTGCCTCCACGAATCGATCCATGTCCTCGGCAACGCAGCCCGGGTGTTCGCCGATCGATGTGTCGCGGGCCTCGAGGCGGATGCCGTCCGTTGCCGGGAACTCGTCGACCGTTCGCTCATGCTGGTGACGGCGTTGAATCCCCATATCGGATACGACCAGGCCGCAGCGGTCGCCAAGGAAGCCTTCGCAACCGGAAAGACCCTCCGTGAAATTGTCCTCGAGAAAAAACTGATGGATGTGGCGACCTTGGACCGGGCGCTGGATCCCGCGGGCATGACCAACGCGAAACAAAAATAGGTGGAGCGCATTGCCCCTGCAATGCGCTGGAGGGTCGAGCCCACCCGAGAAGTCTGCGGAGCGCCCACCGCGTTGGGGGCAACGCGTTCCACCTAGTCCGGCTTTTTCGCCGTTTTGGCTGGAAGGCAGGCGGCGCAGCCGTTCGCGAAAAAGTCGTTCCCCTTGTCGTCGACGAGGATGAATGCCGGGAAATTCTCGACCTCGATTTTCCACACCGCCTCCATGCCGAGCTCGGGATATTCGAGGAGCTCCACCTTCCGGATGTTTTCCTTCGCCAGGATCGCCGCCGGACCTCCGATGCTGCCGAGGTAAAAACCGCCGTGCCGCTTGCAGGACGTGGTGACCTGCGGGCTCCGGTTGCCTTTCGCCAGCATCACCATCGACCCGCCCTGCGACTGGAATTCCTCGACGTAGCTGTCCATCCGCCCGGCAGTCGTCGGCCCGAACGAGCCCGACGCGTAGCCCTTCGGCGTCTTGGCCGGACCCGCATAGTAGACCAGATGGTCCTTGAAATACTGCGGCAGGCCCTGGCCGGCGTCGACGCGCTCCTTCAGCTTCGCGTGCGCGATGTCGCGGGCGACAATCAGCGGCCCGGTCAGCGAGACCCGCGTCGTGACGGGATATTGGGAAAGCTGCGCCTGGATCTCCAGCATCGGGCGGTTGAGGTCGACCTTGACGATCACGTCGTTCTTGAGGGTCCGCTCCGCCGCGGGGATGAATCGTCCGGGCGAGGTTTCCAGTTTTTCCAGGAAAATGCCGTCGCGCGTGATCTTGGCCTTGATGTTGCGGTCGGCCGAGCAGGAGACGCCGAGGCCCACCGGACAGCTGGCACCGTGGCGGGGGAGGCGGATGACGCGAACATCGAGCGCGAAATATTTTCCGCCGAACTGGGCGCCGACGCCGCTCTGCTGGGCGATCGAGAGGATTTTCGCCTCCATCGCGAGATCGCGAAACGCGCGGCCGTGCGCATTGCCCGTCGTCGGCAGTGCGTCGAGGTACTTCGTCGACGCCATCTTCACCGTCTTGAGGCAGGTTTCGGCGCTCGTGCCGCCGACGACGAAGACCAGATGATAGGGCGGGCAGGCCGCCGTTCCGAGATACGAGAACTTGTCGGCGACGAATTTCTCGAAAGTCTTCGGATTCAGCAGCGCCTTCGTTTCCTGAAAAAGGAACGCCTTGTTGGCGGAGCCGCCGCCCTTGGCGAGGAAGAGGAATTCGTACTTCGCGCCCTCGGTCGCATAGAGGTCGATCTGCGCCGGCAGGTTCGTGCCGGTGTTGGTCTCGTTCCACATGTCGAGCGGCACGGTTTGGGAATACCGCAGATTCTCCCGGGTGTAGCATTCATAGATGCCGCGCGACAGCGCCTCGGCGTCGTTTCCGCCGGTCCAGACCTGCTGGCCTTTTTTCCCCATGACGATCGCGGTGCCGGTGTCCTGGCAGAAAGGCAGGATGCCTTCCGCGGAAATCTCCGCGTTCTTCAGCAGCGTCAGGGCGACGTAACGATCGTTCGCGGACGCCTCCGGATCGTCGAGGATCGCGGCCACCTGCTGGAGATGTTTCGTCCGCAGGAGAAACGAGCAATCGCGCATCGCCTGCTGCGCCACGAACGCCAGCGCGCCGGGCTCGATCTTGAGGATCTCGCGGCCCTCAAAGGTCGAGGTGCTGATGCCCTCCTTTGACAGCAGGCGATATTCCGTCTCGTCCGGTCCAAGCGGGAAGGGCTCCTCGTAGAAGAATGGCGGGGTCGGCATGGTGATGACGGAAGCCTAGAGTCATGAAGCCGCAAGGATCAAGGCCCACCATCCGGGATCGGAGCCGCTCCCACGGCCCCACTGGCGACTCTGCGCGGTATTTTTTAACCACGAAGGACGCGAAGCGCGCGAAGGTCCGGACCCAATCCTTCTGGTTGGGCCAAACACTGCCGTGGATCCGGGCTTTGCGTGCTTCGCGCCCTTCGTGGTTAAAAAATTGCCGCGGCCGGCTCAGGCGGATCCTCAGGCTGGTTTCCCGGCCATCGCGCGTACCGTGGCGGAGAAGCGCGTCAGGTCGCCGCGGCTGACCACTTCGCCCGGCTCGCGGCCCCAGCCGGTGGAACCGGGCCACGTGCCGCGCACGAGAAAATTTTCCTGCGCCGCTTGCATCCCGGCGATGTTGATGTAGTCCTTCTGCTCCTTTTCGTCGCGCACGTGGGTGACCAGCGCGGGAGGGAACGGCGAAATCCGTCCGCTGGAAACATAGGCGAGGTCGTTCAGCGCCACGAAAGGCCGCGCGTCGGTCAGCAGGGTCGCCGGACGCTCGCTCTCGCCGCGCAGGTAACGGTAATAGTCGAGGTGGTTTTCCGCGAGCCCGTCGAATTCGCCCAGCGGCGCGCATTCGACCCGGCCGTCGGTCCACCGGATCTCGACGTGCTTGCCCACGATGTACCGCAGCGTGGCGCGGTCGCAGATCACGACCTCCGCGTGCGTGCTGGCGCCGGTGCAGGCGTGCGAGAGCGCGAACCGGAGCGTGATTCCGGCCAGGGTGTCCGCCTCCACGAAAAACGTATCCGCGCCCTCGATGTCATGGGCGCGATAAAGCTCCGCGCGGACCGCCGCCGGCTGCGCCCAGCTGTGGAGCTCGGGCCCGCCGGCCCAGAACAGAAGATTATGGACGAAGTGCGCGTTCGCGTTGCCGAAGCACGAGTCGAGCACCACCTGCTCGTCCATCATCAACCGGCCTGCCCAGGCGTTCCGGCGAAAATATTCCGCCGGGCGCGGCCACAGCGCGCTCAACGTCGCGGCCCGCACGGCGCCGAACTCGCCGGCGAGCAGGCGCTGCTTCAGCGCGAGACGGGGCTTCTCGACGATGAAGTTGAATCCCACCACCGAGGCCCGCCGCGCCTGGCGGTCCCGCGCGATCATCTCCTCGAGCTCGAGGTGGTCCAGCGTCGGCGGCTTTTCCAGGTAAACGGGAATCCCGAGCTCGACGCCCGCCCGGTGCATCTCGGCGTGCAGCTGGATCGGCGTTGGGACCACGAGCATGTCGAGTTGTGCATGACACGCCGCGAGCATCGTGCGGTAGTCGGGGAAAACGCTCACCCCGCGCGCGGGAAATTTCCACGCCAGCTGCTGGGCCGCGAAATCCGCCGGCCGCGGGTCGCAGGTGCAGATCAGGCGGGTCTGCCCGCGCTCCTCGAGCCGCGCCACCGTGGCGTGGTGCCAGGCAGCGAAACCACCCATGCCGACAATGCCAATGCGGATGGGGGGCTTCACACAATTTTCAGCTTTGGCAGGTCCTGCCCGTCGATCAGGCCGACCGGGCGTCCGCGGCGGTCGACCACGATCAGGTCGTCAATTTTATAGGTCTCGAACAGCCGGAGCGCGTCGACGCCCAGCGCGTCCTCCGCGACCACCTTCGGGTTGCCGGTCATGAACGCGCTGACCGGTTTCTGCAGGAATCCCGGGCCGGAGAGCGCGCTGCGGCGAAAATCGCCGTCGGTCAGGATGCCCGTCAGCCGGCCCGCCCGGTCGACGAGCGCGATGCTGCCCGATTTCGCCCTCGTCATGGCCAGGATCGCGTCCTGGGTCGTGACGTTTTCCCGCGCGACCGGAAGCCGCTCCCCGGTGCGCATGATGTCCCGGACCTTGAGGAGCAGCGCGCCGATGTTTCCGGCGGGATGATACTGGCCGAAGTCGTCCCGGGTCAGCCCGCGCGCCTCCAGCAGCACCATCGCCAGGGCGTCGCCGAGCGCGAGGGCCGCGGTCGTGCTCGCCGTCGGCGCCAGCTCGAGCGGACAGGCCTCCCGGCGGACGCGATAAATCAGGTGATGGTCGGCGTTCTTCGCGAGGTCGGATTCGCGGTGGCTGGTGAACGCCACGAGTTTCACGCCAAAGCGTTTCAGCACGGGGATCAGCCGGAGGATCTCCTCGGTCTGGCCGCTGTTGCTCAGCAGGATCGCGAGGTCGCCTTCGGCGCAGAGCCCCAGGTCGCCGTGCAAGGCCTGCGTGGCGTCGAGAAAACACGAGGAAACGCCGGTGCTGTTGAACGTGCCCGTCAGTTTCTCCGCGATATGGGCCGATTTGCCCACGCCCGAGAAGATCAGCTTGTGGCCGTCCTTGACCACCGCCTCGACGGCCTTCGCCGTTTCCACGAATTCGGCCCCCAGGCTCCTGGCGGTGTCACTCAGCGCCTCGGATTCGATCCGGATGCAGGCTCGCGCGCGGGCGAGGGCGGATTTCGATTGGACGGCCATTTAGAGTTTGAGTCGCAACGGGAGAGTGCGGAATTTACGGTGATCTTTTTTCCGTTCAATCCCTTTCACCGCCCGAGATGCGAAAACGCCTGAACATTCCCGCCCTGCTCGCGTTGGCCGCACTGGCGCTGCTGGCGGGGTGCGATCGCGGTGAAACGCTGACGTTTTCCTCGGAGACCGAGGAACCGTACTACCGCGAGGGCCAGCAGCTCTCGAAACAGGGCCGCAACCAGGAAGCCCTCAACGCCTACCTGAAGGTCATCGCCAAGCGCGACGACACCGCGCCGGAGTCGCACCTCGAGGCGGGCCTGATCCTTCAGCGGCACATGAAGGATCCGATCGCCGCGACCTATCATTTTCGCCGCTACCTCGAGCTCCAGCCCAACGCGCGGCAGGCGGTCTACGTGCGCGGCCTGATCGAAAATGCCCGCCGCGAGTTTGCCCGCACCCTGCCTGCGACCCCGCTCGAGAGCCAGGCCGAGCGGCTCGAGACGCAGGACCAGATCGACCGCCTCCTCCGCGAAAACGACCAGCTCAAGGCCGAGCTGAAGGCGCTGCAGGCCGGCGTTCCCGCCCCGGCGGTGGTCTCCCGCGGGCCGCTGACGTCCGCGGGCGGGCCGGTCATCACGGTTCCGGCCGCCCCCGTGGAGCAGGCCGCCGCGCCCGCCGACGATTCGCCTGTCACGTATGCGCCCGTTGAGTCGCCGCCCGACGAGGCTCCGCGGGTCCAGCGCGTCCCGCTCCCGGCAGGCACCCGCATGGCTCCGACGAAACCGTCCAGCGCGGCCGCGCTGGCCGCGTCGGCTGGACGCCGGCACACGGTGGCGAAGGGCGACACCCTGTTCAGCCTCGCCCAGAAATATTACGGCAACCGCTCGCGCTGGCGGGACATCTACGAGGCCAACCGCGATGTCCTCCCGAGCGAGAATTCCCTCCGGCTCGGCATGCAGATCAAAATTCCCCAATAAGGAAATGCCGGGGGTCCCGCGTCTGCAGGCTCCTTTTTATTCCCGAAGCCAGGCCGACGATGCCCCAGACCTCGAAGCGCACCGCTGTCTTCACCGAATCGCTGATCCGGGAGATGTCGCGTGTCGCGCAGCAGCACGGCGCGATCAACCTGGCCCAGGGGTTTCCCGACTGGGATCCGCCGGCGGCGCTGGTCCAGGCGGGAAAGGACGCCATGGATGCCGGGCGCCATCAGTACGCTGTCACATGGGGTTCGCCGGAGTTGCGGGACGCCCTCGCCGCCAAGCTCACGCGCTTCATGGGGATTCCGGTGGCGCCCGAGCGGGAGCTCGTGGTCACCTGCGGCGCGACGGAGGCGATGATGGCCGCCATGATGACGGTCTGCGATCCGGGCGACCGGGTCGGTCTGTTCACGCCTTTCTATGAAAACTACAATGCGGACGCGATTCTCACCGGCGCCGAGGCGGTGCACGTACCGCTGCATCCGCCCCATTATCGTTTCGATCCCGCCGAATTGCGGCGGGCGTTCGCGAGCGGGCTGAAGGCCTTCATCCTCTGCAATCCGTCCAATCCCTGCGGCCGCGTGTTCACGCCCGAGGAACTCGGCCAGGTCGCGGCGCTGGCGGAGGAGTTCGACGTGTTTGTGCTCACGGACGAGGTCTATGAGCACATCGTGTTCGCCCCGCATCGGCACACGTATTTCGCCACGCTGCCGGGAATGGCGAAGCGCACGCTGATGTGTTCGTCGCTTTCAAAGACCTTTTCGATCACCGGCTGGCGCCTCGGTTACGTGCATGCCGCCTCCGGAATCATCGCGCAGGCGAGAAAAGTGCATGACTTTCTGACCGTCGGCGCCCCTGCGCCGCTCCAGCATGCGGTCGTCACGGCGCTTAATTTCCCGGCGAGCTACTATGATGAACTCGCGGCGAAATACGCGCATTCCCGGGAAATCCTGCTGGGCTATCTGGATCGGACCGGGCTGAGCTACACGCGGCCCGAAGGCGCGTATTTCGTGATGGTGGACATCTCCCCCTTTGGGTACGCGAGCGACATCGAGTTCTCGCACTGGATGGCGCGCGAGATCGGCGTCGCTCCGGTGCCAGGCTCGAGTTTTTTCGCCCCCGGCGAGAATCGCTACGTGCGGCTGAATTTCGCGAAGCGGCCCGAGACGCTTCACGCCGCGGGAGAGCGGCTGCTGAAGCTGAAGCGGGGGTAGTTCCCGGAGCGCACGCGAAGCTCCGCGCGCCGAAGGCCGGTTCCGGCGGGCGGGCAGACTGTCAAATTGCGCCGATGGCTTCGTCCAGGGCGGCGAGGAGGAAATCGGCGTCGGCCTGCGTGATGCACATTGGCGGGGCGAAGCGCACGGTCTGGCCCCAGAGTCCGCCCTTGCCGAGCAACAGCCCGAGTTCGCGCGCGTTCTCGACGACCTGCGCGCAGATTTCCTTCGCGGGCTCCTTCGTGGCGCGGTCCTTGACGAACTCGATGCCGAGCATGAGTCCCTTGCCCCGGACGTCGCCGATGACCTGGTGCTTCGCCTTGAGTTTCCCGAGGCCGGCCAGAATGTGGGCGCCGAGCTTGAGGGAGTTGGCCTGGGTGTTTTCGTTTTCCATCACTTCGAGCACGGCGGTGCCGATCGCGCTAACCACCGGGTTTCCGCCGAAGGTGTTGAAATGGGTCTTCTGCGTGAGCACCGAGGCGATCTTCGGCGTGGTGACCACGGCCGCGAGCGGCGCGCCGTTGCCGATGCCCTTCGCCATCGTGACGATGTCGGGGATGACCCCGTGATTTTCGAATCCCCAGAAGTGCGTGCCGGTCCGCCCAAACCCCGTCTGGACCTCGTCCGCGATGCAGACTCCGCCCGCTGCGCGCACGTGCTCGTAGGCGTGCTTGAGGTAGTTCGCGGGAAATTCGACAAAGCCGCCGACGCCCTGCATCGACTCGGCGATGAACGCCGCGACCTTGCCTGGCGTGGTGTACTCGATGACCTGCTTCACGTCGTCGGCATATTTCCGGCCCGCCTCGGGGTCGTCATAGCCGAAATGTCCGCGGTAGGGATAAGGCATCGCGGCGTGATGAACGCCGAAGGAGTGGGGGACGTTGAATTTCCAGCCGCTGTTGGCGGTGACGCCCATGCCGGCGGCGTTGCCTCCGTGGTACGCGTTGCGGAGCGCGATGACGTCGTAGTTGCCGGTGTAGAGCCGCGCCATCAGCAGCGCGAGGTCGTTGGCCTCCGAGCCCGAGTTGACGAAATAGCAGACCTTCAGGTCGCCGGGCATCTTCCCCGCCAGTTTTTCCGCGTACTGCGCGATATTGGGATGGAGATAAAGCGTGGTCGCGTGCTGGAGGGTTTCGTTCTGGCGGTTCGCCGCGGCGACGACGTGCGGATGGCAATGACCGACGCTCACCGTGACGATGCCGCCGAGGCCATCGAGGTACCGCTTGCCGGTGTGGTCCCACACCCACTGCATTTTCCCCTCCACGATCATGATCGGCTGCTTGTAGTAGAGGACCAGGCCGGGATTGAGGTGCTGCTGGCGCAGCTTCTGGACTTCGGCGGCGGACGGGCCCGCATACGGCCGCGGCACATGGGAAGTGGAAGGAAGCGGAATCGATTTCATGGGGAATGTTTGCGGGAGCAGCGGTGTTTAACTGGGGAGAAACGAACGATTCAACCGCGAATGAACGCCCTCGATGGGTCAGGAATGGGGCGCGAGCCTTCGGCCGGCGAGGTACACGGCGAACGCGATGCCGAAGCCGACGAACCAGGCGTAGCTGTAGAGACCGAGGAAAAAGGCCGGCACCGCGGCGCCGTCGATGAATTTCACCGTGGCCAGAAACCCCGGGAGGCTCGGAAGCGCGCCGGCGAGGAGGGCGACGATCGCGACGATGCTGAAGCCGCGGCGGTAGGTATAATCGCCTTCGGCCGAATAAAGCGCGGCGACGTTCAGCTGACGCTTCCGGTAGACGAAATAGTCGGCGATCATGATCCCCCCGATCGGCCCCAGCAGCGCGCTGTAGCCAATCAGCCAGGTGAAAATGTATCCGGAGGGGTCGGCGACGAGTTTCCACGGCATCATCGCGATGCCGATCAGTCCCGTGACGAGCCCGCCGATCCGGAAGGTGATCCTGCTGGGCGACAGCTGGGCGAAATCATTCGCCGGGCTGACGACGTTGGCGGCGATGTTCGTGGCCAGCGTGGCGAGGCAGAGGGCCAGCATGGCGAGGACGAGCACGACCGGATTCCTGAAACGCGTGAGCACGTCGACGGGATCCCAGATCGTCCGGCCGAAAATGATTGTCGTGGCGGAAGTCACCGCGACGCCGATGAACGAGTACAGCGCCATCGTCAGCGGCAGCCCGAGCGCCTGCCCGAGGACCTGGTCGCGCTGCGACTTCGCATAGCGGGAAAAATCCGGGATGTTGAGGGAGAGCGTGGCCCAGAAACCGATCATGCCCGTGAGCGCCGGGAAGAAAAAGTGCCAGAACCCGCCGGCCTTGGGTTGTCCCGGGTCGAACGCGGACGGCTGCGAGAGGATCGGCCCGAACCCGCCGGCCGCGCGCCACGCCCACCACAGCAGGAGAAGGCCCAGGGCGATCAGGAGCGGGGCCTTGATGTTCAGGAGCAGCCGGATCGAATCGATGCCCTTGTAGATCACGAGCATGTTGACCGCCCAGAAAAACATGAAGCAGGCGAATTCCGGCGCGGTGATTCCAAAGGCGCCATGGCGCCCGGACGCGATCGCGGGCCAGAAGACGGAGACGATCTTGTAGATCGCCTCGCCGCCGATGTACGTCTGGATGCCGAACCAGCCGCAGGCGACCAACGCGCGCATCAGCGCCGGGATGTTCGCGCCGCGCGTGCCGAACGAGGCGCGGCAAAAGACCGGAAACGGAATCCCATAGCGCGTTCCCGCGTGCGCATTCAGCACCATCGGGATCAGCACGATCAGGTTTCCCAGAAAAATCGTGAGCACCGCCTGCCACCAATTCATGCCGCCGCCGATCAGCGATGAGGCGAGCATGTAGGTCGGAATGCAGGCCGACATGGAAATCCACAGCGCCGCGAAACTGAGGACGCCCCATTTCCGGCGATCCGGCGGCACGGGCGCGAGGTCCTCGTTGCACAAGGCGCGATTCGAGAATTCAGGAGTGGACAGATGCGACACCGGTGGCTCCCTCCTTTTCAAGCGCGGGTGGGCGTTGATGCACGCGAATCGGAACCGGGTGGATTCACTTCGGTTCGCGGTTAAAAATGGCTGGGGCTCCGGCGGAGAAACTGACCTCGTCCCACGGTGCCGGTGAATTTTCCATCGCGGGCGGCGACCGCTCCGCGCACCGTCACCACGCTGGGGCGGCCCTCGACCGGCCAGCCTTCGAACGCGCTGTAGTCGACGTTCATCAGCTGGGTCTTCGCCGAGATCCGGCCGCGATAATCCGGGTCGAACACCACGAGGTCCGCGTCGGCGCCGGGCTGGATTGTTCCCTTCCGCGGAAACAGGTCGAAGAGTTTCGCGACCTGCGTGCTCGCGACGTCCACGAGTTTGTGGAGGTCGATCTTGCCGGTTTTCACGCCGTAGGTGTAGAGGAGGTTGATGCGTTCCTCGAGCGACGGGATGCCGTTGGGAATCTTGGTGAAGTCCTCCCGGCCCATCGGTTTTTGCTTCTGGAAGTCAAACGGCGCGTGGTCGGTGGCGACGGTCTGGATGAGCCCGTTGCGGAGACCGTTCCAGAGGACCGCCTGGTTGCGGGCGTCGCGCAGCGGCGGCGACATCACGTACTTCGCGCCCTCGAAGTTCCCGCGTTCGGCATCGGTTTTGTCGAGGGTGAGATACTGGATCAGCGTCTCGACGGCCACGCGCACCCCGCGCCGGCGCGCGGCCATCGCCTCGTCGAGCGCCTCCTGGCAGCTGAGGTGAACGATGTACGTCGCCGCGCCAGTCACCTCGGCGAACGTCATCAGGTGATGCACGCCTTCCGCCTCCACCGCCGGCGGACGACTCTCATGATGCTGGCCCGGATCCGTCTTTCCGGCGGCGAGGAGTTCCCGGCAGCGTTCGGCCACCAGCGTCTCGTTTTCGCAGTGGGCCGTGACGATCACGCCCAGTTCCTTCGCGAGCTTCAGGGTCCGGTAGAGTTCGGTGTCGTCGATCCCGAACGCCCCCTTGTAGGCGAGGAAGATCTTAAACGAGCTGATTCCCCGCCGCACGATTTCGCGGAGCTGCGCCCCGGTGTCGTCGGCGAACTTTGTCACGCCCATGTGGAAGGTGAAATCGCAGGCCGACTTTCCGACGGCCTGGCTCATCCAGAGATCGAACGAGGCCAGGGCGTCGTCCTTGCGCGACGGGCAGCACATCTCGATCAGGGTCGTCGTTCCGCCGACGAGCGCGGCCTTCGAACCCGTCTCGTACGTGTCCTTGGAAAACGTCCCCATGAAGGGCAGGTAAATATGGACGTGCGGATCGATGAAACCGGGAAAGACAAATTTTCCGGTCGCATCGATCACCTCCGCGCCCGCCGGGACGGAGAGATTCCGGTCGATGCGGGTGATCGTTTCACCCTCGCAGTAGATATCCGCAACATACCGCGAATCGGCGGTGATGATCTCGCCGTTTTTGATCAGCAGGCTCATGTCAGGAATGTGATGTGTTCGGCACCGGCGGATTTTGCCGCGCCTTCACTTTTTCCAGACGTCGCCGACGTCGCCGCCGAACCAGCGGGTCGAGATCACCTTCTGCTGGGTGTAGAACTGCACGGCTTCCTTTCCCTGGAGGTGCAGGTCGCCGTAGAATGAATCGTCCCAGCCGGTGAAGGGGAACATCGCCATCGTGGCGGGGACGCCGACGTTCACGCCGACCATGCCGGCCTTGACGCGCATCGTGAATTCCCGGGCGGCGCGTCCGCTGTTCGTGAAGATCGCCGCGCCGTTCCCGAACGCGGATTTGCCGGCCTGTTCGATCGCGGCGTCGAGATCGTCCATTCGCATGACATTGAGCACGGGCCCAAAGACCTCCTCGCGGGCGAGCGTCATGTTGTCCTGAACGCCGTCGACGACGGTCGCGCCGAGATAAAACCCCTTCGGCGCATCGGCGACCTTCACGCTGCGCCCATCGGCGATGACCTTGGCTCCCTCCTTTTCACCCGCGGCGAGCAGTCCGAGGACGCGATCGCGATGCGCCGCCGTGATGACGGGCCCCATGTCGGGCTGCGCGGCGCGGTCGGTGGGTCCGACCCTGATTGCCTTCGCCGCCTTCACGAGGTCGGGCAGGATGCGCTCGGCCGCCGCTCCGACGGTGAGCGCCGTCGAGCCCGCCATGCAACGTTCGCCGGCGCAGCCGAACGCCGCGGTCGCGAGGTTTTCCACCGTCTTGCCGACGTCGGCGTCGGGCATGACCACAATGTAGTTCTTCGCGCCGCCGTTCGCCTGGACGCGCTTGCCGTGCTTCGTGCCGGTTTCCCAGATGTGCTTCGCGATCGGCGTGGAGCCGACGAACGAGATCGCCCTGACCTTCGGGTGCGTGAGCAGGGCGTCGACGACCGGGCGTCCACCGTGGACAATGTTGAACACGCCCTTGGGAATGCCGGCCTGCTCCAGCAACTGGCCGAGGAGCACGGCGGTCAGCGGCACTTTTTCGCTCGGCTTGAGAATGAACGTGTTGCCGCAGGCCAGCGCCAGCGGGTACATCCAGAGCGGGACCATGGCCGGAAAGTTGAAGGGCGTGATGCCCACGCAGACGCCGACCGGGAGGTTGATCGTCTCGCAGTCGACGCCGCGCGCGATGTTCTTGAGCGAGTCGCCGAAGAGCAGGGTCGGGATGCCGCAGGCATACTCGATGTTTTCGAGCCCGCGGAAAATCGAGCCGCGGGCCTCCGCGTGCGTCTTGCCGTGCTCGCGGGAAACCGTGCGGCAGAGCAGGTCGAAGTTCTGCTCGACGAGCTGCCGGTATTTGAAAAACACCCGCGCGCGCTCGACCGGCGGAGTGTCCCGCCAGCCGGGAAACGCGGCGTGGGCGGCCTCGACCGCGGCATTGACCTCGTCGACGCCGCCCGCGGGGCACTCGGCGATCACCTCGCCGGTGGACGGATTGTAGACCGGCGTGGCGGCGATCTTCGGCGTGGCCCATTCGCCGTTGATGAAGAGAGGGCAGGCAGTGAGGGTCATGGATGATTTTTCCGCGGAGGGCGCGGATCGAGGCGGCTGGGAAAAACAGCGAATCCGCGTCGACCCGCGCCCTTTGGGGGAGAAGGTGGGTCAGGCTTTCGACAGCGCGTCGGATTGCTTCACGAATTCGTCGCCGGTCCATTCGCCGTCGCTCTTGACGACCTTGGTCCCCGCGGCGGCGGCCTTCTGCGCGGCTTTGCGGGCGGCCTGGCGCTGGACCAGGTCCGCATGCGTCGTGAAATAATCGAGGCTGCGGCCCTTGAAGTCCGCGGGCGTCTCGAACCGGTGCTTCGCCATGAACGCGAGCAGCTCGTCGCACATCGGCTTCACGCACTCATAGCCGAACTTCATCACGCCAGTGCAGACCTGCACCGTGTCGGAGCCGAGGAGGATGAACTGCGCCGCGTCGTTGCCGCTCTCGATGCCGCCCAGCCCGGACAGCGACCGGCCGGGAAACTCCTGGCGGATCATCGTCGCGAGTTCCATCACCATCCGCAGCGCGATGGGTTTCACGGCCTTGGAGGAATACCCGCCGGGCGTGGTGTAGCCCTCGACGCACGGATCGGGGCGGAGCGTGTCGAGGTTCACGCTGGTGACGCTCCGGATGGTGTTGATCGCGCTCAGTCCCGTCGCTCCGCCGCGCAGCGCCGCGCGGCCGGGCTCCTCGA
>JAQGON010000051.1 GCA_028293565.1 Verrucomicrobiota bacterium | reverse complement strand
GCAGCCCCAAAACAGAATGCGCCCCCCTCACGGGTCGGAGACCCGTGCTACACTGCGGCCAGAATTTCGTTGAACGTCCGGCTCGGCCGCAGCGCCGCGGAGGCCCTGGCGTCGTCGGGCTGATAATAGCCGCCGACGTCAACGGGTTTGCCTTGCACGGCGATCAATTCATCCGCGATCTGCTTTTCGCTCGCGGTGAGCTTTTCCGCGATCGGAACAAAAATCTTCTTCAGCTGCGGATCGTCGCCCTGCACCGCCAGCGCCTGCGCCCAGTACAGCGCGAGATAGAAATGGCTGCCGCGGTTGTCCGTCGTCCCGAGCTTGCGGCCCGGCGAGCGGTCGTTCTCGAGGAATTTTCCGGTCGCCGCGTCCAGCGTGTCCGCCAGGACCTTTGCCTTCGCGTGCTTGAACGCGATGGCAAGATGCTCGAGCGAGGCCGCCAGCGCGAAGAACTCGCCGAGCGAATCCCAGCGAAGATAATTCTCGGCGAGGAACTGCTCGACATGCTTCGGCGCCGACCCGCCCGCGCCGGTCTCGAACAGCCCGCCGCCGCTCATCAGCGGCACGATCGAGAGCATCTTCGCGCTCGTGCCGACCTCGAGGATCGGGAAGAGGTCGGTGAGGTAGTCGCGCAGCACGTTGCCCGTGACCGAAATCGTGTCCTGGCCGTCCTTCAGTCGTCCGAGGGTGAAACGGCACGCGTCGGCCGGCGCCAGGATCCGGAGGTCCAGGCCCTTGGTGTCATGCTGCGCCAGATACGTCTGCACCTTCGCGATGATCTGGGCGTCGTGCGCGCGCCGGGCGTCGAGCCAGAACACGGCCGGCGTCCGGCTCAGCCGGGCGCGGTTCACCGCGAGCTTCACCCAGTCCTGCACCGCGGCGTCCTTCGTCTGGCACGCGCGCCAGATGTCGCCGTCCTCGACCGGATGCTCGATCAGCACCTTGCCGGTGTCGTCCACGACCCGGACCGTGCCGCGTCCCGGGAGCTGGAAGGTCTTGTTGTGCGAGCCGTATTCCTCCGCGGCCTGCGCCATCAGCCCGACGTTGGGCACGGAGCCCATCGTGCGCGGATCGAACGCGCCGTGCTGCTTGCAGAAATCCACCGTGGTCTGGTAGATGCCCGCGTAGCAGCTGTCGGGAATCACGGCGAGCGTGTCCTGGAGCTTGCCGGCCGTGTCGTACATTTTTCCGCCGACGCGGATCATCGCGGGCATGGAGGCGTCGACGATGACGTCGCTGGGCACGTGAAGGTTCGTGATGCCCGCGTCCGAGTTCACCATGGCGATGGCGGGCCCGGCGGCGTACGCGGCCTTGATGCCGGCCTCGATCTCGGCGCGGCGGGCGGGGGAAAGCAGCGGGAGTTTCTCGACGAGATCGCCGAAGCCGTTGTTAAAATCGACGCCGAGTTCCGCGAGCGTCGCCGCGTGCGCGGCCACCAGGTCCTTGAAATACACCCGGACGGCGAGGCCGAAGAGGATGGGGTCGGAGACCTTCATCATCGTGGCCTTCAGGTGAAGGGAAAACAGGACGCCGTCGGCCTTGGCGCGCGCGATCTGCTGCTCGTAGAAGGCGACGAGCGCCTTCCGGCTCATGAACGTCGCGTCGAGAATTTCCCCGGCTTTCAGGCTCGTCTTCTCCTTCAGCACCTTCGTGGGCCCATTGGCCGGCACGAATTCGATCCTCACGCTCGTCGCGGCGGGAATCGTGACGGACTTCTCGTTCGCGAAGAAATCGTCGCGTTCCATCGTCGACACGGTGGTCCTGGAAGCGGGCGACCAGGCGCCCATCGAGTGCGGGTGCTTGCGGGCGTAGTCCTTCACCGCCTTCGGGGCGCGGCGATCGGAGTTGCCCTCGCGCAGGACAGGATTCACGGCACTGCCCTTGATCCGGTCGTAACGCGCCTTCGCCTCCTGCTCGGCCTCGGTCTTCGGCACCTCCGGATAATCGGGAAGCTTGCAGCCCTTCGACTGGAGCTCGGCGATGGCCTCCTTCAGCTGCGGAATCGAAGCGCTGATGTTCGGCAGCTTGATGATGTTGGCCTCGGGCGTGAGCGTGAGACGCCCGAGCTCGGCCAGGTCATCGGGCACGCGCTGGGCGGGCGTGAGGGATTCCGGAAACGCCGCGAGCAGGCGGCCGGAAAGCGAGAGGTCCCGCTGTTCGACCCTGATCCCCGCGTGCTTCGTGAACGCCTGCACGATCGGCAGCAGGGAATAGGTCGCGAGCGCGGGCGCTTCGTCGGTCTTCGTGTAGATGATGGCAGGGGTCGCAGGCATGGTGGAAAGAGGAGGAAGGCGCAGCCTGCCATGTCGGGGCGGGCGGTTGCACGTTCAAAAACAAAGGCCCGCGCCCGGCCGCACGCCGGATCAGACAAACAGGTAAACGTAGGCCGCGAAGGCCACGGCGCCGGTGCCCGCGGCGGCCGCGAGCGCCCACAGAAAATTCTGCTTTCGCGCGGCCATCGAGAACGTCGAGATGATCACGCCCATCTGGGCCGCGAGCATGCCGTAGAAAAAACGCTGGCTGCGCGCATGGTGGCGCTCGGCCGAAAGGTTGCTCTTCCGCACCTGCAGTTCGTAGAGCTGTGCGATGACCTGGTTCTGCCGCGATTCCATGTCGTACCGCTGCGCCGCATACCACAGCCGCGCGGCCACAAACTCCCGCGCCAGCGCATCCGTCCCGTCCGCAACGCCGCCCGTCGGATGCAGCAGCTCCTTTTCAATGGCGTCGATCGCCTGGTTGACGGGTTTCAGCGTCGCGTCCGAGCGGCGAACGCGCGCGCCGGCGTCCCGCAGCGCGGCCGCCAGGTCCGTTTCCCCGACCGGCGCCAGCAGCTGCGCGATCTCGGCATCGGAGCGCCCGGCGTCGACCGCCGTCAGCGCGGACGCGATTCTCGGATCGATCTCCGCATCGGGCCCCATCGAGGGCAGGTTGCCCTGCGACAGGCTCTCGACGGCCTGGCGTCCGCCGTCGGTTTCGATCACCGCCCGTGCGCCCGTTTGGGAAAAACGGGAGGAAAAGGCCGCGGGATCGGGCGCGCGCGCCGGCGCCGTGCCGTGGATGACATCCAGCGTGTTCCGCTGCAGTGCCGCCCGGAGCCGTTTTGCCTGGAAATAATTCCACTGGTCGCCGGCCTTGGACTGCTGCTGCGCGGCGAGCGCCCGGTCATACTGGGCGCGCGTCATCTCGCTCGACGAAAGTCCCGCGAGGAGCGTGGCGATGACGGTCATCACGATCGGCGTGGCCGCCAGGACTTTCCCCCACTGCGTGGGCGGAACGTCGGCCTTCAATTCGTCGGGAACCTTGATCTGCGCGCTCATGGTGTGCCGCACTGTGCCGCCATTCGGGCCGGTTTCAAACCGTGAATGCCGTGCTTTGCGTTCTGGCGAATTTCGCGGATCGGATTACCTTCCCGTCATGAGCAAGGCGTTCACCCGCGAAGACGACGTCTCCGACATCCCGGTGCTGCCGCCGCTGGCGTCGCCGCTTCCTCCCGGAGCGAAAAACTTCCTGACGCCCGGCGGCGTCGAACGCCTGCGCCAGGAGCTGACCGGTCTCGTCGACGGCGAGCGTCCCCGGCTGCTCTCGGCCTCCGCGGGCGATCCCGAAGCCAAGCGGGAACTCGCCAAGCTCGACCAGCGCATCCGTTATCTCCAGCAAAGCCTCGCGTCCGCCGAGGTCGTGGCGCTGAACGGCGAATCGGAGCAGGTGAGATTCGGGTCGACGGTGACCGTCCGCGACAGCAAGGGGAACGAATCGACCTATCGCATCGTGGGCGTCGACGAGGCGGATTTCTCGCGCAACGAAGTCAGCTGGCTCTCGCCGATCGCCCGGGCGCTGATGAACGCGAAGCTGGGACAGAAGGTGCCGTTCAAATTTCCCTTCGGCGCCGCCGAACTGGAGATCGTCAGGATCGGGTAGGGCAGCGCGCGCCGCTGCCGCGCGGTTGAAAGTTGAAACCTGGGGCAATCGCGCATTTAGCCTTTTCCATGTCCCTCTTCATCGGCGTCGATTCCGGAACCCAGAGCGTCAAGGCGGTGGTGCTCGACCTTTCCACCGGCAAGGTGGTCGCCGAGGCCCGCGCGCCGCACACCCTGATCGCCGGATTGCCGCCGGGGCACATGGAGCAGCACCCGGGCGAATGGACGGGCGCGCTCGACGCCGTGCTGGCAAAGGTCGCGGCGGAAATCGACGGCGGCCGCGTTCGCGGGATCGGCGTCTCCGGCCAGCAGCACGGCTTTGTCCCGCTCGACGAGCGCGGCGAGGTGATCCGTCCCGCCAAGCTCTGGTGCGACACGAGCACGACGGCCGAATGCGCGCTGATCACCCGGAAACTCGGCGGACCCCAGGCCGCGATCCGCCAGACCGGCAACCTGGTCCTCCCGGGCTTCACCGCGCCGAAAATTCTCTGGCTGAAGCGGCACGAGCCCGCGAATTACCGCCGGCTCCGGCACGTGCTGCTGCCGCACGACTACCTGAATTTCTGGCTGACGGGAAATTACTTCATGGAGTTTGGCGACGCCTCCGGCACCGCGCTGGTCGACGTGCGGCGGCGGACCTGGTCAAAGGCGGCGATCAACGCGGTCGATCCGGCGCTGGCGCAATGGCTGCCGCCGATCTCATCCTCGGACCAGGCGGCGGGCGGGTTGAAGCCGGCGCTGGCGAAGCGCTACGGTTTTCGCGACGGCGTGGTCGTGAGTGCGGGAGGCGGCGACAACATGATGGGCGCGATCGGCACGGGAAACGTGGTCCCCGGCGTGGTCACGGCGAGTTTCGGGACCAGCGGCACGATCTACGCCCATGCGGCCAGGCCCGTGGTCGATCCGCGCGGCGAGATCGCGGCCTTCTGTTCGTCGACCGGCGGCTGGCTTCCGCTGCTGTGCACGATGAATGTCACGACCGTGACGGGCCAGATCGGCCAGCTCCTGGGATTGGACCACGCGGCGATGGACGCCGCCGTGGCCGCCGCGCCCGCCGGGGCGGGAGGGATCGTGCTGCTGCCGTATTTTGCGGGGGAACGGACCCCCAACGTGCCGGACGGCTCCGGCGTGCTGCTCGGACTGAATCAGCAGAATCTGGAGCCGGCGCAGCTGATGCGGGCGGCGATGGAGGGCGTCACGATGGGAATGAACTATGGCCTGAGGCGGCTGGCGGCGCTCGGCGTGAAGGCGCGGGAAATCCGCGTGACGGGCGGCGGCGCGAAATCGCCGGCGTGGCGTCAGCTGATGGCCGACATCTTCGGCGTGCCGGTCGTCGCGATGGTCGAGGACGAAGGCGCGGCGCTCGGCGGCGCGCTTCAGGCCGCCTGGTGCGTGGCGCTGCGCGACGGAGAACGAAAGGCGAAGCTCTCCGACATCTGCGCGAAGGTCGTCGCGCTCAACGAGACGACGCGTTGCACCCCGAACAAGGCGAACGTGGCCCGCTATCGGGCGCGGCAGGCCCTGCAGGACAAGCTGAGCCTCGCCGTGCGGGACGTCTTCGCCGCGCACCGGAAGCTGGCGTCAAAGTAGTCACGGGCGCCCCGGAACCTTTCCTTCCGGAGGACTACCGCTCGGCACCGGGGCTTTTTCCGAACCGGGTGCGGTAGGCGCGGCAGAACGTATTGCTGCTGGTGAAGCCGCTCGCGAGGGCGATTTCCTGCACGCTCAGGACGGTCGCGGTCAGCATCGCGCGCGCGTGCTCGAGCCGCAGGCGCCGCAGCAT
>JAQGON010000021.1 GCA_028293565.1 Verrucomicrobiota bacterium | reverse complement strand
CGCCGCAGAGAATCCCGATCGGTCCCGGCCCGAGCACGACCACGCGGTCGCCGGGCCTGACGCGGGAATTGTTCACGACGGCGTTGTATGCGACGCAGCAGGGTTCGGTGAGCGACGCGAGTTTCAGCGAAAGCCCCGCGGGAATCCGATGCAGGCAGCGCTGGGGCACCCGCACGAACCGCGTCATCGCCCCATGCACGCCGTAACCGAAACCCTTTCGGCCGGGATCGAGGTTATAGAGCCCCTGGCGCGTCAACGGGCTGTCGGGGTTCACGACCGCGGCGGTCTCGCTGATGACGCGATCGCCGACGCGAAAGCTTTTCACCGCCTCGCCCGCCGCGGTGATCCGGCCGGCGAACTCGTGTCCCAGGATCACCGGGTAATTCACGCGCACGCTCGGCGTGCCGAGCCAGCGATGCAGATCGCTGCCGCAGACGCCGACGTAGCCAACCTCCACGAGCACGTCGCCCGGGCCGATCTCCGGCGCCGCCATCGCGCGCAGGTCGACGCTGCCCGGCTCGAAGGCAAAATTCACGACCGCGGGAAAGGCTTCGCTCATGGGGTTTGAAAAGCCGCGCCACCTCGACGCGTAAAGGTGGCATGCCCGTGTATACACGCAAATACAACTCTATTTGGCGCGCGTGGCACGGGTCTCCGACCCGTGATGGCGGGCTTCATCCACCCCGAAAATCGAGTTTTGTGCGTCAGCTCGAGCCCGCGTTCACGGGTCGGAGACCCGTGCTACTCCTGCGCCCCAGCGCATTGACCCGTCCGAAGCGAAGCCGAAGGATGGTGGACCTTACTGGACTCGAACCAGTGACCTTTTCGATGTCAACGAAACGCTCTAACCAACTGAGCTAAAGGTCCAAAATCCAAGGCCGGCGAGTAACGCCATCGCCGCCGCCCGGCGCAAGAAAAATTACCGGCTTTCAGCCGCCCAGAAATGCCGGTCGGAGCCCAGGATCGGCCAAACGGCGAACGACAAAAGGCGATTCGGTCCGCGCTGGACGGGCACACCCTGTAAAACGGTCGTTCCCGTCCTGGCCCGCGAAAATACCGTGCAGATTGCGCGCAAAAAATCCCCGCGAACCCCCCGGACCTCTTCGCGCAGCGAATGTGACGCGCGCCTCGAACCTTGGCCCACTTGCTAGGTCTGTCGTCCTCGTGCGCTTCTTCTTCGCCGGTCTTCTCGCCTTCGCTTTCGCGCTCCTGGCGCGGGCTGACAACTTCGGCTTCGAAACCGGGGATCTCAGCGCGTGGTCTGTCACCAATACGCCGCTGAACCTCCTGGATCGGGTCGACGGCGCCGATATCGTCACCGGCACCGCGCCCGCCGGATGGGCCGGCGTTTTGACCAGTTCCACCTGGCCGGTCGGGCTCTACTCGCCGGTCGAGGGACGCTTCATGGCCCGACTCGGCACCTGCGCGACCCAGTACATCTCGGGTTCCGCGCCGGGCAATCCCAGCTGTTACATCACCTCGATCAAACAGACGCTGAACCTCGACGCCGGCTCCGTCCTCTCGGGCTGGGCCGCCTTTTTCAACGGCGACAACATCGCGCAGGACCACGCGTTTGTCACCGTCTCGAGCGCCACCGGGGTCATCGCCACGCTGTGGTCCGCGGTCTCGGGCGGCGATTCGCGCGACACCGGGAGCCCTTGGACCCAATGGAGTTTCACCGCCTTGACCGCCGGCACCTACATCATGGAAATGGGCGTGACCTCGGGGGCTGACAACCAGCAGGAATCCGACGCCTATTTTGACGGCGTCGCCGTGATCGCCCCGAGCATCGTCGGGACCACCCCCGTCACCGTGCCGGTGCCGGAAAATCCCGCGACGCTGCTGCTTCCCACCGGCTCGATCGCCGGCATCGCCGGACTCGGACGACTGCGGAACAGAATTTGAACAGAAGAGAACGACGGGAACGAAGTGCCGTCCGTCGGCTGCGTCGAGGCTGCGCGCGGAACGTTCTCCAATGCCTTCAGGACTAAAAGTCTGTAGGGTTTTTGGGGTCCTGTTTTTTCCGAAATTTTGTCTCTCAAAAACACCCGGACCCTCGGAGATTTTCGTTTCCAAGCCTTTTCTTCGGTGTGTTTTTTTGAAAAAACCAAATCCAACAGGCTCCGGGAGATAAATCCCTGCTCGCAGACTCGGTCTCGTCCGACGGGCGACGCTTCGTTGCCTTCGTTCTCTTCTGTTCAAAAAAAACGGTCACTTCAGCGCAAAATCCGCGGCCGCGGCTGCCCGGTCGCGGGCGATCTGCGCGCGCAGCTCCTCGACGCCGGCGAATTTCTGTTCCGGGCGCAGGAAGCGGAGCCACTTCACCGTCACGTGGTCGCCGGCCACGAACGGGCACGGCACGAGCAAATGGGCCTCGAGGAGCGGCTCGTGCGCCTGCTCCACCGTCGGGCGCAGACCGTAGTTCGCGACGCCCGGCAGCGCCTCCACCGCCTTCGCGCCGAGCACCCGCACGACGTAGACCCCGAAGCGCGGACGCAGGTCCGGCGCCCAGGCCACGTTCAAGGTGGGAAAACCGATCGTGTGCCCGAGCCGCTTGCCGGGCACCACCGGCCCTTCTGCGAAATAGCTGTAGCCGAACAGGGCGTTGGCCGCCGAGACGTCGCCGGCTTCCAGCAGCGCCCGGATCCGCGTGCTGCTGATCGGCTCGCCGTCGAGGTTGACCCGCGGCGCGCTGAAAACGTGCACGCCGTGCTTCCGGCCCTCCGCCACCAGCAGCGCGATGTCTCCCCGGCGTCCCTTCCCGAAGCGGAAATTCTCGCCGACATAGATCGCCGCCAGCGCCGGCGCGCGCTGCTTCAGCCACGGCACGAAGCCCTCCGCCTCGACCTGCGCGAATTCCCGCGTGAACGGCTGCGTGATCATGGCGTCGACCCCGAGGCGGTGCAGCACGCGCGCCTTGTTCGCCTGGTCCATGATCAGCCGCGTCGGATGCTCGGGCCGGAAGAGCGTGCTGGGGTGCGGGAGAAAAGTGAGCACCGCAGCCGTGCCCCCGCTCCGGCGCGCCGACTGCACCGCGGCCTCGATCACCGCGCGATGGCCCAGATGGACGCCGTCGAACATCCCGATCGCCAGATGCAGCGCCGAAGACGCCAGCGCCGCATTTTCCAGGCCGGAAAACTGCGCGATCGGATTCACAGGGCCACGCTGGGCGCCGCCGCGTGCACCGGGATCAGGCGCGCCTCGATTTCCGGCAGGGACATCGCCTCGATCGCATCCAGGGTCAAAGCTTGGGAAAGGCTGAAGCGGTCCGTCGCCGTGCGCCGCAGCGCCGTGAGGTGCGCGCCGCAGCCAAGCTTCGTGCCGAGATCGTGCGCGATCGTGCGGACGTAGGTGCCCTTGCTGCTGCGCAGGCGGAAATCGAGGTGCGGCAGCGCGAAGCGCGTCAGGTCGAAGCTCATCACGCGGATAAACCGCGGCTCCCGCTCGATCTCCTCCCCTTTCCGCGCGCTCTTGTAGAGCGGCACGCCGTTGATCTTGATCGCGGAATACATCGGCGGCATCTGGTACTGGTCGCCGAGGAACGCCTGCATCGCCGCGCGCACCTCCGCCTCGGTCAGCGGCGGGACCGGCCGGGTCTCGAGGACCTCGCCGTCGGCGTCCTGCGAATCCGTCGTCTTCCCGAGCTCGATCGTCCCCTCGTATTCCTTGTCAAGGCTGATGAGATACTGGGAGATCCGCGTCGCCTTGCCGATCAGCATGATCAGCAGGCCGGTCGCCATCGGGTCGAGCGTGCCCGCGTGGCCGATCTTCCGCATGTTCAGTTTCCGCCGCAGCCGGGCGACGACATCGTGCGAGGTGTGGTCCGTGGGCTTGTCCACGAGCAGCACGCCCTCCAGCTCCTTGACCTGCCGGTTCATCATGGCCGGCCTTTCTGCGCGTCGACGACCTCGATCTGCTTCGCCAGCGCGGCAATCAGCCGCGCCCGGAAATTCTCCGCCCCCTGCTTCAGGTTCAGCCCCGCCGCGCAGGCGTGTCCGCCGCCGTTGAACTGGGCGGCGATCTGGTCGAGCCGGAACGCGGCGTCCTTCGCCCGCAGGCTCGCCTTCACGGAGCCGTCGTTCCGCTCCTCGATCAGCACCCCGACATCCACCCCGTCCACCGAACGCGCGTAGTCGACCAGACCCTCGGTGTCTTCCGCCGTCGAACCGGTGGAATCGAACACGCCCGCCGGCAGCGTCCCGATGCACACGCGTCCGCCGCATTCGAGGCGGAGCGAGGCCAGGTAATGCTGCAGCAGGAGGAGCTTGCCGATCGACTCGCGCTCGTAGAGTTCGAATCCCACCTCGGGCGGATGCGCCCCGCGCTCCAGCAGCTCGGCCGCGATCCGGAAACAGCGCTGCGACGTCGAGGCGAACCGGAACTGGCCGGTGTCCGTCAGGATTCCCGCGTAGAAGGCGTTGGCCGCCTGCGCATCGATCGCGAGCCCGTGGTCGAGCGCCAGCCCGGCGAGCATCTCGCACGTCGCGGCCGAGCCGCTGTCGACGAGGTTGATCTCCGCGTAGCCAATATTCGAGAGGTGGTGATCGATATTTCCGACCGGCTTGGGAAAACGCGCGCGCAGTCGATCGCCCGGGCGCGCCTGGTCGGCGGAGTCGACGAACACCGCCGCGTAATCGATCGAGTTCGCCAAGGCTTCGTCCGTGCGCACGAACGTCATTCCCGGCACGAGGAACTGGAGGCGACGCGGAACGGCGTCGGCGTTAATGCACGTCACGTCGA
>JAQGON010000217.1 GCA_028293565.1 Verrucomicrobiota bacterium | reverse complement strand
ACGACGTCGAGCGCGGCGCCGCTGATCCACTTCTCCTCCAGGGCGCGGATCAGCGCCGGTTCGTCGATCACCGGGCCGCGGCTCTTGTTCACCACGATCGCGTTCGGCTTCATCGACCGGAAGGCCGCCTCGTTGAGCAGGCCGCGCGTCTCGTTCGTCAGCGGGACGTGGACGGAGATCAAATCGGCCTCCTTCAGCAGGCGGTCCAGCGGCACGAATTCCACGCCGGGTTCCTTCGCCATCCCGGCCACATACGGGTCGGCGGCGAGAATCTTCATCCGGAAGCCGGCCATCTTCCGCGCCGTCGCGCGCGCGATCCGGCCCATCCCGACGAGGCCGAGCGTGAGCGCGCTGATCCGGCGCAGCGGCCGGGTGCGCGAGAAGCCGGCCCAGTTTCCCGCGTGCACGTGGCGGTCCGCGGCCATGACGCGCCGCACGCTCGCGAGCAGCAGGGCCACGGCGTGATCCGAGACCTCCTCGGTGCAGTAGTCGGCGGCGTTCGCGACGACGATGCCGCGGCTCGTCGCCGCCGCCACGTCCACATTGTCGACGCCGACCGCATATTTCGCGATCAGCCGGCAGCGCGCGAGGGATTCGATGACGCGGGCGGTGATCGGAGTCTTCGCGCCCTCGAGCACGACGGCATCGGCATCCCGGCAGGCCGCGATGATCTCGTCCTCGGTCGCCGCCTTGCGGAGAATCAATTCCACGCCCATCGCCTCGAGCCGCTGGCGCTCGTAGGCGTAGTCGAAGTTGCAGTCGACGTTGACCGCCTTGAAGCGCGGGGTCATCGGGCGGGAGAAGCGGCCTGCACCCCGGCGCCGCGGCGGCGGTTTTTCCGTTCGTGTCGATTCGTGTTCATTCGTGGTTCCCTGGAAGCGTTCCCGATCAGACGCAATGACCACCCGATCCGCGGCGGAAACAAAGGTCGAAATAGGTGAAAAATATAATGACACGCTCGTCCCGTCGCGGAATGGGTGTCAGGTTTTTTCCCAGCCGATTGCCGTTGTCTGGGTTCGCCGCCGTCTCCACTCCATGTGGCCGTGAACGTTCACTCCATGGAAAAGCTGCTCCCGCTCGCGCCCGTGACGTTGGGCGCCTCGAACGCCACCGCTTCGGGCGGGCTGTCCGCGAGCCTCGATGCAGGGCGCGGCTGCTGGCGGGTTGACTGGACCGGTCCCGCCGGCGGCGCCGTGTTCGCCGAATGCCGGGTCGGCGGCGACACGTGGTCGAAGCCCGCGCCGATGCCAGCGGTTTCCCGCAAGGAGACGCAGCGGCCGGCGGCTTCCGCCAGTCCGCTCCCTGATGGCACCCTGGCCTGCATGGCCCACGCCCATGGCAGCGTCGCGGTGCGTTCCGGAAAACGGGTCGTCGGTCGTCCGCCGTGCTTTCCGAGCGCGAGCCTCGTTTTTTCGCGCGAAAAATCCGGAACGTGGTGCGACCTGGCGTTTGCCGACGAAGCACCCGAGGCAGAGATCGGTCCGGTCGCGCTGGCCGTGTCGCCGAACTATTTTCTGGCCGCGTATGTGATCGCCGCCGCGGACGGCGCCCCCGCCTGCCGCGTCGTGCAGCTGGCCAATTCGGCGCCCGGCGGGGAGTCCGCGGCGTGGGAGAGATTGCCCTCCTATCCGCAGGCCCCCGGCATGGCGTCGTGCATGACGGGGATGCACCGCGGCTTCCTGCTCGCCGTCGGCGGCGCGAATTTTCCGGACCTCCCGCCGTGGGATGGCGGAAAGAAAAGCTACTACGATCAGATCTATGTGCTCGCGCCGGGGGCGAAGGCCTGGGTTCCCGCCGGCCGCCTTCCGGCTCCGCGCGCCTACGGTGCGACGGTCACGCTTCCCGATGGCGTCCTCATCGCGGGAGGCGAAAACGCCGACCAGGTTTTTCAGGACACGCTTCTGCTCCAATGGGACGGCACGCAGGTTCAAATTCGCAGCGGCCCGCCGCTGCCCGAGCCCGCGACCTGCTCCGCCGCCGTGGTCCTTGATGGAGAGGTCTACCTGTCCGGAGGCTATGGTCCGGGACTTCCGCGGCTGAGCCGCGATTTTTTCTGGCGTCTCAGACTCGCGCACATGAACGAAGGATGGCAGGCGCTCCCCTCCTGGCCGGGACCGACCCGCGCGCTGGCGGTGACCGCCGCCGTCGGCGGCGCGGTCTATCTCGTCAGCGGCATCGAAATCAGCGCGGCTCCGGGCACCGCCGCGGTCGAGGCCGCTCCTTCGGTTTATCTTCGCGACGCGTACCGCTACCGGCCCGGGACCGCGTGGGAAAAATTGCCGGACCCGCCGTGGTCCGCGCTGGCGGCCCCCTCGCCGGCGCCCGTGACCTCCGCGCCGGACCGCGTCTTCGTCCTCGGCGGCGTTGATGGCCGGCAGGTGGGCCACCTCCCGCGCGCAACCGCGCTCCCGAACGACATCATTTATTTTGAGGTCGCGCAGAATCGCTGGCGTCACTGGCCCGAGCCGTGGCCGCAACCGGTCGTCTGTGTTTCCGCGGTGGAAAGAGACTCCCGCTGGATCGTGGTCTCCGGCGAAACGATGGCCGGCAAACGCACCACCGACGTGTGGGGCTGGCGCATCGGTCCCTGAGCGGCCGCCGCAAAACCGGAAATTTTATGTCCCTCCTCTCCTCGATCCAGCAACTGACCGATTTCGACACCGCCCTGATCGCGAACACCATCGGCTACCTCGATGCGACGCCGGTCAACGAATGGTACATGGGCGGCGACATCGCGTCCCTGACTCCGACGGTGGGTCCGACGGTCGGAGTCGCGATGACCTGCGAAATCGACTCGAGCACGCCGGGCAACCGGGCCGAGCCGGAAGGCTACTACGCTTTGTTGAAAGCCATCGAGCAGTGCGCCGAGCCGGTGGTGCTGGTGATCAAGGCGGTCGGCAGCCGGCCGGAACACGAGTGCGTGATCGGGGACGGCATGGCGAAAATGCTCCACAGCGTCGGCTGCATCGGCGTCGTCACCAACGGCGGCGTCCGCGACATCGAGGGCATCCTCACCCTGCCCTTCGGCGTCTACGCGCGCGGCCGCACGATTCACCACTGCGCCATCCGCTGCACGCGATACAATCAACCGGTCGAGGTCGGGGGCATCACCGTTTCGCCGGGCGAGATCATCCACGCCAACATCGGCGGGGTCATCAAGGTGCCGGCGGGCGCGCTCGCGCGGCTCCCCGCCCTCGCGGGCGAGATGCGGTCGTTCGAGCATGCGGCCCACTGCATCTTCCGGCAGACCGATCTGACGATCGACGAGAAGCGCCGCGCGGTCGACGCGCTCGTCGCCGGCCTCAAGCGCAGCTGAACCGCCTGGCGGTCACTTCAGCTTCTGGTCCGGATCGTTCGCCTTGTTGTAACGATCCAGCTTCGCCGGATCCTTCGGCCACTCGGGACGCAGACGGATATCCTTGTCGCCGGCCACCGACCCGACCGGCGAATGTCCGCCCGTGGCCGAGGCCGCCCGCACTTCCCACCAGCACTGGCCCTGGTGGCTGTGCTCGTGATCGATGACGTAACCGGCCTCCGCCATCATCGGGCCGGTCCAGCCCATGCAATGGTCGCAGTAGTCGCGGTAGTTTTTCAGCCCGTTCTTCAGCAGAAAGCCGCGCGAGGGACAGTCGTGGAAATCGATCCGGAAAACGTCGTCGCGATGCGAGATGTTGAAGCCGAGGTCCGGCGACTCCTCGAGCAGCGTGTGGCCCCAGTACTTGAGCATGCCGGGAATCCCCTCGTTGCGGATCAGGTCGCGGGCGTGGCGCTGGCTGTCGTGATTGATGGCCTCGTTCCAGTAGTCGCGCACAAGCGGGTGGCCGCCGGTCCGCTCCATCCATCCGAACGTCCACTCGTAGTGCCCGCAGAAATCGTAGCAGCCGATCATGACGTGGCCTCCCGGATCTGCTGCAGATCCTGCGGCGCCAGTCCCGTCGCGGCCGGCGCGAACGTGTGACAGCAGCTGCCGTTTCCGCCGGCGAGGCGCATGGTCAGGCCGGCCGCCTCGGCGCGGGCCGAGCCGAGATAAAAACAATGCTGGCAATACTCGCGCACGATCTCGCGCTGGCCGGCGCGGAGGTGCTTGATCGCGGGACATTCGCTGACGCGCACCTCGACGCGGTCCGGCAGCTCGACGACGTTCACGACGGCGTTCGGCTCGGCCTGGAAAAATTCCCGCCAGTACCGCGCCAGGCCGGCCAGTCCGTCCCGCGACCACTGCCGGTTGACCGGATCGAAATATCCGCGGCCCATTTCCTCGAGGTAACGGATCCAGCCCTCGCGGCCGAGACGTCCCAGGATAAAACGAAACGTGGCGTTGACGGCGAAATAAAAGTCGGCCGAGCCCACGGGCTTGGTGTCGACATAAGGCAGGACAGAAGCGGACGGTGACTTCATGAAGAGAGGGTGGTGCGTCGGGACAGCACGGGATCGGTGAAATCGTTGCAAACGAGAAATTCCATCTGCCCCGCGAAATCCAGCACCGGGGTCGCACCCCGGGGCGTCAGGATCTGGCTTCGGGCTGCGGCTTCACAAAGTAAAGCATCACCGCGCAAATCGCGATCGTGGCGCTGGCAAACTGGAAGACGCGGCTGATGTCGACGTTCGCGTCCCGCAGCATTCCCCCGGCGTAAATCGTGATTCCGCCCACCGTGCACGACAGAAGGTTCAGCACGCCGTAGCCGGTGGCCCGGTAGCGCGGGTCGGAAATGAGGCAGAGGATCGGCATCATGTTCGCGTCGGCAAACGAGCGGGCCAGTCCATAGAACACCAGCGCGGCCAGCGCGAGCGCGAGCAGCGGCGTGGTCGAGGCGAGCAGGATCGAGGGCGCGGCGACGCAGAGCCCGATGAAGGGAACGAGAATCCGCCCGCGCTCGTTGGTGCGGCTCCAGCGGTCGGCCCACGCGCCGCCGACGAGCATGCCGACGAGGCACGCGATGTTGACGTAGCCGGTGGCGGAAAGCCCAGCGGAGCCCTGCGAGAGATGAAAGTGTTCGTTCAGGTACGTCGGCATCCAGCCCATCACCGCCCAGCCGCCGACGCCGAGAAGCCCCCAATACGCCAGCACGAGAACATAGGCCGGACGCCGGAGGAGGCTCGCGATCGCCTCGCCGAAGCGGACGTTTGACGGCGGGGACGCGGTGGTCGCGGCCGGATGTTCCTCCCTCGCGGGACTGCGGAGCAGGCAGATCAGCACGACGCCGTATCCGAGTCCCACCAGCCCGAACAGGTCGAAGGCGTAAGCCCACCCGTGGCGCTCGGCGAGCCAGCCGCCGACGCCGCCCAGCGCGGAGCCGACCATGACGCCGCTGAGATGAACCCCGTTCGCCAGCGAGCGGGTCGCGCCGCGATGGTAGTCGGCGATCAGCGCGAGGGCGGCGGGCAGATAGCAGGCCTCGCTCACTCCCATGAGCGCGCGCGACAGCAGCAGCTCGTTATAGGTCCTCGCGTGGGCCGTGAGCCAGGTGATGAACGACCAGAAAAAAAGGCTGCCGATGATCACGCGGCTCCGGTTGAAACGGTCGGCGAGGAATCCCGCAAACGGACTGAGCACCGCATAGACCAGCAGGAACACGGTAGTGAGCAGGCCGAACTGCGCGTCGGTCATCGGGATCGCCTCCTTGATCGAGCCACGCATCGTGGCGATCATGACGCGGTCGACGTAGTTGAGACAGCCGACGACCCAGAGGAGCCCAACCGTGAGCCAGGCCCGTGCGGGCACCGAGGCGATGCGGAGCGAGTCGAGGTTTGGTTTTATTTCCGAAGCTCCGATAACGATCCACTTTGCTGGCCCGCCGTAACCGGAGGCAAGACTAAGCTTGGGCGAAGTTCGATCGTCCCGCCGACAAACCTTTTTTCACCACGAAGGGCGCGAAGGTCACGAAGAACGAAACATCCAGCGAATGTGAAAACTCCAACTTCGCCTTCGCGACCTTCGTGCTCTTTGTGGTGAAAAAATCCGGGTTTCTCACCACCCCTGACGCTGCTCAAACTGCCGTGGGTTCGGATTCGGCGGGCAGCCAGATGCGGAAGGTCGTGCTGCCCGGCTTCGTCTCGACCGTGATCGCGCCCTGGTGGTTTTCCACGATGCTGCGCACGGTCCAAAGGCCCATCCCGGTTCCCTTCCCGACTCCCTTGGTCGTGAAAAACGGCTCCCAGATCCGCTCCAGCACGTGCGCGGGAATGCCGGTGCCGGTGTCCGAGAGCGTGAGGAGGATGTACGCTCCGGCTCCGATTCCGAGGGACCTTGCTTCCTCCGGCAGGAGATCGGCGTTCTGCGCGCGCACCCAGAGTTCCCCGCCGGCCGGCATCGCGTCGCGCGCATTCACACAAAGGTTGAGCAGAACCTGGTGCAGCTGCGTCGGGTTCGCCGTGATGCGCCGCAGGTCGGGCGCAACCTCGCCTTGCACGCGGATTTTCCGGGAGAACGTCTGCCGGGACATCGCCACGACCTCGCCGACGAGCTCGCCGGGACTGATCACCTGCGGTTCGCCGGTCACGCCCTTCACGAAACCCATGATCTGTTTCACCAGCCCGGAACCGCGTTCGGAGCAGCGCTCGATGTTGGTGAAGATGCGCTCGTCCAACGGATCCTTGTGCCGCATCCGGAGCGTGGCCATCGACATCATGATCGGCGCCAGAACATTGTTGAAATCGTGCGCGATGCCGGCCGCCAGCATCCCGATGTTTTCGAGGCGCTGCATGCGAAGAAGGTGCTCCTCGGCCTCGCGTTTTTCCCGGCTGAGTTTCGCCCCCTGCAGCGCCCGCTGGATCGCCGAGACCAGCCGTTGCGGCCGGTCCTTCAGCACATAATCCGAAGCGCCCGAGCGCAGCGCCTCGATGGCCCGGTCCTCGCCGATCGTGCCCGACATAAAAATGAACGGCACCAGCGGCGTGGTCTTCCGCGCCAGGTCCAGGGCCTCAAGCCCGTTATAGCCGGGCATGTTGAAGTCGGAGAGAATGAGATCGCAGCCCGCGGACAGCCCCGCCTGGAAATCGACGCGATTTGCGACCACGTCGATCTGGCAATCCGGCCACTCCTCGCGAAGCAGGCCGTGGCTGAGCTCGGCATCGTGCAAATTATCTTCGAGGTGCAGTATTTTCATGCAGACAAGCCAAAATTGTGGAGATCAACAGCACTAACCTGAGAACCTGAAAGAGGATGCGCTCCGTGCAGTCTTTTGCAAGGCAGCGGCGTAAAGGCAGGACAGGGGCATTGCGTACCGTCAATGATTATCCGGCGGATGGAGGTACTTACCCCATACCCGTCGTTTCCGGAGCCGGGTATTCTGGAGGGATGATCAGAACTCATTCCACCTCGTCAGCATCCAGCCAAGTCCAGCACACGGATGTGCCGGCGACGCAGTGGCCGCAGAGAAAGACGTCTATGAAACATGTTACCCTGATATTGTCCGCCGTCCTCGCCCTCGGCGGCGCGTCGGTTCGCGCCCAAACCAGCCAGATCGCGTCCGTCGCGATCGGCACCGCCTCGACCGCGGGCGGCACGGCCACCGGCGTCGCCACGGTCACCGAACGCATCGGCACCGCCGGAAACCAGCCGACCAGTGTCGGCAACACGCTTGCCGGGTTGCAGTACGTTCCGGGACAGATCCCGCTGACCGGCGCGCCGGCGTCCATCACCTTCTTCACGCTCACGGGAGCGGCAGTCCCCGGCGGCGCGGCGAATCCGGCGACGGCGTTCACCAGCTTCGGGACCCTCACCTCGCCCACGGCGGTGACGACGTACATCGACGTCGCTTCGAAGCTCACGGCCGATTCCTACTCCGGCCTGACCTTCGCGGAAGCCGACCTCGGGGCCGGCTCGCGTGATTTCTACATGATCCATCACCGCCCCGGCACCGATTACCTCGCGCAGATCGTGCCCGGCACCGGCACGTCGACGCTGATCCGCGATTTGAAG
The DNA here is from genome assembly GCA_028293565.1 of Verrucomicrobiota bacterium. GTDB lineage: Bacteria > Verrucomicrobiota > Verrucomicrobiia > Opitutales > Opitutaceae > Opi-474. The sequence goes on along the minus strand of JAQGON010000217.1, from coordinate 3,090 downwards.
CCGATGTCCTGGACCGGCCCCACCGCCGGCGGCCCGGCCAACACGGGCGGCACCGGTTATTTCGGAATCGCCTGGGCCACGGGAATTCTCTCGGCCGGAGCCCCTTATCTCGACCAGAGCCTCTATTACCTCCGGACCGATTCCAGCAACCACACCAAATTCGGCGTGATGATCCCGGCACTGACCGGCGCTTCCAGCGACACGCTTGACCTCACGACCGCGGTCGGCGCCTTCGGCGTCGGCGGCTACACGACCTTGGCATTCTCGCCCACGGTCGTGGGAAATTTCGGTTCCAACCAGTTTTATTACCTTCGCCAGGACACCGGTCCGGGCGGCACGGGCAACACGATCCTCGGTCGCCTCAATCCCAGCCTCGGCGCCGGCGTCCGGACGATCTCCGACATCGCGAATCTGGGCGGCGTCTTCACGACCCTGAATTTTGCCGCCGACGCCACCGGCCCCGCCGGCGCGTGGGGCTCGAGCCAGTTTTACGTCAGCGGCTCCGTCGTGCCGGGCGCGCAATCGATCAGCTTCGCCGCCATTCCCAATCATAACGTCGGCGATGTCTTCATCGTCACGCCGACCGCCAGCTCCGGCCTCGACCTCGACGTCACGGTCGTCAGCGGTCCCGCGACGATCTCCACCACCGGAGTCTCGTCCGCCACGCCGCTTTCCCTGCGCGTGTTCACGGTGACCACCACCGGCCCGGGCATCGTCAAGCTCCAGGCGCGCCAGGCCGGTCGCGCCAGCCCGCTTCCCGCCTACACGGCGAACATGCTCCAGCAGAGCTTCAACGTCTTCGGCGTTCCCGCCATCACGAGCGCCCGCACGGCGCCGGGCACGATCGGCACGGCGTTCAGCTACACGATCGTCGCCGCGGGTTCGCCCACGAGTTTTGGCGCCGCTCCGCTTCCGGCCGGCCTCTCGGTGAACGCCTCGACCGGGGTCATTTCCGGCACGCCCACCGCCGCCGGCACCACGACCGTGGTGCTCAGCGCGACCAACGCCATGGGGACCAGCAACGGCACCCTGACGCTGACGGTCGCCGCAGCCAATGTTCCGCCCGTGATCACGAGCCCTTCGACGGCACCGGGCACGCTGGGCACGCCCTTCCCGCCGTTCACCGTCGCCGGAACGGGAGTTCCCTCCGGATACGCGGCGACAAACCTTCCGCCCGGCCTGGTCATCAACGGCACGACCGGCGTCATCTCCGGCACGCCGACGACGGCCGGCACCTATGTCGTGACCGTCACCGCGACCAACGCCGCCGGCTCGAGCACATCGACCCTGACGATGGTGATCGCCGGCACAGCGGGAGCCTCCAGCCGCATCGTCAACTTCTCCGCCCGCGCGCTCTCCGGCCCGGGTGACCAGACGCTGATCATGGGCTTCGTCGTCTCCGGCAACGCGAAGGGGCTCCTCGTCCGCGGCATCGGTCCCGGCCTCACTCCCTTTGGAGTCCAGAACGCCCTCGCTGACCCGATGCTGACGCTGTACGGCTCGAGCGGCCCGAGCGCGATCAATGACGACTGGCAGACCCCGATTGCCAATCAGCCGAACGGCGGCCCGGCCCCCGCCAGCGCCGCGCTCATCGCCTCCACCACGCTGCGCGTCGGCGGTTTCGCTCTCCCGAACGGAAGCAAGGACGCCGCGCTTCTCACCGTGGTCGACGATGGCGCGCACACCACCGGCCTGGTCCGTCCGAACAGTTCCACGGGCATTGCCCTCACGGAAATCTACGACACCGACACCGCCCTCGGCGCAAAGCTCGTGAATGTTTCCGCCCGCATGAACGTCACCGTCGGCGACGGCGTCCTGATCGCAGGCCTGGTCATCGCCGGCAACGCACCGAAAACCGTGCTCATTCGCGGAGTCGGCCCGACGCTCACGACCTTTGCGGTCGCCGGCGTGCTCGCCGATCCTGTGATCGCGGTTTATTCCGGTTCCACGATCATGGCCAGCAACGATAATTGGGAAACCGGCGCCAGCAGCCCCGCCCAGATCGTGGCCGCCTCCGCGCAGGTCGGCGCCTTCCCGCTCGTCCCCGGCAGCAGGGATGCAGCGTTGCTCGTGACCCTGCAGCCCGGCAGCTACTCGGTCACGGTTAGCGGCGTGAACAACACCTCGGGCGTCGCGCTCGTCGAGGTTTACGACGCGCAGTAAGGTCCCTCCTTCCAGCACAAAGGCTTCACGGGTTCCCCGTGAAGCCTTTTTTTTTGCGGTGGCACGGGTCTCCGACCCGTGAAGCTGGACTCGAGCGAAACGGGTGCGCTCGACGTTCCCTCTCGGCGGAGGCCGCCCACACGGGTCAGAGACCCGTGCCACGCCGGCCGTGCATTTTGCGGGGCGTTGCTCCTGCGAAAACGGGAGCGGAATCCTGCCGCCGCCGGGGATTTTTGGTCGCAATGAGGGGCGCTCGCGCCATGGTTTCCGGCGTGAGCTCCCGCCCCATCGCTTGTCGTGGTGCACGTTGTTTTCTGAGCTTCGTTTCCTGGACGGTGGTGGTCGCGGCGTGCGTTCCCTCGGTGCGCGGCCAGGTGGTCGTGTGGGGCGGAACCTCCGGCACGTGGAGCATCGGCGGCAACTGGATCGGCGGGTCGACGCCCCTGTCGGGGCAGGATGCACGCGTCAGCGCGGGCGCCGCGTTTCTGGACGCGAATTTCTCGGTCGCGAATTTCACCCTCGACGGCGGCGCGATCGACGGCGCCGGCACGCTCGACGTCAATGGCACGTTCAACTGGGCCGGCGGCAGCATCGCCGGCAGCGGCGTCCTCAACGCCAACGCGGGCGCCGTCATCTCCGGGTCCGGCAGCATCGCCAGCCGGACCGTGATTTTCAATGGCTCCACGACGTGGACGGGAGGAAGCGTGATCAACGCCGGCAGCTCCGGCACGCTCATCAATGCCGCGGGCGGCACGTTCACCAACACCGGCGATTCGACTTTCCAATATGTTCTCGGCGGCGCGACACCGACGTTCACCAATCTCGGCACGTTCGCCAAGACCGGCGGCACCGGCACCACGTCGATGAGCGGCGCGGCGTTCAATAACTCCGGCCTGCTCGACATCCAGGTCGGCACGCTCGCGCTCA
>JAQGON010000231.1 GCA_028293565.1 Verrucomicrobiota bacterium | reverse complement strand
CGTCCCGATTGTATCCTCCCAGTTTGTCCTCAGAAACCAAGCGACCTTGGGACAATGATGGGTGGCGTCTCCTGAGGAAAAGGGATTAGCCTCTTGACCGTCGGGCGCGCGAACAAATTATCGGACTATTCGAAAAAGTGCGCATCAAAAACACGCTTTCCCCGCAGACTGACGATGTGCAGGCGGACCCCAAGGCTGGAAACGACGGTTCGGCCCTGCTCGCGACTTTATGTTTCGCTGCCGTGCTGAGCCTTTCGCTCAGCAGTTATCTCGCGGTTTGCTATCGATCATTGTATCTCAGCAACCGCGACATGCAGGTCACGCGGAGCATTGAGCTCGCCGAAATGGGGATCGAGGAAGCCCTCTGGGCCTTGAGCAATGGCAATTGGACGGGCTGGAGCACGGCAGGATCGACGGCGACCAAGACCCTTCTCGGGCCCGGTAATTTCGAGAATAACGTCACCAACCGGATTCAACTGACGATCACAAACTATAACCTCCCCACTTCCAGTTTCACCTCGACCTCCACGCCGGCCATCACGATGACCGCGATGGGAAGGGTCATTTTACCCGATGGAACGACGATTTCCCGAACGCTTCAATCGTTGGCCCGCCCCGCGCAGGTGTTCACCAATGCGATCGGCGCCACCGGCACCTTGTCCTTCGCGAGCGGCGGTTTCGTCGACAGCTACGATTCGTCGGCCGGGTCGTACTCCTACTCGGCCACGCTGAGCGCCGGCAATTCGGCGGCCGTGATTTCCGGCTCAACCATCAGCCTGCAGAACGCCCAGGTCTTTGGTTTCGCCTCCACCACCTCGAACGTCAGCACGCCCTTTCAAAACGGCAGCTCCGGCAAGGTCGTCGGCCCGGGCACGGCGGCGGGAACCAACATCGATTCGACGCGGGTGAGCACGGCCGGCAACCAGCCGGTTTTCGACCTGGTGGTTCCGTCGGGCGGCACGACCATTTACGATCCGAACAACGGCAACGCCGTCATCTCCCATTCCATGGCCATCAATACGTCCGGCGTGTACCGGCTGACCGCAATGGATCTCGGCGGACCGGACACCATCAGCATCAACGCCGCCAACGTCGTCCTCGTCGTCAGCGACTACGTGAAGCTGGGCGGAAATTCCAAGATTCAGGTCGCTTCCGGGGCTTCGCTTCAACTGTACGTTGAAACCAACCCCTCCAGTTCACATCGCCAGCTCGACATCGGCGGCAACGGCATCATCAATGTTTCCCAGCTGCCCCAGAATGTGTCGATCGTTGGCCTGGGCACGCGCACGACCTCGGGCTTGAACTCCCAGATCACGACCGACGTCGCGTTTTACGGCTCGATCTATCTCCCGAACGATAACATCGATATCTCGGACAATGGATTCACCGCTTTTGGGGCGCTGGTGGGGAAAAATATCGGTTTTTCCGGCACCGGCCCCTCGATTCATTTCGACAAGGCCCTCCTCCGGATCGCCCCCAGCGGCGTCAACACCCCTTTCTCGCTCGTTTGGCTGCACGAGGTGTGACGTCGCGCGACCGGCGCGCGTTTTTGGGCCGGCCGTCAATTTAGCGATTGGCGTCGCGCCCGCGCAGTCCACTTTGTGCTCGCTCACTCATGCTCATGTTTAACCGACAGGTGCGGCCCGGCGCGCTGATCAATCTCGCGGACAACTTCATCCACCTCGCCCGTCTCGTCCGGCTGGATACGCGTCCGATCGAAATCGACGCGCTCGCGGAGATCGATCCCTCGAACGAGGACGCCTTCACCACCTGGCTCTCGACCCATTTCAAGGAAGGGACGCGCACCGGCTACATCCCGGCCTACTGCGGGTTCCATCCCGCCCAGCGCGTCCTGATGCGCGAGAACGTGAATGCGCGGCGTTTTTCCGAGACGAACTATCTGGCCCCGATCTTCATGGAGGCAGCCAAGGTTTCGTCGGTGAAGGACTGGCAGATCGCCGCGCTCCAGCCGAACGAAGGCGTTCCTCCGCTGCCGGACGGCGTCGTCCGCCCCGCGCTGCTGCTGGGGATTCCGTGGACCGTGATCCGCGAGCAGCAGCAGAATCTCCTCGCGTTCGGCCTCCGGCCGCGCCGGCTCGAACTCGGCACGCTCCCGATGCTCGGCAGCCTGTGCCGCCACCTCTCGGTCAGCGGACGCAACCACGCGATCGCCGTCTGCGAGGTCGAATACGCGCAGACGCGCCTCTACGTCGTCGCCAAGGACGGCGTGCACACGCTGCCGCCGCTGCCGCACGGCCTCCTTTCCATTTTGGAAACCGGCATGAAGGAGGTGGGCGCCCCGGACATTGCGACGGCGCGCCGGCAGATGGAGGAGCCGCCCGAGGCGATGAAGGTGCACGACCGGCGCGTCGTGCGCGCGCTCTCGCGGCATCTCAAGCCGGCGATCGACCATTTCGAGCTGCGCACCGGACAGCGCATCGATTCGTTTTACTGCACCCAGCTTCCCAGCCGGCTGGAATGGCTCGGCGAGGCCCTCGGCGCCGCCGTCGAGCTGGAATTGATCAGTCCGGATTTCGAGGGCTGGCTGGCCAACGCCGGCATCACCGTCGACCGCGGGAGCGTCACCCTGAACACCAGCTGGCTCTCGACCTTTAGCCTCGTCACCAATCTGGGAGCGACCCTTCCGACCAATGGCTAAAAACCAAAGCCGCGACCCGCTGCTGCTCACGTCGCACTGGCACATCGACTGCCGGCTTCCCGCCGAGTTGCCGGACGATCGCGTCGTCAGCAGCCGGTTTCTCGCCAACCTCCCCTTCGGCCTGATGACCCTCGGTCTGTTCGTGTTTTTCTGCTGGCAGCTCTCGAGCGATCTCAGCCTCCGGGCCAATGTCGCGGATCTCAACCGGCGCCTCGCCGAGTCGCGAGTCACCGTCGCCACCATCAAGCAGCAGCAGCGCGACTACACCACCCTCGCCTTCAAGATCGAGACGGCGCACACGCTGATGAAGAACCGCCTCTTCATCAGCCATTTCATGACGCAGCTCAGCCGGGCCCGGCCCGGCACGATGGTGATCGAGAGCGTCGAGGGGCTGGAGGTGGCCATCGTCGTGCGCGGCAGCATGAGCGGCGCCGCGGAAAAAGCAGGGGCCGAGATCGGCAATTACGTCGAGACCCTTCGCAAGGATTCCGAGATCGGCCCGTCCTTCGAGACGATCCTAGTCTCGAATTTCGAGCGGCCTCCCGGCGGGGACCGCCAGAACTTCGAGCTGACCTTCAAGTTCCGGACCGAGCCGCCCTCCGCATGAACGCCTTCGGCAGCAATTCCTTCACCGCCATGCTGCGCCGGCACCTCTTCGGTTCCGTCTGCACGATTGCCAGCGTCCTCCTGCTCGGCGGCATCTGGGTCCTCCGACTCGACCTGCACACGCTCGCCGTCCAGACGCGCGAGCACGACCAGGAGAACCAGGCGATGCTCTCCACCCTCGCCTCCGGACCGCTGATCAAGCAGGAACTCGTCCGCGGCCAGGAAACCGTCCAGCGCATCGAGAGCAACCTCGTCATCGAGTCCAAGCTCGAGGACAACGTCGCCTATTTCTACAAACTCCAGAAGGAGACCAAGGCCGACATCATCTTCCTCAAGCAACAGCCTGCCGACAACTCCAACGACTGGGACTACAAGGTCATCCCCTACAGCGTCCAGCTCGGGGGCACCTACGAGCAGGCGGCGGCATTCGTCCTCGCCCTCGAAACGGGGCCCAAGCTCGCCCAGATCAAGTTCTTCAACTTCCGCCGCCGTGAAGCCGGCGCGAACAGCATCTCCCTGACGATCGACCTCAAGCTGCTCGGCAAACGATGAGAACCCTCCGGCGAAAACTTCTCGCGACGGCGCTCTCCCTCACCGCCTGGTCCGCGCTGCGCGCCGCGACCCCGGTGATCGGCGCGCAGCTGTTCCAGGACACGAACGCGCGCATCGAGGACCTGTTCGGCCACCGCAACAACCCGCCCAAGCCGCCCGGTCCGCAGGACAATCCCTTCCGGCCCGTGGACGCCCTCGTTTCCACGGCGGAAAATCCCTCCGGCAATCCAAGGCCCGGCGCCGAGGATCCGGTCGTGGTGGAGACGACCGACGAAGGTCTTCTCCGGCTCGCGTATGGACGCCTCAGCTTCGGCGGTCTGATCCAGGTCGGCGACCGTCCGATGGTCGTCATCA
>JAQGON010000195.1 GCA_028293565.1 Verrucomicrobiota bacterium | reverse complement strand
GAGTTCGTCGACATCGCGGGCCTCGTCGCCGGCGCGAGCAAGGGCGAGGGACTCGGCAATCAGTTCCTCGCGACGATCCGCGAAGTCGACGCCATCGTCCAGGTCGTCCGTTGCTTCGAGGACACCGACATCATTCACACCATGGGCAGCGTGGATCCGATTCGCGACATCGAGGTGATCACGACGGAACTCGTGCTCGCAGATCTCGAGGCGGTGACCAAGCGCGCGGAGAAAACCCAGAAAAAGGCCAAGTCGGGCGACAAGGAGGCGATCATCGAGCTCGCGCTGCTCGAGCGGCTCTCTCCGCACCTCAATGCCAGCAAGACCGCCAACACGCTCGTCGCCACGCCCGAGGAAACCGCGCTGATGAAATTGTTTCAGCTGCTCACGGCGAAACCGGTGCTCTTCGCCTGCAACGTGGCCGAGAGCGATCTCGCGACGGCGGACGCGAATCCCTTCGTCCAGAAGGTGGCCGAGTATGTCCGCACCCATCACGACGCCGCCTACGTGCCGATCAGCGCGAAGATCGAGTCCGAGCTCATCGACCTGCCGCCTGATGAGGCCAAGGCGTTTCTCAAGGATCTCGGCGTCGACGATTCCGGGGTTTCGAGCCTGATCAAGGCGACTTACGAGCTGCTCGGCCTGCAGACCTATTTCACCGCCGGAGAAAAGGAAGTCCGGGCCTGGACCATCAGGAAGGGCTGGAAGGCGCCGCAGGCGGCCGGAGTCATCCACACCGATTTCGAAAAGGGGTTCATCAAGGCCGAAATCGTCTCCTACCGGGATCTCACGACCCTCGGCAGCGTCGCGGCGGCGCGCGAGGCGGGCAAATACCGGCTCGAGGGGAAGGATTATGTCTTTGCCGACGGCGACGTTGCGCTCTTCCGCTTCAACAATTGAGCCGGGCCTGGCTGGGAACCGGCATCGTGCAAACCGCCGCTTCCATGATTGAACCGCGCCGCGGACCTAAGTAGTCTCCTGTTCGGAAGGAGATGGCGTCGGAAACCCGGAATGCCATCGTCCCCTCCACTGCCATGCCGACTGCTTCCCAAAAAAGTTTCCCGATGCTGCCCCCTCGCCTGCGCGCGCTGGGGTTGACGCTCGCGATTCTGGCGGCCACCGCCAATACCGCATTGGCGCAGTTGTACTGGGATTCCAACGGCAACACCGCCGGCGCCGGCGCAACCCCTTCGGCGATCTGGTCCACCGCCGGGGCCGATAAGAACTGGAACTCCAGCTCGGCCGGCACGTCGGCCACCGCCAAATGGACGAATGACAGCGCCGCGATTTTCAGCGCCGGCACGGACGCCACGGGGAATTACACCGTGACCGTCTCCGCCACGATTTCCGTGGCGAGCATCACCGTGCAGGAGGGCAACCCCACTTTCAGCGGCGGCACCGTGAACCTCAGCGGCACCAATCCCCAGATCAGCGTCGCCTCGGGCAGCAACCTCACGTTCGGCAGCGCCTTCACCGGCACCGGCGCGATCGAGAAAACCGGGACGGGCACGCTGACGTTCAACTCGACCTTTTCCTACGCGGGCGAACTTCGCCTGACCGGCGGCACGATTGCCCTGGCCGGCATCACGGCGACGGTCGGCACGCTCCACATCACCGGCAACACCGTCCTCGACTTCGGCAATTCGACGGCCTCGACGCTGAACGCAACGACCTTTGTCATCGACTCCGGCGTCACCCTCTCGATCACCAACTGGGTCAACGCCACGGATTTTTTCTACGCGCAGAACTGGACCGGTGCGACCGCCAATGTCCTTGGCAGCGCGCCGATGAACCAAATCACGTTCAGCGGTTCCTCGAGCAGCAACACGCATTGGCAGAGCTCCGACAAGCAGGTCACCGGAATTCCGGTGCCCGAGCCGGCGACCTACGGCGCGATCTTCATCGGGATGTCCCTCGCGTGCGTGCTCTGGCGGCGCCGCACCGGCCTCGTGGCCGCCTAGGAACGCCGTCGCGCGCCGCGGTTTGATTCCTGGAAATCAGGGCGGGAACGAAGCGCCGTCCACTCGGCGAACGCGGCTCCCGTTCCTTCGGATCCGCCCTACGCGAGCTGGCCGCCGGAGATCCGGAGATCCCGGCGCGTGCGCAGGGAGATTTCCGCTGCCAGCGCGATCGCCTCGATCATCGTTTCCAGCGGAAGGCTGGGCTGACCCTTGGACGCCTGGGCCGGGAGAAAAGGAACGTGGATGAATCCTGCGCGAATGCTCCGTCTTGCCCTGAGCGTGTGCATGAGCCCGTAGAAAACATGGTTGCACACGAATGTGCCTGCCGTCTGGGAAACCGCCGCCGGGATCTTTCGCGAGCGCATTTCCTCGACGATCGATTTGATCGGCAGCGTGCTCCAATACGCCGCCGGACCGCGCGCAACGACCGCGACGTCGACCGGCCGGCGCCCAGCATTGTCCGGAATGCGGGCATCATCGACATTGATCGCAATGCGCTCCGGCGTGATGGACGAGCGACCGCCGGCCTGCCCCACCGCGATCACCAACGCGGGGTCGACCGTGCGCAGCAGCGTCCGCATTTCCAGATTCGCCGCCCCGAACACGCAGGGAAGAATCCGGCCGGCCACCTCGTGCCCGCCGATGATCTGGCCGTTCAGCTGACGCGCGATCTCCTCGGAAGGATTGACTTTCCCGCCGCCGAACGGCTCGAAGCCGGTGATCAGGATCGTTTTCAAACCCACCCCGATTAGGCCGATCGCGCGCGGGAAGGAAGTTTTATCACCGCGGCTGCCCCCTCAGAATCGAAAAACGCAGAGGTACATGAGCAGCACATTCGCCACCAGGATCGCCGCCGCGACCGGGGCCTGGGCCTTGATCACCGCATGCCGGTCGGGGAGATCCAGCAGGATCGCCGGCACGAGGTTGAAATTTGCCGCCATCGGCGTGAGCAGCGTGCCGCAATAACCCGAGAGCATTCCGATGCTCGCCATGATCGCGGGATTCCCGTGGTGCTGCTGGACCACCAAGGGCAGCCCGATGCCGAGCGTGATGACCGGAAATGCCGCGAAGGCGTTTCCCATGATCACCGTGAAGAGCACCATCCCGACGCAATACGCCGCGACCGCCACCAACGGAAACTGCGCCGGCAGCGCCCGCGCGACCAGGTCGGCCACGATCTGACCGACCCCCGCCTGCGCGAAAATTCCGCCGAGCGCCGCGAGCAGCTGCGGCAGAATCAACGCCCATCCCACCGCCTGCAGCAGCCGGCTGCCCTCCCTCCCGGGCTCGGCCAATGACGCACCCGTGAGGCGCAATGCCAGGATCAGCGCAAGCATCGCTCCGAGACCGAGCGACACCAGGGTCAGCTGTTTTGGCTCGAGCAGCGCGTAGGTTCCGAAATGGATGCGTCCCAGGAAAAGAGTTCCCGCCACCGCCGTCGCGGGAATCACCAGTGCCGGCCAGAAAACCCGGTTTCCCAGCCGGTCCGCCTCCGCCAGCCGTTCGGCGCGGCTGGTGGAATTTTCCCGCGAGGGCGCGATCCGCCCCGTGGCCGCCAGCAGCGCCATCGCCAGCACGGAATATCCGACGAACCGCGGCGGAATCGACTTCCCGCCCACAAACACGACCGCCAGCAATCCCCAGAAAATCGCGGCGCCCCAGCGTCGCGGCCCGGTCCCGCCAAGAAGAATCCGGCCGGCAACCCACGCCATGATCACACCGCAGACGGCGTAGAAAAACTCCACGGTGAGGAGCGCCTTCATGACGCGCTTCCCTTTCTCGCCGCGTCGCGCGCCAGATGGCGGTCCAGCGCCCGCGCGCGCCACGCCATCGCGGCGAGGGCGACCAGCGCGGTGGGAATTCCCCACAGCGCCATTTCCCACACGCTCACCTCGACCTTCAGCGCGTCGAAGAATCCCTTCATCAGCAGGATCGCCCCGACGGCGATGAAGATGTCCTCGCCGAAAAAATTCCCGACGTTCTCGGCGGCGGCGGCGTGCGCGCGGATCCTCCGGGCGGATGCCTCCGTGATTTCGCCGTGGCGCGCGCGCGCCGCGGCCTCCGCCATCGGCGCGACCAGGGGGCGCACCGCCCCCGCATGGCCGCCGATGTTCACGCCGAGGCTGATCGAAACCTGCCGCGCCGCGGTGTACAACAGCAGCACCCGCCCGGCGGTCGCAGCCCGCGTGCGCCGGATCAGGATCCCGGCCCTCTCCTGCAGTCCGTGACGCTCCAGCAGTCCCACGACCGGCAGCATCAGCACGACCGGCAGGGTCATGTACCGGTTCTCGACGAAATATTTTCCGAAGAGATCGACGACCTCGTTGAACGACATTCCCGAAACCAGCCCCGTGACAATCCCCGCGGCGATCACCACCACGAGCGTGTTCACCCGCAGGGCGAACCCGATTGCCACCACCCCGACGCCGATGACCTTGATCATGCGCGCGGCCCCGGCGGGCTGATCGGCTTGAGCAGGAATCCCGCGCGCGTCAGTTCGAGATTCAATCGCCGCGCGAATTCGACGGCCCGCGCCCCGTCGCCATGCACGCAGATCGTGTCGGCCACGATCGCGATCTCCGTCCCGTCCGTCGCGCGCACGATTCCGTCGCGCACCATCCCGAGCACCTGGTCGACCGCGCGCTGTTCATCGGTGATCAACGCGTCGGCGCTCGCCCGCGGCGTCAGCGTTCCGTCGCGCTGATACGTCCGGTCGGCGAACACCTCCCCGGCCACGCGCAATCCCCGCCGCCGCCCCGCCTCCGCGAGCGCGCTGCCCGCCAGCGCGTACAGGATCAGCCCGTCGTCCCAGTCGGCCACGGTCGTCGCCACCGCTTCCGCCGTGGCGGCGTCCCGCGCCGCCAGGTTGTAGAGCCCGCCATGCGGCTTCACATGATGGAGCGGAGCGAACCGCGCGAGCGATGAAAGCTGCGCGGTGATCAGGGTCCGCAGCGCCTCCTCCGTCAGTCTCAGCTCCCGGCGGCCGAAATTCTCCCGGTCGGAAAACCCCGGGTGCGCGCCGATGGCCGCGCCCCGTTGCTGCGCAAGCCGGACGGCCTCGCGCATCGTCGTGTCGTCGCCGGCATGCGCGCCGCAGGCGATGTTGGCGGAAGTGACCAGGGACATCAGCGCCGCGTCGTGGGCGAAGCCTTCGCCGAGGTCGCAGTTGAGATCGATCGCCCGCATCGCGTCAGCGGACTTTCTCCGCCAGGCCCTCGTGCAGCAGCGCGAGGATGTGTTCGCGCGCCTGCGCGAGCTGCTGCGCCTCAGGCAGCGACACTTCGGCAAACGTCACGCGGTCGCCCGGCCGCAGTTGCGCCACCAGCGGGAGATCGACGGCGATGACGTGCGCCGCCTGCGGGTAGCCGCCGATCGTCTGGGCGTCGGCCATCAGGATGATCGGCTGCCCGTCGGGCGGAATCTGGATGGTCCCGGGCGCGACCGCCGACGAGACCATGTCGTCGGTCCCTCCGATCCGCGCGAGGCGCGCGCCGCCGAGCCGGATGCCCATGCGGTCGGATTGGAGCATGATCCTGAATTCGCTCTCGAACAGCACGCCGCCGAATTCGTCGGCGTGCGCGCCGCGGATCACCCGCACGCGCGGCGCGGCCGAGTAAGCCGGCAGGATCCGCTCGTCGATGCGCCAATGCTCCGCGACGCGATGCGTTTCCGCCCTCACCGACAGCGTGTCGCCGTCGTGCAGCGGCCGGCCGCCAAATCCGCCCATGCGTCCGCGCAGATACGTGCTGCGGCTGCCGAGCACCAAAGGGACGTCGATGCCGCCCGCGACCGCGAGATATCCGCGGCATCCCAGGCGCGCCGGCCCGAGCCGCAGCCGCTGACCCGCTCCCATCTCCAAGGGCCGCCAGCCCGGAATTCCCTCGAACGTCGCGCCCGTCACGGCGATCAAAACCGGCGCGGTGAAGACCAGTTCGGGGCCCACCAGCGTCGTCTCCAGCGCGGCAGCGTTCTCCGGATTGCCCACGAGCAGGTTCGCCATCCGCAAAGCGAACGGATCCGCCGCCCCGCTCAAGGGCACGCCGACCCCGCGGTGCCCCCGGCGGCCAAGGTCCTGCACCGTCGTCAGCATGCCGCCGCGCGCGACCGTTATCTCCATGCGACAAACTCCTCGTTGGTGATCGGCCGAAATCTCACCCGATCCCCCACGCGCAGGACCGCGGGCTCGGGTTCCTCCATCCGGAAAAGCGGCATCGGCGTGCGCCCGATCAGCTGCCACCCGCCGGGAGTCGCCATCGGATAAACCCCCGTCTGCTGCCCGCCGATCCCGACCGATCCCTGCGGCACCAGGGCCCGCGGCGTGGCGCGCCGCGGCGTCCGCAGTTTTTCGGGCAGTCCGCCGAGATAGGGAAACCCCGGCAAAAAACCGATCGCATGCACGAGGTAATCCGCACTCCGATGCCGGTCGATCACCTCCTCGGGCTCCAGGCCGCAGTGGTTCGCGACCTCCGCCAGATCCGGGCCGGCCTCGCCGCCGTAACACACCGGGATCTCGACCGTCCGCGCCGGCGGCGCCGGTTTCTTCCGGGCATCCGAATCGAGATGGCGCGTGCGCTCCGAAATCATCCGGCAGACCTGATCGTAGGCCCGCTCGCCGCCCGGAGCCAGCCGCGTGGCGTCGTAGAAAACGGTGACGGTGGAATACGCCGCCACCACGTCGACAATTCCCGCCGGACGATCGCGCTCCAGCGCCGCCACGAGCGCGCGCACCTTTGGCAGCACCCGCTCATCGATCCCCGCCCCCAGGCCAACCACCACCGCAGTGTCGCCCAGCGCGGTGATCGTCATCTCCCGGTTATTCCCACTGCCCCGCAGGTTGGCAAGAAGCAGCTGAAAGCCTGCCCCGCGCTTCCGGCGGCACGGTTTCGGGACGAGGCCGACTCGTTTCGTTCCCGTCGCGCCCCTGGTCCTGGCCGCTGCTTCGGCGACGAATCCACGTCACCTGATCGCGCGAAGGAATAGATTGCTGTTTCGGACCAAAAACCCTGAGTTTTCGCCTTCATGCGCCTTCGCTCCCTCTCCGCTCTGCTCGCCACGCTGGCCCTGCTGTCCGGCTGCCGCGAAGAGAAGGTGTCCTATTACCGAATCCCGAAGGAGAAACCCGAGGAGTTGCCCTCCGCGCCGGCGGGCGGAAGCGCCCCCTCTCCAGGCGCGGCGATGGCCGGCACTGCGGTGCCGACCGCCTCGGGGTCGGATCTGACCTGGACGGCGCCGTCGACGTGGAAAGCGAAACCCGCGGGCGCAATGCGCAAGGGGAGCTTCGCGATCGCCGGCGACAATGGCGCCGAGGCCGATCTCTCGATCACCGCGTTCCCGGGCGATGTCGGCGGCGAGCTCGCGAACCTCAACCGGTGGCGCGGACAGATCCAGCTGGGCGCGCTGCAGGAGAGCGAGCTGGCGGGCGCAACGCGGCGCCTCGCGCAAAACGGCCTGACCTTTGTCATCGTCGATTTCGCGAGCACCTCGTCCGCAAAGCCGCAGCGGATCCTCGGGGCGATCGTCCCTTACAACGGCGCGACCTGGTTCTTCAAGCTCATGGGTCCCGACGCCTTGGTCGCCAGGGAGAAGCCCGCCTTCCTTTCGTTCCTGGAAACCGTCCGCCCACCCGCCGCACCGTGACCGACCTCTTTCGCCAGTTTCGCGATTTCTTCGTCTCGCTGCGCCTGACCGTGGTGCTGCTGGTGCTGTCGATGCTGCTGATCTTCGCCGCGACGCTTGACCAGGTGCACCTCGGGATCTGGGCGGTGCAGGAAAAATGGTTTCGCAGCCTCTTCGTGCTCTGGCTGATTCCGGGCACCGCGATTCCCGTGCCGATTTTTCCCGGCGGCTATCTCATCGGCGCATTCCTGCTGGTCAACCTGGTCTCGGCCCACGTCTACCGTTTCAAGCTCACGTGGCGAAAGGCCGGGATCTTTCTGACGCATGCCGGCCTGATCCTCCTGCTCGTCGGCGAACTGCTCACCGGCCTCTGGCAGGAGGAGTACCAGCTCCAGCTGAAGGAGGGCGAGACGAAGAACTTTTCCGAGAGCTACCGCTTCAACGAGCTGGCGATCATCGACGCCACCGATCCGAAATTCGACGACGTCGTGGCCATTCCCGAGAAGCTCCTGGCCGCAGGAATCCCGGTGCAGCACCCCAAGCTGCCGTTTCGGGTCGTGACGAAGGACTATTTTCCCAACGCCGCGCTCCGGATGCGCGGTGCGGGGCCCGCGGAAAGTCCGTCCGTCGCCACGGCCGGAATCGGGATGCAGGTCGCCGTGACCCCGCTGGCGCCGACCTACAAGCAGGACGAGCGCAACTGGCCCGCGGCGCTGGTCGAGCTCGTCGGCCCCGACGGTTCGCTCGGCATCTGGCTCGTTTCGCCGCAGCTCGGCGCCCAGCAGACCTTCGACTACGGCGGCCACACCTACCGCCTCGCGCTGCGGTTCCAGCGCGCCTACAAGCCGTTCGCGCTCACGCTGCTCAAGACGACCCACGACATCTACCTCGGCACCGACATCCCGAAGAATTTCTCGAGCCGCATCCGCCTGACGACCCCCGACGGGCGCGACGACCGCGAGGTCCTCATCTATATGAACAACCCGCTGCGCTACGCGGGGCTGACGTTTTACCAGTACCAGATGGACGCCGAGCACGCGACGTCGGTGCTTCAGGTCGTCCACAATCCCAGCTGGCTGCTGCCGTATATTTCTTGCGCGATGATGGCGCTCGGCCTCGTCGTCCAGTTCGGCATGCACCTCGGCGGCTTCATCGGACGCCGCGCGGTCCCGGCCATCAACCGTGAAGAACGCCAAGGGCGCGAAGCCCGGCGTGATTTTTGAAATGTCTTTCCGAGACCTCTGCGTTCCTTCGCGTCCCTGGCGGTGAATCCATGAAGCGATCAATTCCTTTTCTTTTCCTCCTGCTCGGCCTCGCGATCGTGGCCCGGTCGTTTTTTCCGCCACGCAATCCCGGGAAGTTCGACGTCGCCGGCTTCAGCCGCCTGCCGGTGCTCGTGAACGGCCGCGTCAAGCCGATCGACACCGTCGCGCGCACCTCCCTGCTCGTGCTCTGCAGCGCGACCGCGAACGATTCCTCCGAGAGCAGCCTGATTCTCACGCCCGATCATCGCGGGCTGACGCCGGGCGAGTGGCTGCTCGATGTCTTCTTTGCTCCTGCGAAGGCCGACACCTACCAGGTGATCGTCATCGACAACCCGGACCTGCTGACGCTGCTGAACCTCCGGCGCGAGGACGCGATGGCCAAGCGCCGGTATTCCTTCGCCCAGATCGAGAAGGCGCTGCCCGAGCTCGAGCGCCAGGCGCGGCTGGCGGAACCGGTCGACCACCAGGCGCGCAGCGCGTTTCAACGGAGCGTCGTCCAGCTGCAGGCGAACGTGATCCTCTACCTCCGGCTGAAGGAAAGCCTCGCGAGTCCCGACAGCCAGGATTTCCTCGGCGACCTCCTCTCGTTCCAGAAAAACCTGCCCGCGGGGATCGAAGCCATGCGGCAAAAAGAGGCGGGGAAAACGTACGACTCCGCCGCCACGCGCCAGCTGATCGAGCACGGGAGCCGCTTCGACCACATGAGCCAGCTCGGCTACCTGCTCGCCGTGCCGCCCGCCGCCGGCGAAGGCGACGGGAATGGCTGGAAAAATGTCGGCTCGTCCCTGATCGAAACCTTTCAAACCGGAGAGGTGAGCGCACCCGTCATGGCCTATGCAGGCCTCGCCCACACCTGGCGCGCCCGGCAGCCGGCGGAGTTCAACGAGATTGTCCGGCTGTATCGCGTCGAGCTCGAGAAGGGATTTCCCAAGGCCCTGGCCAAGGGCGATGCCGAGATGCGCTTCAACGCGATCCGGCCGTTCTATTCGGCGATGACGCTCTACGTCCTGGCTTTTTTTCTCGCCGTGCTGTCCTGGGTGAAATGGCCCGCGGAACTCGGCCGGGCGGCGTTCTGGCTCGTCGCGCTCGCCTGGGTCCTGGCCACCGCCGGGATTCTCACCCGCATGTGGCTCGAGGGCCGCCCGCCGGTCACGAACCTCTATTCCTCCGCCCTCTTCGTCGGCTGGATCGCGGTCGGCTTCTGTCTCGCGCTCGAATACTTCTACCGCAACGCCATCGGCTCCGCCGCCGCTGGCCTCATCGGGTTCGGCACGCTGCTGATCGCGTACTATCTCTCCCTCGGCGGCGACACGCTCGAGATGATGCGCGCCGTGCTCGATTCCAATTTCTGGCTCGGCACGCACGTGGTGACGGTCGTGGCCGGCTACGGCGCCACCTTCCTCGCCGGATTCCTCGCCCTCATCTACATCGTGCGCGGCGTGCTCACGCCTTCCCTCGACCGCGCCACCGCCGACGCCCTCGCGCGGATGGTCTACGGCATCGTTTGTTTCGCCACGCTGTTCAGCCTGATCGGCACGATCCTCGGCGGCATCTGGGCGGACCAGTCCTGGGGGCGTTTCTGGGGCTGGGATCCGAAGGAGAACGGCGCGCTGATCATCGTGATCTGGAACGCCGTCATCCTGCACGCCCGCTGGGGCGGGCTCGTCCGGCAGCGCGGGCTGATGTGCCTCGCGGTCTGCGGCAACATCGTCACCAGCTGGAGCTGGTTCGGGGTCAACATGCTCGGCGTCGGCCTGCACAGCTACGGGTTCATGGACTCGGCGTTCGTCGGCCTGATCGTCTTCGTCGCCACGCAGCTGGGCTTCATCGCCCTGGCGAACCTGCCGCTGGAAAAATGGCGGAGCTTCCGCGTCCGGCCCTAGGGCCGATTCCGCGAGGCCGCCCCGAATCGACGAAGCCGGCCGGGTGGACGAGAAAAACCGGCCGGCCCCGCGGCCCTGGTCCGAAGCGCCTTGGGCGCCTTTCTTCGCGCGTTCGCGCCTAAAACTCTTCCGGTTTGCTTTCCGCTTCCGCGTCCATTTCATGCAAGCAACCACTTGCACACATGAAGCGCCCTCCCCGCCGTTCCTCCTCCCGTCCGCCCGCCGCGCGGGATCGCTTGCTCGCGGCGGCGGCGCGGGTCTTTGCCCGCGACGGCCTTGCCGGGGCCACCACGCGCGCGATCGCTCTCGAGGCCGGCGTGAACGAGGTTACCCTCTTCCGGCTGTTCAAGTCGAAGGACCGGCTGCTCGGCGCCGTCATCGGGCAGAATTTCGGGCCTGAGGCGGGCCGCGGCCCCCTCGTCCTGCCGGCCCCGACCGGCGAACTGCGCGAGGATCTCCTCGCGCTCGCCCGCGTCTACGACGCCCTGCTCGAGGCGAACCTGCCGCTGGTCCGCACGATGATCGGGGAGATCCACCGGCACCGGCACGGCCGCGAACGCCAGGTTTTCCAGAGCATCTTCCTGCCGGTCAAGATCGCGCTCCTCGCCCGGCTGCGCGTCGCGGCCCGGGACCGGAAGCTGCGCGCGGAGGCCGAGCCCGAGATCCTCACCGACCTCCTGGTGGGGATGATTTTCACCGGCGTCCTCCGCCGCGCCAGCGCCCACGTCAAGGCCGGCTACGGGCCGGCCGTCTATCTTGGGGCCGCCGTCGACCTGATCATGGACGGCGCGGCCGTCCGCCGTTCCCGCCGGTGAGCGCCCCCGAGAGAGGCCTCTACGGGTCGGACCCCCGTCTGCTTTCGCCGCTCGCCGCGCGGCTCGCGGAGCGCGGCGTCCTGAAATGGGTGATCGCGATCACGGCGGCCCTGGGGGCGATCCTCGAGGTCATCGACACGAGCATCGTCAACGTCGCGATGCCCGACATCCAGAGCAACCTCGGCGCCACGCTGGCCGAGGCCGGGTGGATCTCGACCGGTTACGCCTGCGCCAACGTCGTGATGATTCCGCTGACGGCCTGGCTGAGCGACCGTTTCGGGCGCAAGCAGTACCTCCTCTTCTCGCTCATCGGCTTCACCGCGGCCTCGGTGCTGTGCGGACTCTCGACCAGCCTGAACATGCTGATCGTGTCGCGCGTGCTCCAGGGCCTGTGCGGCGGCGGACTTCTCGCCAAGGCCCAATCCATCCTCTTCGAGACGTTCACGCGCCAGGAGCAGCCCGCCGCCCAGGCGATCTTCGGCATCGGGGTCATCGCCGGCCCGGCCTTCGGCCCGGTGATGGGCGGCTATCTGACCGACATGCTCGGCTGGCGCTGGATTTTTTTCATCAACCTGCCGGTCGGCATTCTCGCCGTGATGATGACGATCGCCTTTCTTCCCCGCGACCTGAAGGAATCGCTCAAGGCCGGCCGCGTCGACTGGCTTGGCATCGCCCTGCTCACCGTCGGGCTCGGCTGCTTCCAGACCTTCCTCGAGGAAGGGCAGCAGGCGGACTGGTTCAGTTCCGGGTTCATCATCGCCATGGCGGCCGGGGCGCTGCTCGGCCTGATCTTCTTTGTCTGGCGCGAGCTGACCACGACGCATCCGGCCGTCGACCTCCGCGTCCTCCGCCACCGCTCGCTCGCGGCGGGAAGCACTTACTCCCTCGTGCTCGGCATGGGGCTTTACGGCGTCATGTTCGCCGTCCCGGTCTTCGTCCAGGATTACCTGCACTTCACCGCGACCCAAAGCGGGCTGCTGCTCATGCCCGGCGCCTTCGCCTCGGCCTGCATGATGATCGCGATGAGCAAAATCACGGACCGGTTCGACGCGCGCCTGCTGATCGCGATCGGCGCGCTGACCATGGTGATGGCCGCGACCTTTCTTTCGCGGATCAATCCGGACACCAGCACGGGGACCCTGTTCTGGCCGCTCGTCCTGCGCGGCGCCGGCACGGTGATGATGTTCCTGCCGCTGAGCCTCGCGACCTTGGGGAATCTTCCGCTCGCCGAGCGGTCCGCCGCCTCCGGATTCTACAGCCTCGCGCGCCAGATGGGCAGCAGCATCGGGATCGCCGTGATCACGACGGCCCTCGCGCAGCGCGAGTCGGTGCACCGCGCGGTGCTCGTCGAAAAAATCACCCGGTTCCAGCCCATGGCCGTCGATCGGCTGCAGCAGTTCGGCGCGCTGTTCTCCCGCGCCACGGCGGACCCCGTCGCCGCGCGGCAGCAGGCGCTGTCCCTCGTGGACCGCACCGTGAACGGACAGGCGCTGCTGCTGTCCTTCTCCGACGTGTTCCTGTACGTCGCGATCGCCTTCGTCCTCACACTTCCGCTGCTGCTGCTCCTCGGGAAGGGCGGCGACCGGTCGGCGGCCGCCGCCGCGCATTGATCCGCCACCTCTCCTTTCCCTCCTCTTTTCAACATGCCCACCGCGACCGAATCCTCCTCACCCTCCGCCGTTTCCTTTCCGCCGGCGAACCCGCTGCCGCACGCCGCCCACGGGCCGGCGCGCAAACATCCCGTCCGCCGGAGCCGGAAACCGCTTCGGCTCGCGGGATTCGCGATCGCGGGGGCGGCGCTGCTGCTGTGGATCGGACGCATTGCGCTTCACGCGTACCGTTTTATCGAGACCGACAACGCCTATGTCGTCGGACATTTCCATCAGGTCAGTTCCCAGGTCGACGGGCAGGTCAGGGAGGTGCTCGTGCAGGACAACCAGACGGTGAAGGCGGGCGAGCCGCTCATGCGCCTCGATTCCCTGGAGTTCGAGATCGCCGTGCAACGCGCGCAGGCCGCGCTGGCGCAGGCGCAGGCCCAGGAAAAGGAAGCCACGGCCGCCGCCGCGCAGTCGCGGGCGGTCCAGGCCGAGTCCCGCGCGAAAGTCGCGCAGGCCGAGGCGCAGATCGCGCAGACACAGGCCCAGCTGAACCTCGCCCGGCTGACGCTCGGGCGCAGCGAGCAGCTGCTGCAGAACGGCGGAGCGACCACCCAGGCCGACGTCGATAACGCCCGTTCCGCCACCAGCGCCGCGCTGGCGAATTTCAACGCCGCGACCGCGAACCGCGACGCCGCGCAGGCCGCGGTCGATTCCTCCTCCGCGGCGGTGGCGGCGGCCGATGCCCAGATCGTCGCCGCCAGCGCGAGCGCGGCGGCCGCGCAGGGCGCGCTGCGCGACGCGCAGCGAAAACTTTCCTATACCACGCTCGCGGCGCCGGCCGACGGCCGGATCGGGAACAAGAACGTCGAGCCCGGCAACCGGGTCCTCGCCGGCCAGACCCTGCTCGCGCTGGTCGAGCCCGATGTCTGGGTGGTCGCGAATTTCAAGGAAACCCAGTTGCCGCGCATGAAGGTCGGCCAGCAGGTCGACCTCGCCGTCGACGCCCTGCGCAACCAGCCCCTCCATGGCACGATTGAAAGCCTCGCGCCCGCCAGCGGCTCCACGTTCGCGCTGCTCCCGCCCGACAACGCCACCGGAAATTTCAACAAGGTCGTGCAGCGGATCCCGGTCAAAATCGTGCTCGACCCCGCCAGCCGCGAGGCGATGTCCCAGCTGCGCCTCGGCTACTCCGTGGTCGTGAATGTCCGCGCGCGCTGAGGCAGCGTGTAGCACGGGTCTCCGACCCGT
>JAQGON010000190.1 GCA_028293565.1 Verrucomicrobiota bacterium | reverse complement strand
TGCCGCCATCCTCCTCCTTGCGGTAGTTCCACGACGGCCGCTGCAGCTTCTCGTGCTCGCCCGTGAAAACCCAGTAGCAGAACTCGCCGCGCACGGAAAGAATCCGGCCGAAGAATCCGGTATCGATGAGGTACTTCAGTTTCAGGAGTCCCGGCAGCCAGAGCTTGTCCTGCACTACGCCGTTTTTCAGGCCGGCCGCGGTCACCTCGCGGTAAAGCGCGAGCGCCTCGGCCGACGTCGTGGCCGTCGGTTTCTCGCAATAGATGTGTTTTCTCGCCGCGATCGCCTTGCGCACGCCGATCGGCCGCTGGCCCGTGAGCGTGGCGTCGAAGTAAACCTGGTTCGCCGGGTCGGCCAGCGCGCTGTCGAGATTCGTGGTGTGGCGCTTGACCCCCGCGCGCGCCGCGAGTGCGGCGATCTTCGGCTCGCTGCGTCCGACCAGGATCGGGTCGGGCATGATCACCTCGGAGTCCCCGAGCTTGATGCCTCCCTGGTCGATGATCGCCTTGATCGAGCGCAGGAGGTGCTGGTTGGTGCCCATGCGTCCGGTGACGCCGTTCATGATGATGCCGACTTTGTGGGTGGTCATTTTTGGGAAAGGAAAAGGAACGATTGAGGAGGAAAAAAAACCGCCGCCTATTTCCGGGTGTGCTGGGGCCGGGCGCCGGCGGGCAGCGGCGGCGTGGCGCCGATCCCGGCGGGCGGCAGCGTGCCGTCGAGCTCCTGCCGCCAATGGGCGACGTCGCCGCCGGGCACATAGACATACATCATGTGCAGCGGCGTGTCGCCGAGGTTCGTCAGCTGGTGAAACTGGGTCGGCGGCAGGTAGACGCACTGCCCGGCCGAGATCTCGGAGCGCTCGGTGCCGACGCAGATTTCGCCGCGGCCCTGGAGCACCATGTAAACCTCCTCCTGTTCCTGATTGTGCCATGGCACCTGGCCGCCGTTGGGCTCGAGCACCACGTAGCCCATGGTGAAACCCTTGGCGGGAATTGGCTGGCCCAGCTGCCCCGCCAGCCCGCGGCCCATGCGGCGGGCGGGAAAGGTGCGGCCGGGAATTTTGGCGAGGTCGGCGATGATCATGGAAAAATTGCGGGGAAGGCTTCGGACAGCGGAACCAGCTTTCTTTGCCGCCGTCAGGCTGCCGTCAATCCTGCGCGTTCGAGCAACGCATCCAGATCGGGCTCGCGTCCCATGAACTCGCGATACAGCTCCATCGGGTCGGCCGCGTTGCCACGGCTGAGGATCGCCTTCACGAATTCTGCGCCGACCGTGCCGTTGAACAGCCCTTCGCGCCGGAAGCGCGTGAAGGCGTCGGCGTCGAGCACCTCCGCCCACTTGTAGGAATAGTAGCCCGCCGCGTAGCCGACCGGGTCCGAGAAAATATGGGAGAAGCGCTTCACCACCGTCGGCGACGGCGGCTCGGTCGGGACGAGGCAATCCGCGACGAGCCCGCGCGCCACGGGTTCGATGTCGGCCACCCCGGCAAACTCGTCGGTGCGGATATGCAGCGAGAGGTCCATCTTCGCGAGCGCCACCTGGCGCATGGTCGCCGAGGCCGAGCGGAATTTTTTGGCCGCGGTCATCTTCTGGAAAATCTCCTCGGGGATCGCCGCACCGGTCTGGTGATGACGCGCGAACAGGTCGAGGCTCGCGCGCTCCCAGCACCAGTTCTCCATGATCTGCGAGGGCAGCTCCACGAAATCCCACGCGACGTTCACGCCGTTGAGCGACTTGATCTCCACTTCGCCGAGCAGGTGGTGCAGCAGGTGCCCGAACTCGTGGAAGATGGTCTCCACCTCGCGGTGCTTCAGGAGCGCCGGGCGGTCGCCGTCCGGCGGCGTCAGGTTCCCGCAGATCAAGCCGAGATGCGGCGCGCGCGCGCCGCCGGGTCCGGGGCCGCCGGTGATGAGGTAGTTCATCCACGCGCCGCCGCGTTTTGATTCCCGCGGATGCCAGTCGGCGTAGAACGAGCCGACGTGGCGTCCGCGCGCGTCGTGCATGTCGTAGAATTTCACCTCGGGATGCCAGGCGGCCACCTCGCCCGCCCCCCGCTCCGCGATGCGCAGCCCGAAGACGCGCCCGGCCAGCTCGAACATACCGGCGATCACCCGATCCATCGGGAAATACGGCCGGAGCACCTCCTCGTCGAACGCGTAGCGCGCCTGCCGCAGTTTTTCCGACCAGTACGCCGTCTCCCAAGGCGCGAGGCGCGAAACGGGCCGGCCGGTTTGCTGCGCCCTGAATTCCTCGAGCTCGCGGGTCTCGCGCGCGAAGGCGGCGGCGGCACGGCGTTCGAGATCCTCGATGAACGCCAGCGCCTTCGCCCCGCTCTTCGCCATGCGGCGTTCCGTCACGAGGTCGGCGAAATGCGACTTGCCAAGCAGCCGCGCCTTTTCCGACCGCAGCGCAAGGATGCGGCCGATCAGCCCCGTGTTGTCGTGCGGCGCCTGCGCCCCCACGGCCGTGGCGGCCGTCCACATCTGCCGGCGCAGCTCGGCGTCGGCGGCGTAGGTCATGAACGGCTCCTGCGACGGCAGGTGCAGCGTGAAGCGCCATCCGGGCGCGCCCTTGGATTCCGCGCTGCGGCGCGCGGCAGCCAGCGCGTGCGCCGGCAATCCCGCGAGACGGGACTCGTCGTCCACCGTGAGCTGCCAGGCGTTCGTCGCATCGAGGACGTTTTCCGAATATTTCTGCGTGAGCTGGGCCAGCTCGCTCTGCAGGGCCTCGATGCGGGTCCGCTGCCCGGCGGGAAGGTCCGCGCCCGCCTGGCGGAATTCCGCCACCGTCTCGTCGATGAAACGCCGGTGGATTCCTGTGAGCGCCTTCGCCGCCGGAGTGTCCGCGACCGCGCGCAGCCGGGCCCAGAGCTCGGCGTTCAACGGGATCTTCGCGTAAAAGGCCGAGACCCGCGGCAGCATCGCGTTGTGCGCGTCGCGCAAGGCGGGGGAATCCGCGACGGATTGAAGATGCGTGACCTTGCCCCACGCGGCGGTCAGCTCCTCGGTCGCGCGCTCGAGGGCGAGGAACGCCGTCTCATACGCCAGCGCCGAAGGGTCCTGCGCCGTGATCGCGTCCAGGGCCGATCCGGCCCGCCCGAGCGCCAGCGCAATGTCCGGCCCGACGTGATCCGGCGTGAGCCGCGGCCAGTCGATGTGAAACGCGGGATCGAGAAAGGGATGGGTGGCCATGCGAACGCCCACGAGAACGCCATCCCCTTCCCGGGGCAAGCGTCACCATGCGTACGCGATGCCGGCCGAATACTGCCGCCCCGCCGCCGGCACGGCCGGCACTTCCTGGAACGCGGAATCCCAGAGATTGTCGACGAGCACCGTGAACTCGGTCCGCGGCAGCGCGACGGGCCGGTACGCCAGCCCGAGCGAGCTGATCACGGCGCGGTCGCCGCCCGTCGTGCGCAGAAGATTGCCGGCCTGGATTCGCGCCGCGTTGTCGAGGCGGACCTCGAACTCGCGGCCCAGGCGCGCGACGATCGCGGCCGTGAGCCGCTGCCGCGCATAGTTCAAGGCGTAGAAGCTGGCGTCGACCGCCGCGCCGCGATAATCGGGCGATTTGGTGAGCACGGTGTAGCCGATGACGAGGTCGAAGGCCCGCCAGCTTTTCCGCGCGACGAATTCCGCGCCCGTGGTGTCGACGTCGACGGCATTCGCCGTGCGCGCCGTCACGCCCCGCTTGAACGTCCAGTCGACGAGATTCTCGTCCTGCCGATGGAACACCGCCGCCTCCAGGTTCCAGCCGCCGAGCGCCGAGGCCAGGCCGAGTTCGAGATTGCGGCTCGTCTCGCGCCCGAGATCCGGATTGCCGCGAAACAATCCGGAGGAGGCGCTCGAATTCAGCGCGGTATAACTCGGCAGCTGGGTGGTCGTCGCGTAGCTCGCGTAGATCCGCTGCACCGGCCCGGTCGCCTGCTCCCGCGCGAGTTCGAAGACAGGCGAAAGGACCGAGCCGTCGCGATCCGAGTGGTCCCAGGTCGCGCCCGCCTTGGCCACGACGCGCGCGCCTCCGTCGAGGCTCCAGGATTTTTCCGGCACCACGGCGAGCTTCGCCAGCGTGCGCGAGTGAAATTTTCCGGCGGTCAGCGAGGTCGAGTGAAGATCGTCGGACAGGATTTCCCCGTGGAAGTTCAGCGCCAGCGCCCCGAGGTCGCGCCGCCCGCCGGCGCCGGCGCCCGTGACCCACGTGGTGTGCTGGAACGGATGCACCGGACCCAGCGGCGCGAACCGGTTGAACGCGTAGTCGTCCTTGTTGCGCCGGTGATAAATCCCGGCCTCGAAAAAATCGCCGGCGCCGAGATCGACGCGATGGTTCAGCGCGAACAGCAGCGTCTCGAGGTTCTCCGACTCGTCGGAGTTGAACGGCGTGTACAGGTTTGGCCACCCGAAGAATTTCGCCTGGTATCCGGCGAACAGGTCGGTCTGCGAATTTCCGCCCGCCAGCTGCAGCCGCGCAGTCACCCGGTCGAAATGGCTGTCGCCGAAGGCGACGGCGCCATTCGATTCGGAGCGGCCCCAGGACACGTCCGCCGCGACCCGCTCCCCGAAGAGCGCCGCATCGCTGACGTAGCCCTCATAAAAATCCTCGCGGTTCATCCCGTGATCCCCGGCCGCGAACGAGAGCACGCCCGCCGTGCGGACCGGCCTCCAGGCATACGCCACGGCGCCGACCGTGGAATTCAGCGCCACGAGGGCGTGGTCGGCGCCGGTGAGGATTTCCGGCGCGCCGAGCATCATCGGCGCCACGGGAATTTCCGCGTAGTAGTGCCCCGTCTGCGGATCGGAGAGCGTGACGGCGCCCAGCCGGAAGCCGGTGTTCTCGAAGATTCCGCCGCGGATCGTCACGTCGGCCTGCGCCTCCGTCAGATTGCGCGCCTGGATGTCGACCCGCGGCTCGAAACGCAGCGACGAGACCGGCATCGCGAAGGAGGCGGCGGCCGACTGGTTGGCGACGCGCGGCGAATAAACCGTGACCTCCGGCAATGCGACCGGCGCGACCTGGGCCGCGAGCGGTAAGAAGCCAATCAGTCCGAGGGTGATCAATCGCGCGTTCATCATCGCAAGCGCTACCAGCCACAAAACAGAAAACAAGCCTGAGTTAAGCCATATGCCCAAGTTCGGTTAACAAGGGCTCAAATCAGTGGCCGTGGCCGCGTTTTCCGATCTCTCGCGTCTGCTCGCACCTCCAGCGCGTTGAGGGCAACGCGCTCCACCGTAGCAGCCGCCGTCAGGCGGCTGGGCTCATTCCCATTCCGCCCAATCGGTCGAAGGCGGGAAACGGCCTCCTGACGTCGGCCGCTACTGGAAGATGCGCCTTCGAAAGGTGGAACGCTCCACCCCCGTAGGCTGGAAATAAAAAACCCGACCGCTTTCGGGTCGGGCGCAAATCAGCCGGCGATCGCGAATCGCCTACTGGTCGCCGTCGTTGCCGATGGCCTCGACCGGGCAGCCTTCGAGAGCCTCCATGCAGAGTGAGGTTTCCTCCTCAGTCGTCGGCTGCTTGTAAACGTAGGAGTATCCGCCCTCGTCATGGCGCGTGAAGAAGGCGGGCGCCGTCTCGCGGCAAAGATCGCAGTCGATGCATTGCTGATCGACGTAAAATTTGCCGCCGGTGTTCTGCGCCCATTTGTCCGCTTTGTTGGCCATGGATCGTGCGAACAAAGAGGAATTGAAACTGCTGTCAAGCGGACTGGACGCCGTTCGCGCCTTTTGCTTTTCAAGGGCAATCCATGAAACGCGAAGCCGCAAATTCGCGGGTGACGGCTTGTGTTTGTCTCCTGCGCTTCCATCATCCGTTACATGCTGTCGGACCGGCCTTATATGCGCGATTCCTCCTCCCCGGAAAGGGCTTCGGTTCTGACGTGGCTTGTTTCGGCGGTCATCGCCGGCTTCATTTTGCAAATCGTTGCGGGACGGGTCTTCCAGTCGCCCGGCGCGGTGGAGCACTTGTTCGGCCTCAGCCGCAGAGGCATCCGCGCGGGGTTCCTCTGGTCCTTTTTCAGCTACAGCTTTCTCCACGATACGAATAATCTCCTTCATATCGTCGGCAACCTGCTCGGACTTTATTTCATCGGACGCGTTCTCCAGCCGATGCTCGGCGGCCGGCGGTTTCTCGCGGTTTACGCCGCCGCGGTGATCGTCGGCGGCCTGGTCTGGTCGGCCGTCAACTGGCACGTTGGCGGCACCCTCGTCGGCGCCTCGGCCGGAGTCTTCGGGCTGTTTGTGATCTTCGCGTGCTTTTATCCGCACCAGCCGGTGACGTTTCTCCTGCTGTTCATCGTTCCCGTCACCCTCAAGCCGAAGCACGTCGCCATCGCGGCCGCGCTGATCGACCTGACCGGCTGCCTCTTTTACGAGGTCATGGGCGCGGTGTCGCCCTTCGGCTTCGCCCACTCCGCCCACCTGGGCGGCATGGCGGTCGGCTGGCTGTATTTCCGCTACCTCCACGAGGCGAACTGGCAGCTGCTGTCGCGGCGTCCCGAGATCGAACTTCCCCGGTGGGCGAAAAAATCGCCCAAGGCGGCCGAGGCGGCGACCTACCAGGTCAACGTCGGTCCGAAGGCGGACCTGCGCGCCGAAGTGGACCGGATTCTTGATAAAATCAACAGTCAGGGCTTTGGTGCGTTGACGGCGGACGAAAAACGCCTGCTTGACGACGCCAAGGATCTCCTGAGCCGGCAATGATTCGCCGCGCGGCCGGGGCGCTGAAACGTCATTCTGACGTGAAACAATTCCTCTTTTTCCCGATCTCACCTCATCCATGAATCGCCTTTCCCTCTTTCGACGCGCCACCGCGGGCGTCGCCCTGCTCGCTCTCGCTGCCACCGCGTCGCTCGCCCGGGACGACCACACGTTCACCAGCTCCTCCGCCCTCACCATCGAGGCGCGCACGCTCGTGCAGATGCTCGAGCAGGCCCACTACAACCGCGACGCCGTCCACAGCTCCGACTACGCCGAGGTCATCCCGAACTTCATGGCCGACCTCGACGGCCAGCGGCTCTTCTTCCTCGCGAGCGACAAGGCGGCGTTCGCCAGCCGGTTCGGGCAGAATGTCTACTGGAACATCAGCGCCCTCGGCAACATCGAGTCGGCCTACGACATCTTCTCGATCTACGAGACGCGGACCACCTCGCGGATCAACTGGGTCTTCGACGAGCTGAAGAAGGACATCGATCTCACCGGCAACGACACCTACCGCTTCGACCGCACCAAGGCCGAGTGGCCCGCCACCGCCGGAGGGGCCGACGAGCTCTGGCACCAGCGGATCAAGTACGAGCTGATTGCCGAGCTGATGAACAAGAAGACGCTCGACGAGGCGAAGCTCGCGGTGCGCAAGCGCTACGAGCGCATGCTGAAGAACCTCGGGGAGATCGAAGGCAACGAGGTCGCCGAGCTGTTCCTCTCCAACGTCGCGCGGCTCTACGATCCGCACTCCACCTATTTTTCCGCCGAGACCTTCGAGGACTTCGGCATCCAGATGAAACTCGAGCTCGTGGGCATCGGCGCCGTGCTCAGCGTCGAGGACGATTACTGCACCGTGAAGGAGATCGTCCCCGGAGGCCCCGCCGACCTCAGCAAGCAGATCAAGCCGGGCGACAAGATCCTCTCGGTCGCCCAGCCCGACAGCGAATCCGTCGAGGTCATCGGCATGAAGCTCCGCCGGATCGTGGAACGGATCCGCGGCTCGAAGGGCACGAAGGTCACGCTGACCGTGCAGCCCGCCGACGCCCCCGACCCCTCCGTGCGGAAGCAGGTCACGCTCGTTCGCGACGTCGTGAAACTCAACGACGCCCGCGCGCACGCCGCCGTCTTCGATGTGCCCGATGCGCAGGGCAACAAGGTCCCGCTCGGCGTGATTTCGCTGCCGTCCTTCTACGGCCCGGCTGAAACCGACAGCGGCAGCAAGGCCAGCGCGACCAAGGATGTCTCCGAATTGATCGACCAGCTGAAGACCGCGGGGGTTCGCGGCCTCGTCCTCGATCTCCGCCACAACGGCGGCGGCTATCTTTCCGAGGCGATCGACCTCACCGGGCTCTTCATCACCGAGGGGCCGGTCGTGCAGGTGAAAAATTCCCTCGGCGAAATCCAGGTCGACAGCGACACCGACCGCGGCGTGAAATACGACGGTCCGCTGGCGGTACTCGTCGATCGCTTCAGCGCCTCGGCCTCCGAAATCGTGACCGGCGCGCTCCAGAATTACGGCCGGGCAATCGTCGTCGGCGACAATTCCACCCATGGCAAGGGTTCGGTGCAGAGCATCTGGGAGATGAAGAACCTCGTGCCGCAGCTCCAGCGCTCGCCGGTCAAGACCGGCGCCGTGAAACTCACGATCCAGAAATACTACCTGCCGAACGGCTCCTCGACCCAGCTCAAGGGCGTGGTGCCCGACATCGTGCTGCCCTCGATCGACGAATATCTGCCGATCGGCGAGGGCTCCCTGCCGCACGTGCTCGCGTGGGACGTGATTCCCACCAGCGCATTTTCCGGCCATCCCCTCGAAAAACGGGTGCTGCAGCCCCTGCGCGACGCCAGCGTCACGCGGCAGACCCAGCTGTCGGAATTCCTTTATCTCCGGAAGAACATCGACTGGTTCAAGATGCGGCAGAACCAGAAGATCGCGTCGCTCAATCTCCTGAATCGCCGCGAGCAGAAGGCCAACGACGAGGCCTTCAAGAAGGCGATGGAAGCCGAGAAGGCCGAATTGGCGAAGGGCGACTTTTCCTATCACGAGCTCCGCCTCGGCCCCCCGCCCCTGCCCAAGCCGAAGCCGGTGCGCAAGCCCGACAGCGTCGAGGGCGATGACGAGACGGAACTCAGCACCGACGCCAACGACGCCTACGCCAAGGTGGATGTTTTCCTGCGCGAGACGCTGCGCGTCGTGAACGACGCCATCGCCCTCGGGAAGGAAAAACAGTTCGCCGCCGACACCCATCCGCCGCTCACGGCCGTGCTCGACCGCAAGGGCTGACGGCGCGTCACCACGCCAGAAAAAATCGGTCGCGCCCCGCCAGATCGGGATGCGACTCCGTCCGCCGAAACCCGGCAGCCGTGGCGAGACGCGCGAGTTCGGCGTGCTGCGCCGTGCCGGTTTCCAGAGCCAGCATTCCCTCCGGCGCGAGAAAGCGGGGCGCCTGATTCAGGATCGTCCGCAAATCGGCGAGACCATCCTCTCCCGCCGTCAGCGCCGACGCCGGCTCATGCCCTTTCACCTCGGGCAGCGTCTGCGCCGTCTCGTCCGCCGAAAGATATGGCGGATTCGCCACCACCAGGTTGAACCGCGATTCCGCCGGAACCGCGTCGAACCAGTTGGATTCGATCAGACGGACCCGCTCGGCGAAGCTGCACGCCACGGCATTTTCCTGCGCCAGCGCGAGGGCCTCGGCCCTGACATCGACAGCCACGACCCGCGCCTCGGGATAACTGCGCGCCAATCCCAAGGCGATCGCTCCGCTTCCCGTTCCGAGATCGAGAATGGTCGCGGGCGGCGTGGCGACCCGCTCCGTCACGAGTTCCACGAGGCGCTCGGTCTCGGGACGCGGGATCAGCGCGCGGCGGTCAACCTTGAGTTTCAGTCCGAAGAATTCCGTCTCGCCGAGGATGTACTGGACCGGCTCGCGAAGGCCGCGGCGCCGCACGAGCGGGCGCAGCGATTCGAGCTCGGCGTCGGTCAGCATGCGTTCGAACTGCAGGTAAAGCTGCATGCGCTTCAACCCGAGCGAATGCCCGACGAGGAGTTCCGCATTCAGCCGGGGCGAGTCGATTCCCTTCGCCGCGAAAAAATCGGTCGTCTTCTTGATGACCTCGAGGACGGTGAGCATGTCAGTCGTCGGTCCCCGCCGTGCGCGGCGGCAGATAGGCCTGTCCCGTCAACGCCGCGAGTTTCTCGTCGTATTCCGCCTTTTGCAGCGCGGCGATGACGGGTCCGATCGCGCCCTCCATCACCTGCGGCAGGCTGTACAGCGTCAGCCCGATGCGGTGATCCGTGAGGCGGTTCTGCGGAAAATTATAGGTACGGATCCGCTCGCTGCGGTCGCCCGAGCCGATCTGGCTCTTGCGTTCCGCCGCGTATTTGGCGTGCTCCTCGTCCTCGCGCCGCTGCAGCAGCCGTGCGCGCAGGACGGTCATGGCCCGCCCCTTGTTCTTCAGCTGCGAGCGTTCGTCCGCACAGCTCACGATCAGCCCGGTCGGACGGTGCAGGATCTGCACGGCGGAGTCGGTGGTGTTGACGCCCTGCCCGCCCGGTCCGCTCGCGCGGCTGACCGTGATCTCGAGATCCTGCGGATCGATTTGGACGTCGACCTCCTCGGCCTCCGGCAGGACGGCAACGGTCACGGTCGAGGTGTGGATCCGGCCGTTCGCCTCGGTCACCGGCACGCGTTGCACGCGGTGGACTCCGCTCTCGAACTTCAGCTGGCGGTAGACCTCCGAGCCCGTGATGAGGAAAATGACCTCCTTGAAGCCGCCGCGCTCGCTCTCGCTGCTGCTCATCGGCTGGACCTTCCAGCCGCGTCCGTCGGCGTACTTCGAGTACATCCGGAAAAGTTCCGCGGCGAAGAGGCTCGCCTCGTCGCCGCCGGTGCCGGCGCGGATTTCCATCACGGTGTTCCGCGAATCCGTCGGCTCCGGCGGAATCATCGCGAGAAGCACCGCCTGCCGCAGCTGCTCGAGGCGACGCTCGAGCTCGGGCATTTCCGCCGCCGCGAGCTCCCTGAGATCGGCGTCGCCCGCCGGGTCCTTCAGCAGGGCCGACGCGTCCTCGATCTCGCGCTGCAGTCGCGCGTGCGCGCGGTGGTCCGCGACCAGCTGCGAGAGCTTCTGCTGCTCGCGCGAGATCTCGGCGGCGCGCCGCGGATTCGCATAGAAGGCCGCGTCGGCCATCTGCGCGCCGAGCTCGTCAAGGCGTCGTTCGAAGGGAAAAATCTCGGGAAGGTGATCCATGAAGTTTGAAACGGGATTCGGGAGTGGACCGCGGCGATTTGCGAATTGCGTGGGCCGCGGGGAGCGGCTTCGCTGCAGCGACCCTTTCGCCAGGCGGATCCGCCTAGCGGGGCGATTCCGCCATGGCCACGACGCTTTTCACTCAAAACATCATCGCGTGCATCTGGGACTTCGACAAGACTCTTATCCCGGGCTACATGCAGGCTCCGCTGTTCCGCCGCTACGGGATCAACGAGGCGGAGTTCTGGAACGAGACGAACAAGCTGACCGAGCATTACCGGAAGCGCGGCTACCATCTTTCGCCCGAGATCAGCTACCTGAATCACCTCCTGACCTACACGCTGGCGGGACAGTTGAAGGGGCTGAACAACCGCATCCTTCATGAGTGCGGCAAGGAGATCCAGTTCTACAAGGGCCTGCCCGAATTCTTCGACCGCGCGCAGTCGTTCACCCGCGACAAGCCGGAGTTCGCGAAGCACGAGATTTCGCTCGAGCATTACATCGTCAGCACCGGGATCGCCTCGATGGTGCGCGGCAGCGCGATCGCGAAGCACGTCGACGGAGTCTGGGCGTGCGAATTCATCGAGAATCCCCTCCAGCCCGGTTTCCTGCGCCAGAACGAATGGTCGTTGAACGCCGAAGCCGAGATCGCGCAGATCGGCCTGGTCATCGACAACACGACCAAGACCCGCGCCATCTTCGAGATCAACAAGGGCACGAACAAGAATCCCGCGATCGACGTGAACGCGAAGATGAATGCCGAGGACCGGCGCATTCCTTTCCAGAACATGATCTACATCGCCGACGGCCCGAGCGACGTGCCGAGCTTCTCGGTCGTCAAGGGCGGCGGGGGACGCGCCTTCGCGGTCTATAATCCCGACGATCCCGCCGAGTTCGCCCAAAACGACCGCCTGCGCCAGGCAGGGCGCATCGACCATTACGGGCCGGCCGACTACACCCCGGGCAGCAGCACGACGCAATGGCTGCGCATGCACATCCACCAGATGTGCGAGCGGATTGTCAGCGATCGCGAAACGGCCGTGCTGCAGAAAGCCACGCGCCCTCCGCGCCATCTCACCGAGACCCCCGAGGAGGAAGCCGCGAAGCGCGCGCTAAAAGGTCCGAAGCAGGCTTCGTTTCTGGAGTGAGGGCATTCCCGAGCCTGCTGCTGCTCGCCAAGCCCTTCGCTTCCCCTCGCTCAGGCGGAGCGACCACGCGCTCCGCCTTCCGGTATCTGGTAGCAGCCGCCGTCAGGCGGCTGGGCTCGTTCCGCCTAATCGGTCGAACGCAGGCCACTGCCTCCTGACGTCGGCAGCTACGAGACTATGCTCGATTTGCCGAAGGTGGAACGCATTGCCCCAATGCGTTGGACGCTCCGTCGACGATAAAGGGCCCGCCCGCGCCCCGATGCGTTGAGGACCCTTAGACAAAGCTCAGACGGAGTGACCACGCACTCCACCTTCCGGCATCTGGTAGCAGCCGCCGTCAGGCGGCTGGGCTCACGCTCCACCTCGCAGCCGAGGGCGTTCCCTCACTGCGTGCTCGCCAGCTGTGGATGGCGCAGCCGGTCGGCCATGTTGCTCACGCGCGCCGCGTAATCCCGCGTGCCCACTGTGACATTGCCGCGGATTGCCGCCGTCAGGCCGCCGTTCCAGGCGAGCGCAATCGTGTACGGAGTGATCTCGATTCCCGCGCGCACTAAGCCGTTCTTGATCCATTCGTAATGGCGGACCGCCACTTCGTCCGAGGACTTCCGTTCGTTCGCGCGATAAAACGGCACGCTGGTGTGCATCCGCCATGTCCCTTCGCGAAACTGGTAAGCGCCGAGTTCGCCAAAGCGACCCGGACGGTCGGAATTGTGCGGGTTCTCGACCCAATGAATCGCCTCCAAGGTTTCCCAGCGCTCGGAAGCGCTGACCGTGGTCGCAAGCAGGCCTGCCAATGCCAGCACGGCGCCGCTGAAAATGGGCACGCGCAAACTCAGGAAGGGTTGTGTCAGGGTATTCACGGCTAGTCGTGACCCATCCTAACCCAATTAGTTCTGCGCGGGTAAAAAATTTCTCACAATTTCGGGGGAACCGACCCGTCGTGCAGCCTGCACTATTCCTCGAAGTTTTCTATCAGCCTCGTCACCAATGCTGTCCATCCCGTCTGGTGGCTCGCGCCCAGGCCCTGGCCGGTGTCTGCGTGGAAATACTCATGGAACCAGAGGAGGTCGTGCCAGTGCGGATCCCCCACGAACCGCGGTTCCATCCCTAGCGCGGGGCGGCGCCCGCCGCCGTTGGGCAGGAACAACTTCACCAATCGGCGCGAAAGTTCGCGCGAAATCTGCGCCAGCGTCATCCGGTTCCCGCTGCCGGTCGGGAATTCCATCTTGAAATCGTCGCCATAGAACAGGTGGTAGCGCTCAAGCGCCTCGATCAGCAGGTAGTTCACCGGAAACCAGACCGGACCCCGCCAGTTGGAATTTCCCCCGAACAGCCCGCTGTCGGATTCCCCCGGCGCGTACCCGACCCGCCATTCGGCGCCTTCCGCGCGGAGCACGAACGGATGGTCCCGGTAAGCGCGCGAGAGCGAACGCACGCCGTGATCCGCGAGGAATTCCGCCTCGTCGAACACGTATTTAAGCATGCGCTCGAGACGCTGACGCGACGGGATCGCGAGCAGGTACCGCGTCGATCCGCCTTTCTGGTCGAGATATGAGATCTGTCCGGCGAGGTCGCGGCGGTTTTCGAGGAACCAGCGGGTGCGCTTCGCGAAACCCGGCAGACGCTCGAGCTGCTTCATGTCGATCAGCTCCACGGCGAACAGCGGGATGATTCCTACCATCGACCGCAGCCGCACCGGCGCCGCGCACCCGTCGACCAGGAGCTGGTCGTAATAAAATCCATCCTCCTCGTGCCAGAGCCCGGTGCCGCCGAGCGTGTTCATCGCGTCGGCGATGGCGACGAAGTGCTCGAAGAACTTCGAGGCGATGTCCTCGTACGCCGGATCGCCCTCCGCCAGCTCGAGCGCCATCGAGAGCATCGTCCCGCAATAAAAGGCCATCCACGCGGTCCCGTCCGCCTGCTCAAGCGATCCGCCGGTCGGCAGCGCCTTCGAGCGATCGAAGACGCCGATGTTGTCGAGCCCGAGGAAGCCTCCGCTGAAAAGATGCCGCCCGCCGGGATCCTTGCGGTTGACCCACCACGTGAAATTCACGAGCAGCTTCTGGAACACGCGCGCGAGAAAGACCCGGTCGCGCGCCTCCGCGCGGCCCGTCATCTTGTACACGCGCCAGCATGCCCACGCATGCACCGGCGGATTCACGTCGGAGAAATTCCACTCGTAGGCAGGCAGCTGGCCGTTCGGGTGCATGTACCATTCGCGCAGGAAAAGGTTCAGCTGCTCCTTCGCGAACAGCGGGTCGAGACGCGCGAAGGGGATCATGTGGAACGCCGAGTCCCACGCGGCGAACCACGGATACTCCCACTTGTCCGGCATCGAGATCACGTCCCGCGCGTAAAGATGCGGCCAGTCGGAGTTGCGCCCGGCCCGGCGGCTCTCCGGCGGCGGCGGCTGGGCCGGGTCGCCCTGCAGCCAGTCCTTCACGATGTAATGATAAAACTGCTTTGACCACAGCAGGCCCGCGTACGCCTGCCGCGCGACGCGGTTCGCCTCGGCGCCCGCCGCCGGTTTCGCCACGGCGAACGGCGCCTGCGTCTCGGTCCGCGTTTTCCCCGCGAGCAGCACGTCGTAGAATTCGTCCGCCTCCGCGCGGCGCGCCGACATCACCTGCGCGAAATTTTTCCCGAAGCTCTTGGCCGGCTGCTCGTCCGCCGCGAACAGGCGGAGCCGGATGACGCGCTCCTCCCCGGGCCCGAGCAAAAGCTCGTGGTGCGCCGCGCACTTCGTGCCGGTGCGCGCGGGATTCACCGCCTCGCGGCGGCCGCCGACGACATGGTCATGGAACGCGTCCTTCACGTGCGGCCCCGGATTAGGGCCGTCGAAAAGACGCGCGACATTGGTGTCGTTTTCCGTGAACAACAGTGGCGCCGCGCGGCCGCCGGGCGACGGCTCCTGCTCGAGAAAATAGGTCCCGAGCGTGGGATGGTCGCACTGCACGCGCCGGTCCGACAGTGCGCGCATCGCCGGCCTGGCGCCTTCCGGCTGGCTTTCCCAGGACCAGGTGTTCCGAAACCAGAGTGTCGGCAGGACGTGCAGCGCCGCCGGCTCCGGGCTGCGGTTCGCCACCGTCAGCTCGAGCAGCAGGTCATTCGGCCCGCCCTTGGCGTAGGTGGCGAAGACGTCGAAATACCGTTCGCCGTCGAACACGCCCGAGTCGAGCAGCTCGAACTCGGGCTCGCGGCGCCCGCGGCGCCGGCTCTCGGCGCGCAGCCGGTCGTAGGGAAACGCCGCCTGCGGATACTTGTACAGCGCGCGCTGCCAGGTGTGCGTCGGCGTGGCATCGAGATAGAAATAACATTCCTTCACGTCCTCGCCGTGATTGCCTTCCGGACCGCTCAGCCCGAAGAGCCGTTCCTTCAGGAACGGGTCGCGGCCGTTCCACAGCGCGACGCTGAAGCAGAGCCGGCATTCGCGGTCGGTGAACCCCAGCAGGCCGTCCTCGCCCCAGCGGTACGCACGGCTGCGCGCATGCTCGTGCGTGAAATAGCCCCAGCACTCGCCATCGGGCGAGTAATCCTCGCGCACCGTGCCCCACTGGCGCTCCGCGAGGTACGGACCCCAGCGTTTCCAGTTGCGGGTGCGGGCGGCGTCCTCCGCCAGGCGTCGATGCTCGGTCGTGGGATGTTCAGTCAGTCGCGGCGCAGCCATTGGGGATGAAGCGCCCCAGCGAAACCGCGCCCAACGCGCGGCGCGAGCTTTACTGGCGGACCCGCGCCTTGGAGCGGGTAGCACGGGTCTCCGACCCGTGTGGGCAGACTCTGCCAACGGAGAACGTCGAGCACACCCGTTTAGCCCGAGTCCAGCTTCACGGGTCGGAGATCCGTGCTACCCGCTTTGCGGCGAAATCCCCTTCGTTGCTCATCACAGCAGCCGCTTCACGGACTCCAGGCCGGCTTCGCCGACGACGATGAAATGATGCGTCGCGTCCGACCACGACGCGCTCGCCAGCCGCGCCTGCTGCGCGAATTCCATGCCCGCCTTCGCGGACAGCCCCGGGAAATCGGCGCGGTTCGCAATGTAGCAGTGGAACCATGCGCCATCGCGCTTGAAACACACCT
This sequence comes from Verrucomicrobiota bacterium, assembly GCA_028293565.1. Taxonomy (GTDB): domain Bacteria; phylum Verrucomicrobiota; class Verrucomicrobiia; order Opitutales; family Opitutaceae; genus Opi-474. Next base: position 321 of record JAQGON010000190.1, on the reverse strand, counting down.
CGAGGACATCGTGGCCGGCAAAGCTCACCGTGCGGCAGCCGTTGGCCCGCAGCGACGAGAAATCCACCGGCAGGGCGCCGCCGAGGCGCAGCGACGCCTGGCTGAGCACCGCCGCGAGTTCGCCCGACGCCGGGCCATGACCGCCGTGGCGCTCGTGCAGCGTGTCGTTGAACGCGAGGTCCGCCAAACGCCCGGTCTCGTCCGCGGCCCGCGCGCGCCGGAATGCCACCGCCGCGGAAATCATCAGCGCCAGGCACGCGGCCAGCGCCAGCCAGGGCCCCGCCGCGCGCCAGGGCGCCCGCCTGGTCCGGCTCGCGCGCG
>JAQGON010000171.1 GCA_028293565.1 Verrucomicrobiota bacterium | reverse complement strand
TAACCGCCGGGCCGCATCGTTTGATGTAGATTGACGTTCAAATCAAACGCTAATCCGCGACGCGCGTGCAGAAACTGGTGCTTCAAACCCTCGGCTGGATCCTGGCTCACACGCCGGAATCCCTGCTGCGCGGATTGGCCGCGGTCCTCGGCGACCTGATCTTCTGGACCGTGCGGCGCCGGCGCCGCGTGGCGCTGTCCAACCTCCACCACGCGTTCCCCGGGCGGTCCGACGCCTGGCGGCGGCGCATCGCGCGCGAGAGTTCCCGCCGGCTGGTGGAGACCGCCTTCATTTCCCTCGCGACGCCGTGCCTCTCCGAGGCGCGGCTGCTCGCCATCGTCCACCCCGAGCCCCGGCTCATCGAGCTGGTGCACCGGCACCACCGGAATCCCAAGGCGATGATGATGGTCACGCCGCACATGGCGTACTGGGAGGTCCAGACCTGCATGCCGCTGATGCTCCCGAAGCCCTATCCCGAAATGGGCGTGATCTACCGGCCGCTCGACAATGCCGCCGCCGACGAATGGGTCAGGCGCGCGCGCGAACGCTTCGGCCTCCGGATGCTCTCGCGGCGCCAGGGTTTCGCGGCCGCGCTGAAAATTCTCCGCAACGGCGGGCTCGCCACCGTGCTGTTCGACCAGAACGCCGGCCTCCAGGGCGCGCTCACCACGCTCCTCGGCCGCGTCTGTTCGACGACCGAGCTCGCGGGCCTGATGGTCGAGAAATTTTCCGCCGACCTCGAGGTCATCTATCCCCGGCGCACCGCCTTCTGGCGGGTGGAACTCCATGTCGAGGAGGTCCTGCACGACAACACGACGCCGGGAGCCACCATCGCCCTGAACCGCTGGCTGGAGGAAAAGCTGACCAACGACGACAATCTCTGCGCCTCATGGCTCTGGGCGCACGACCGCTGGCGCAACCAGGATATTCCCTCGCGGCGGTTCCGCCTCGAGGCCAAGCGGGATTTTCTCGCGGACGAGCTGCGCCTCCGCGGGCTTCCCGCGCTGCCCCGGAAGACCCGGCTTTTTATCCGGCTGCCCAACTGGCTCGGCGACGTCGTGATGGCCTTGCCGCTCCTGCGCGCGCTCCGGCTCGGGCGCCCCGACGCGGAAATCACGCTGATCGCCAAGGGGACATTCCTCCCGCTGCTCGAGAGCTGGAAGATCGCCGACCGCCTCGAGCCGCTGCCGGCGGGAGGACTTGGATACTTCGTGCACTTCTGGCGGATGCGGGCGGCCTATCCGGACGTCTGGCTGCTGTTCACGAATTCGATGCGCGGCGATCTCGAGGCCTGGCTCGCCGGATGCCGCCAGCGCTTCGGGCTGGTTCGCCCGGGAAAACACCGGCCGCTGCTGTCCCACGCCTACCGGGTGCCGGCCGATTACGACGAGCGCGCGCATCCCCAGCTCGAGCTCTGGGAAAATTTTCTCCGGCACTTCGGCCTCGCGGTTCCGCCAGACCGGACGCCGCTGCATCCCGTCAACTCCGGCGACGCCGGCATCGGCCTGATCGCGGGCTCGGAAAACAACCCCGCGAAGCGCTGGCCCGTCGGGCACTGGCGAGCGCTGATCGAGGCCCACCCCGGCGAGAATTTTTTCCTCTTCGGGACCGCGAACGACCGCCCGATCACGGACGCGATCGCCGCCGGCTTCGGCGCGCGGGTGCGGAATCTCGCCGGGAAAACCGCCCTGCCGGAATACTGCTCGCGGCTGCGGTCCTGCCGGCTGCTGGTGACCAACGACACCGGCGGGATGCACCTCGCCAACGCGCTCGGCGTTCCCCTGCTGGCGCTGTTCGGGCCGACGAATCCGGTTCGCACCGGTCCGGTCTTCGATGCGCCGGTCACGATCCTGCAGCCCCCGGGTTGTCCGGCAACGGGCGGCGGAGCCTTGGCCGCGCTCGCGCCGGCGAGCGTGATCGAAGCCATGCGGAAGTGCGCGCCACCGGCGGTCGCTGCTACTTAGACGTTGCCCGGAACCGCCGCGCGTTTCCCACTTCCCGGCCGATGCCCCTGCTGAACGTCACCGATCTCCGCACCTGGTTTCACACGCGCAGCGGCATCTATCGCGCGGTCGACGGGATCAGCTTTCACGTCGAACGCGGCGAAACCCTCGGAATCGTCGGCGAGTCCGGCTCGGGAAAATCGGTCACCTGCTATTCGATCATGGGCCTCGTCCCCCAGCCGCCGGGACGGATCGAGGGCGGCGCGGCGATCTTCGACGGCGTGGACCTGCTGGCCTGCTCCCAACGCCAGGCGCGGACCATCCGCGGGAAGCGCGTCGCGATGATCTTCCAGGATCCGATGACGTCGCTCAACCCGTACCTGCGGATCTCCGCGCAGCTGGTCGAGCCGCTGCTGATCCACGAGAAGATCTCGCGCCGGGCCGCTCTCGGCCGCGCGGTCGCGATGCTCGAGGAGGTCGGCATCAACGACGCGGCGCGGCGGATCGACTTTTATCCGCACGAGTTTTCCGGCGGCATGCGGCAGCGCGTCATGATCGCCATGGCGCTGATCACGCAGCCGGAGCTGCTGATCGCGGACGAACCGACCACGGCGCTCGACGTGACGGTGCAGGCGCAGATCCTCGAGCTGATCCGGCGGATGCAGCGCGAGCTCGGGATGGCCGTCATTTTCATCACGCACGATCTCGGGGTCGTGTCGGGGCTCTGCGACCGTGTCCAGGTCATGTACGCCGGCCGCATCGTCGAAACCGCGGACACGCGCGCGATCTTCCATTCGCCGCAGCACCCGTACACGCGGGCGCTCCAGCGCTCCATCCCGGCGATGCAGCCCAAGGGCGCGGAACTCTTCACGATCCCCGGGATGCCGCCGGATCTTTCGCGGCCGGTGATCGGCTGCGCGTTCGCGCCCCGCTGCGGATACGCCGCGGAACGCTGCCGCGTCGAGACGCCCGGCCTCGCCGAACTCACGCCGACCCACGGCCACGCCTGCCTGCGCGTCCAGGCGGGCGACCTGACCTTTTCCTGAAATGGCCGATCCGATTCTCGAGCTCACCGACGTCAGGACGCACTTCCCCGTTCACTCCGGCTTTGTCATGCGGAGGGAAACCGGCTCGGTGAAAGCCGTCGACGGCGTCACGCTGTCCGTCGAACGCGGCGAGGTGCTGGGGCTGGTGGGAGAATCCGGATGCGGCAAGTCGACGCTGGCGCGGACGATCATGCAGCTCGTCCCGGCGACGTCGGGAACGGTGGTGTTGAACGGCCGGAACCTCGCGACGTGCTCGCCGGATGAAATCCTCGGGGCGCGGCGCGCGATGCAGATGGTCTTCCAGGATCCCTACGCGTCGCTGAATCCGCGGCTCACGGTTCACGCCACGCTGGCCGAGCCGCTGCGGGTGCATCGCCTGCGCCGGCCGGAGGATGTGGACGCCCGCGTGACGGAGCTGATGGAGCTCGTCGGGCTCGCGCCGCGGTTCAGGCGGAAATATCCGCACGAGTTTTCCGGGGGACAACGGCAGCGGATCGCGATCGCGCGCGCGCTGGCGCTCGAGCCGAAGGTGATCATCGCCGACGAACCGGTGTCGGCGCTCGACGTCTCGATCCAGGCGCAGATCCTGAACCTGCTTTCCCAGCTGCGCCGCGAGATGGACCTCTCGCTGATTTTCATCGCGCACGATCTCTCGGTGGTGAAACACATCTCCGACCGGATCGCCGTGATGTATCTCGGGAAGATCGTCGAGCTCGGGCCGGCGGTCGATGTGATCGAACGTCCCCGGCATCCGTACACGCGGGCGCTCGTGAGCGCGATTCCCACCGCCGATCCCGATGTCGAGCGCACGCGTCAGCGCATCGTCCTCGCCGGGGATCCGCCCTCCCCGCTCCATCCGCCCGAGGGCTGTCCCTTTCACCCGCGGTGCGCTTATGCGCTGGAGAAGTGCAAGGCCGCTGTCCCGCCGCTGATCGCCGACACTCCCGGCCGCGTCGTGGCGTGCGTGCGCCTGGACGAGATCTGAGCGGCACGGTTTCGAACCCCTGGCAAGGTGCCCGGCTACGGAGAGCCTCGGGGCAACAAACCCGGGCCGCCACGGAGCTGCCGCAGCGCTTCATAACAACCGATGCCCGCGGCGGTGCTGAGATTCAGCGAACGCAGCGACGGATTGGCGTGCGGGATCGTGATCCGCCGGGCCTCGCCGATTTCCTCGTGCAGCCACGCCGGCGCGCCGGAGCCTTCGTTGCCGAACACCAGTCCGTCTTCGTCCGCAAAATTCACGTCCCAGAAACTCGTCTCCGCCTTGGTCGTGAACAGCCAGAGGCGCCGCGGAGCGTGCGGACTCTTGTAAAATGATTGCCAATCGGCGTGCTCGTGCACGTCCAGGGATTTCCAATAATCCATGCCGGCGCGCTTGAGCTGCTTGTCGGTAATTTCAAAACCCAGCGGGTGAATGAGGTGCAGACGCGAGCAGGAAAGCGCGCACATGCGGCCGACATTTCCGGTGTTGGGCGCGATCTCCGGCTGGAAAAGCACGACGTGCAGCATTGCCTTATCCTCCTCAGGTCTCATTACGAATCAAGCGCCGGACACGTTGCCAAAAGTATCCCGGAAACCACCGTCGCCGCCTCTCCCGTGCCCATTCCTCTTCGCAAATCCATCGTCATCATCGACGACGAAACGTCCTATGCCCGTCTTCTCACCGAGATGATGAGCGTGCATCTCGATTGCCGCATCGACGCCTTCGCCCGTCCGCTCGATGCGCTCGCGGCGCTGCCGACCCTCGACGTCGGAGTGGTCGTGACGGATTACTCGATGCCCCAGCTCAACGGCGTCGAGTTCATCGCCCAGGCGTCTGTCCTGCTGCCGAACGTGCCTTTCATCCTGATTACGGGACACACGGCCGGGATGATCAACAGCGAGGAGCTGGCCAAGATCGGGTCCTTGAAATGCGTCATGCTGAAACCCTTTGGCTGGCGGAAGCTCGCCGAGGAAATCATCCGGCTCTGGCCCGAGCCCGGGGCGAACCGCCTGCGCGGCGAATCGCGCCAGGTCGCGTCACTCCACTTTTAGGCCGTCGTTGTCGGCGCTCAGCACCTGGGCGTCGCCTGCGACCGACTCCAGCGTGAATGCGGCCCGCATCGCGGCCAGCACGTGGCCGGCCTGGGACTGCTGGCAGACCGCGAGGACGCTCGACCCGCTCCCGCTCAGCCAGCCGGTGAAGGCGCCGGCGCTGACCGCGGCGATGATCGCGGACTTCGCGCCGGGAATCCGGGGCAGCCGGTAAGGCTCGTGCATGAAATCCCCGCCGGCATGTCGGAGTTTTTCAAATTCCCCGGTGGCGAACGCGGCCGTGAGATAGGCCGCGCTGTTGATGCTCCGCACCGCGTCGAAAAACGGCACCGTCGACGGAAGAATCTCCCGCGAGGCCTTCGTCAACATCTCGGCCTTCGGCGAAGCCACGACGAACGCCAGTTCCGAAGGCACCGGCACGCGCACCGTGTCGACGTATGCGCCGGTGGTCGGATCGCAGCGCGAAATGCAGAAGCCCCCCAGGATTCCGGCGCTCGCATTGTCGGGATGGCCCTCGAGCTGGGTCGCGAGTCCCACCAGCTTGCTGCGCGTCCACGCCGTCCCATGCAGCGCGTCAAGCGCCGCCAGGATCCCCGCGATCACGGTGACGCTCGATCCGAGACCGCGCGCCGGCGGCACGTTGCCCTCGATCCGGTAGCGAAATCCCTCCGGCGCGATCGCCGCCGTCCGGAAAAACAGCGCGGCGGTGCCCGCCACCATTTCCTGCGCGCGCGCGTCGTCGCTTCGTTCCGGCTTGGCGGTGCGTCCCGCCGCGCGGGCGACCGTGATGCGGTTCGAAAGGGAAAGCGCGAGTCCGAGCGTGTCGAAGCCCGCGCCGCAATTCGAGGTGCTGGCCGGGACTCGCACCGAGACGGTGTCGGGCGCGGGATGCATCAGCGGCGGAACTTCACGTCCTTGTGCTCGTCGCGCATCATCGCCTTTTTCTTCAGGGTCTCGCGCTTGTCGAAGAGTTTTTTGCCGGTGCAGAGCCCGACCTCCACCTTCACGAGGGCCTCCTTGAAATACATCCGCAGCGGGACGAGGGCGCGTCCGCCGGTCTCAAGCGCCAGCGCGATCTTGCGGATCTGGTGGCGGTGGAGCAGGAGCTTCCGGATCCGGCGCGCGTCGTGATTGTTGATGTTCCCGAACGCGTATTGCTCGATGTGCGCGTTGTGCATCCAGAGCTCGTCCTTTTCGACCCGGCCGAACGCGTCGCTGATCTGCGCCTTGCCGGCGCGGATCGATTTCACCTCCGTGCCCTTCAGGGCGATGCCGGCCTCAAAGCGCTCGTCGACGAAATAATCCCGCAGCGCCTTGGAGTTGCGCACCTCGGTGTAGCGTTCGGAATCCTTTTTCTTTGCGCTCATGATGACCGTGAAACCCATGCATGAAAAAGGCGGCCCCGGCAATCGCCGCGCCGCCTTGGGCGAAACAAACCCGCGGGCCGGCTCAGGCCTCGCTGATTTCGTAGCTGATCTTGCCCTCGCTGATCTCGCGCAGCGCGGTGTCCTCGGCCGAGAGCTTTTCCAGCGACTCGACGAGCGGGCGGTTGCCGCGGCGAAGCTGCTTCACGCGCCGGGAGACGACGTTGATGAGCATGTTGGGGTCGGTGATGACCTTGAGCGCGTCTTTGAGGTAATCTTCTCTCATGGTTGGGCTTCGTGGATACGGTTTAAAGGGTTCAGAAGTAGAAGCATCGTCGGGTGCGTCAAGGGTCAATTTCCCGCCTTGCCCCGCGTCCGGCGATAAACGATTGGTGCGCCATGTTCATCGCGTGGACGACGATGCCAAGCCGAGCCGCCGCCCAGGCGCTCGCCGGGGAGGTGGTGAGGCTCGGTCTGGCGGCGTGCGCCCAGATCGAGGGCCCGATCGAGTCTTATTACCGGTGGGAGAACAAACCGGAGCGGGCCGAGGAGTTCCGCGTGATGTTTAAATGCATGCCCGACAGGATCGTAGCGCTGGAGACCCACGTCACGAGGCACCATCCTTATGAAACGCCGGAATGGATCGCGGTGCGCGCGGACCGGATTTCAGAAAAATACTTGTCATGGGCAGGGTCGAACATTACCAACCTCCCCCCTTAGCCAACTGCACCTCGTCCCTTTATCACCATGTCCCAGCACAAAAGTCTCCAAGGCGCCTCCGGCCTAGTCGTTAAACGCAACGTCCTCAAGCGCTTCGAGCGCGTGGACCTGCTCAAGAAACGCGGTCAGTGGAAGGCCGGCGACCGGGTGCAGGGCCTTCGCAAGACCAAGCCGGACGTCTAAGCGACCCAACGGTTTTTGAGGGCAGGCAGCCGCGGGCTGCCTGCCTTTTTTTCGCCATGCACGACATGATGAAGGGCTTGATTGACTGGTACCTGCAATCGCTCGAGACGGGCGGGTACCCCCTGATCGTCCTCCTGATGGCGATCGAAAGCTCGATCATTCCGTTGCCTAGCGAGCTGATCATCCCTCCGGCGATCATCGCGGCGCAGAAGTCGGGCAACATGACGCTGACGGGAATCGTGATCGCGGGCGCGCTGGGTTCGTGGCTCGGGGCGACCGTGATGTATTGGGTGTCGCGCTGGGCGGGCCGTCCGCTGGCGATGCGCTACGGAAGATTCCTGTTCATCGGTCCCGGAAAAATCGAGCAGGCCGAGCGCTGGGCCGCGCGGTTCGGGAGCTTCGGAATCTTCGCGTCGCGTCTGCTGCCCGTGGTGCGCCACCTCATCGGCATTCCCGCCGGCATCGTCCGCATGAATTATCTCCGGTTTTCGGTTTTTACCGTGCTGGGCTCGGCGCTGTGGTGCTATGTCCTTTGCCACCTCGGAATCCAGGCCGGGAAAAACGAGGCGCTGATGCGCGGCGAACTGCAGCAGGTGACGCTGTGGGCCGTCGGGATTCTCGCCGTGCTCGCGGTAATCTATTATTTTTTCGTCCACCGCTTCACGCGGCAGCCAGCCGAGTGAGCCGTCGGGGTGCGCAATGCCGCCGGCTCCGCGGGCGCCGTCTTTGCGCTCGACAGCCATCAGCCCGGCATGAAATTTTCGGGACTCCTCGCGAATGTAGCACAATGGATAGTGTAGTGGCCTCCGAAGCCACTGATCCGGGTTCGACTCCCGGCATTCGCACCATACGGAGCGCTCGATCAAAACGGCAAACGGGCCAGGAAGTTCTTTGCCGGGCGGGACCAGACCGACGTCTCAAACGCTGCGGAGACAGTCGGAGGGCTTGATTCGCTGCAGACGAAAGCGGCTTGGAATGCACGCGGCGAGGGACACGACCAGGATCACCACCGCGATGGAGGCGAAAACGAGCGGGTCGTGTTCGTCGACGCGGTAGAGCATGCGTTTCAGGGCCTGCGTCGTGACGAGGGCCAGCGCAAGGCCGACGCCGATGCCGATCAGGGTGACGACGAGGTGGCCCCGGACAAAATGGCGCCACAGCCGATCGGGTTCGATCCCGAGGGCCATGCGAATGCCGAACTCGCGGTTTCGCTGGAGGATTTGCGCGACGGTGATGCTGTACACGCCAACCGCACAGAGAAACACCGCGGCCAGCGCATAGAACACCGTGAAGTTCTTGGTCAGTCGCACGAACCCGAGCTGCATGTCGATCTGATGCTTGATGGAATCCGGAAAATACGGGACGACGCGCGGATCGACGCGCCAAACGGTGTCGGTGATTTCCTTGGCGGACGGCAGCGATGTCGTGCCGCCCGCGACCAGAAACAGCGTCGAGGGCGTCCACGTTCGGAACGGGAGCATGATCACATCGTTGTTCGTCCTTTGGGGATTGGCCGCCTGATAGTCCCGCACCACTCCGCGCACCACGGCGCGGACGGACTGTTCCTTGGCTTCCATCCACCGGAAGCGGACGTGAAAGCCCTGGCCGATGGGATCCTGGCCCGGGAACATCCGCGCCGCGAGCGACGCGTTGATGATGACCCAGACCGGATCGCCGTCCTTGAATTCGGACGGAAACTTGGAGCCTTGGAGGAGCGGGACGCCGAGCGCCTCGAAAATGTTCTCCGATGAATCCGAGACCACGGCCTGTCCATCCTCGTGGCCGCCCGCGAGCGTCGCGGGATCAAGCGCATACCGCGCGCCCGGATTGACCGGGTACCCGGGCGGGCCATCCGTGATCGCCGCGGCCCGCATGCCCGGAAGGCGGGAAAGTTCGTCGAGGATCTTGCGGAAGAGCACGAGACGCTCGGGTTGATTGGGGAAATCCACGCGCGGCATGTCGAGCTTGCCGAGGAAGACCCGCGACGCGTCGTAACCCCATTTGTCCTCGTCAAGGGTCCGGTTCGAGCGCGCAAGCAAAGCCGCGGAAATGCCCAGCACCGTGAGCAACGCCAGCTGCGTGACGATCAACGTGCGCCGCCAGAGGTTCCGCCCGGTCCCGCGCGATGCGCCCGCGCCGGCGCGCATGAGGCTCTCGAGGTTGGCGAGCAGAAGATAGGCGGCGGGCGCGATGATCGCGACCCCCGCCGACACCGCGCCGAGACCCAGGGCCATGGCAATGTGGTGCCACGAAAAGGTGAAGTTCAACCAGTACGGCGCCAGCATGAGGACGAACGACTGGTGCACGTGCGGCGCGGCGACGACAAGGACGCCCAGCGCCACGAGCGACGCCGCCGAAGCGAGGATGACGACCTGGAAGACCAAGCCGCGCACGGCGGCGGCGCGGGGCAGGCCGAGGGTGAGCGTCGCGGCGAGTTCCGCCGAGCGTCCGAAGAAATCGATCATCACCAGGTTCGCCGCGTTGGCGCAGCTCACCAGGACGAAGATCAGCGAGAGAGCCATCAGCACGATCGCGCTCGAGCGCATGTCGGCGTTGAGGTAATACTCCCGCGCCGGAGTGACGAGCGGGTGCAGCGCGTACTTGGCGGCGCGCGTGCCCGGCCCGCGACGGGCGAGGATCAGCCCCAGATCCTGCATCGCACGCGCCACGGACACGCCGGGTTTCAACCGGACGAGAGCATCGAGCGAGTTATCGTCGGGCTCGCCGCTGAACCAGATGTCGAACCCCAGCGGCAGCCACACCTCCTGGCTGTTGGGAAAACGGAATGATTCCGGGAGAACTCCCACGATCGTCGCGGAGTAGCCGTCGACGCGGACGGCTTGGCCGATGATTGCCGGGTCGGAGTGGAACCGCCGGCGCCACGTCAGTTCACTGAGCATCAGGACAGGCGCGCAACGATACTTGTCGTCGTTGGCGTCAAAGAGCCGCCCGAGCAGCGGCTTGGCGCCGAGCATGCGCAACGCCTGGGACGACATCAGGGCGCCGAGGAACCGCTCGGCCGACTCCTTTCGGGCGATGAACACCGAGCGGTAGATGGAGATCGGCGCCATTTCGCTGAACACGGTCTGGGCTTCCTGCCACGCTGCAAAATCCTCGCGCGAGATCGTGCTCGGTTTCGCGCCGGGACTCGACGAAGTCAGGTTCGCGATGGCGAGTTCGCCGGCGGGATCGTAATCCGGCTGCTTCACGAACATGGTGTGGAAGATCGACCAACTCAGCAGCGAGAGCGTGATGGAGATCGTGAACGTCGCGAACATCAGCCCCGACTGGGTCTTGCGCCGCCATAGCCGCCGCAGCGCCAGCATGAATTCATAGGCGTACAGATGCATGGGGCGGCGGTAGACCAAGGGAAGCCGGGAGCAGGAGCAAGGACGCTCCTGGAAAATCCAGCTTAACGTCTGAAGAGAGATGCGTCAGCCCGGCCGAACAGTTACCCCGATCTCGTATTTCGGGGGCAGATCGATGGGGATCACCCATCGCCTCCTATGACCCGCGCGGCCCCCGGCGCCTCGAGGGCAACGCGTCCGACCTTGCACGCCCTCCGGCAGGGCAAGGCGAAATCAGATGTGGATCGCCTCGCCCGTGGTCGCGGCGGCGGCTTCCATCACGGCTTCGCTCAAGGTCGGGTGCGCGTGGATCGTCTGGTGGATTTCCTCGATCGTCGCCTCGAGTTCGACCGCGAGGCCGTACTCGGCAATCAGCTCCGTCGCCTCCGAGCCGATGATGTGCGCGCCATAGATTTCGCCGGTCTTTGCGTCGCTGATCACCTTCACGAATCCTTCGGACTCGGCGGACGCCACGGCCTTTCCCGACGCTGTGAACGGGAACTTGCCGATCCGGTAAGCCAGGCCCTTTTCCTTCGCCGCCTTTTCCGTCAGCCCCGTGCTCGAGACCTGCGGCTGGCAATACGTGCAGCCCGGAAAATTTTTCACGCGCTTCGGTTTCCCGTGTCCAAACATGCCGTTGACGGCGTTCACCGCCTCATACGTCGCGACGTGGGCCAGCCAGGGCGGACCGATGATGTCCCCCGCGGCATAGATCCCTTTCACGCTCGACTGGTAATCGTCGCCGACCTTCACGTAATTCCGGTCGAGCTCGAGCTTGACCTTGGCCGACAGCACGTCCTCCAGATTCGCCACGACGCCGATCGCCGAAAGGACCGTCTCCGCCTCCACTTCCTCGGTCTTTCCCTCCTTCACGAGGTTGAGCTTCACGCTGGTTTTTCCGACGCGGAAATTTTCGCACTTCGTCGCCACGTGAATGACGATGCCCTGCTTCTCGAAGGAGCGGTGCAGCGTTTTCGCGACCTCCTCGTCCTCCACCGGCAGGATCTGGGGAAGCATTTCGACGAGCGTCACCTTGGAACCGAACGCGTTGAAGAAATAGGCGAACTCCACCCCGATCGCCCCCGCGCCCACGATCACGATGGATTTGGGCAGCGTCTTCGTCGCCAGCGCCTCGCGCGACGTCATCACCCGCGCCCCGTCCACCGCGAGGTCCGGCAGCCGGCGCATCTTGCAGCCCGTCGCGATCAGGATGTTTTTCGTCCGGAGAAACTTCCCCTTGTGCTCGCCCTCGGTGATTCCGACCATGCCGGGAACGGCGACCTGCGCGCGCCCGACGAAGTAATCGACCTTGTTCTTCTTGAACAGGAATTCCACGCCCTTCGCCATCTGCGAGGCCACCCCGCGCGAGCGCTCCATCACCTTTGCGAAATCGAACGACACGTCCTTCACCGTGATCCCGAACGTCTCGGCCTTTTTGATCTTCTGGTAGAGTTCCGCGCTCTTCAGCAGCGCCTTCGTCGGAATGCAGCCCCAGTTCAGACAGGTCCCGCCCGCGCGCTCCATTTCGACGCAGGCGACCTTTTTGCCGAGCTGCCCGGCCCGGATCGCGCCCGCATAGCCCGCGGGACCGCCGCCAATCACAACAAGATCGTAGTCAGAAGATTCAGCCATGGTGGTAGTTGGTTTGGCCCACCGTCGCGTCCGCCACGACCACCGTCAAACGGATTCTAGATATCGATCACGTCGTCGCGTTTCGCGGGCTTCGGCGCGGCAGCCTGCCGGGCCGGGCTGCGGATGATCCGGCCCGCGATCAGGTTCGTGAGGCTCACAATCACTCCGCCCCAGAACGCGGCGCCAAAGCTCGCGACGTGGAATCCGTCGACCAGCCGTCCGGTCCAATAAAACAACAAGGCATTGATCAGCACCACGCCCAGCCCCAGTGTCATGATGATGAACGGGAGCGTGAACAACAGCAGGAGCGGCTTCAGGACCGCATTGAACAGGCTCAGGACCACCACGACCACGAACAGCGTGGTGCCGTCCGAACAGCTGATGCCGGGAACGAGCTTCGTCGCCAGCGTCACGCCCAGGGCGAGAATCAACCACCGTAAGAATAGGGATAGCATGGGAGGCGAGCCCGCCGAATGACCCAATTGTCCGCGCACCGTTCCCCCGGGCAATGAAAATCCTGATCGTCCAGGACTGGCTCCGCAGCGGCGGCACCGAGCGGCAGTCCATCCTGCTCGCCAATGCCTTCGCCGCCGCGGGACACCCCGCCACCCTCCTCACGTTCCGGCCGGGAGGGCCGCTCGCGTCGACGGTGGCGGCGAACGTCGCCCGGCCTTCGCTCCAGCCTTTCGATCTGCGGCTCGACTGGTTTGCGCCGGGACTGCTCCGGGCCGTCCGCCGGATCACGCCCGATGTCGTGCTCTGCATGGGACGCATGGCGAATTGCCACGCCGGCCGGATCCAGCATGCGTTTCCCGCCGTCGCCGTGATCGCCACCATGCGCACGGGCAAAGCGCTGCCCCTTCCCTTCCGCCGTTCGCTGCCGGCCGTGACTCACGTGATCGCGAACAGCCAGGAAGCCGCCGCCGAACTCACCGCGCAACACGGCGTGGCTCCCGCCCGGATCGCCGTCATCCATAATTCGCTCGTCTTTCCGGACGATGTCCCAGCGTCGCGCCGGGAAATTCTCCGCCGCGAACACGGCGCCCGGCCGGAAACGGTCGTCCTGCTTTGCGTCGCGATGTTCCGGCCGGAAAAAAACCAGCGGGAGCTGGTGGAAATCGCGTCCGCGCTCCCGGCCTCGCCGCCATGGCAGCTCTGGCTGGCCGGCGATGGCCCGGCCCGCGCCGAATGCGAGCAGCTCGCCGCGGCGCGCGGCCTGGCGGATCGCGTCAGGTTTCTCGGATTCCAACGCGATCCCTCGGCGCTCTACGCCGCCGCGGAGATCGCCGTGCATGCCTCCCGCAACGAATCGCTTTCCAATTTCCTCATCGAAGCCCAGGCGCACGGCCTGCCCGTTGTCGCCTGCGAGGCTCGGGGCGTCGCGGAATGCTTCGTGCCGGGCGTCACTGGCTGGACCGCGCCCCACGGCGACCGCGCCGGGTTCCTCGGCCGGCTGCGTCCGCTGATGGCCGAGCCCTCGCTCCGCCAGGCGTGCGCGCCCCTCGCGCGCGCCCATGCGCGGCAGAATTTCGACGCGCGCCGGCAGGTCCAGGCGCATCTGGACCTTTTCGAGCGGCTCGGCCAGGGTCGGCGCGCATCATGACCAGCAAGCAGCGCACCGATTCGATCGCGCGTTTCATCCGCGAGCACAACTACGCCGACCTGCACACGCTCGCCGCGCGTTTCGGCGGCTCGCTGTCCACCGTGCGCCGGGCGCTGGACCAGCTCGAGGAGCGCGGCGTCGTGCGGCGCCACCACGGCGGCGCGTCGCTCGTCGAGACCGATGCGGTCGCGCAGGAATACGACTTCATCGCCCGCAATCAGCGGCATCCCGACGAGAAGTTCGCCATTGCCAGCCTCGTCGCCGCGCTCGTGCAGCCGGGCATGACCGTCATCCTCGACGGCGGGAGCACCACCTACGCGGTCGCGCGGCTGCTGGCCGACAAGCGCCTTCAGATCATCACCAACTCGCTTCCCATCGCCAGCCTCTTCAGCGAGGTCGGCAGCGCGGAAACCATCGTCACCGGCGGAAGCATCTACAGCCGGCTCGGCGTGCTGCTCGGCCCGATGTGCGAGGAATCGTTCGGCCAGGTCCACGCCGACCTCGCGATCCTCGGCGGGGCCGGCATCACCGAAAACGGCATCTGGAACCACAACGCCCTGATCGTGGCCGCCCAGCGGAAAATGATCGCCGCCGCGGAACGCACCGTGTTCGCCCTCGACAACTCCAAGTTCGGCCGGAAAGCGCTCAGCCTGACCACGCCCTTCGACCCGCGCTTCACGATCGTGACCGACACCCGCCCGGCGCCCGCGGTGGTCCAGGCGATCAATGCCGCGGGAGCCAAGCTCACGCTCGCGCGATAAGCCGGCAATGCGCCGGAGGGCCGGCGCCAGGTGGAACGCATTGCCCCAATGCGTTGGACGCTCCGTCGAGAAACAGAGCCCGCTCGCATCCCCAGCGCCTTCGGGGCAACCCGCAGTAGAGTTGAGCTGGCCTCAAAGTCGGCGGCGTCCAGCGCGTTGGGGGCAACGCACTCCACCTTGCCGGTCGAACCGGCCGCTATGCGCTGGAGAATCGAGCTGAATCTTGGCCGGAGGGTTGAGTTTTCGCGCCGCCGGACCATCTGTGTGCCCCCCCTCCTCCGTGGTCAAAAACAGCACCGTTGAATCCATCCGCCTCCGCGGCGTCCGCCAGAACAATCTCAAGGGTTTCGATCTCGATCTTCCCCTCGGGCAGTATGTCGTCGTCACCGGACTGAGCGGCGCGGGAAAATCCTCCCTCGTCTTCGACACGCTCCACGCCGAGGGCCAGCGCCGTTACGTCGAGACGTTCAGCGCCTACACCCGGCAGTTCCTCGAGCTCCTCGACAAGCCCAAGGTCGACTCGATCGAAAACATCCGCCCGTCGATCGCGATCGAGCAGACCAACACGGTCAAGACCTCGCGCTCCACCGTGGGCACGATGACCGAGCTGACCGACTTCTTCAAAGTCTGGTTCAGCCACGCCGCCGAATGCTTCGATCCCGCCACCGGCGAGAAAGTCGAGGACGACACGCCCGCGAGCATCTGGGAGAAAGTCTTCGCGGCCCAGGCCGGCCAGACCGTGATCGTCGGGTTCGATGTGACGAAACCCGCGAACCTGACCTGGCCGGAAATCCTCCAGAATCTCAAGGGCCAGTCGTACGTGCGCGTCCTGGTCCCGGCCGCCGGCGAAGGCTTTGCGGCCCACCGGATCGACGACTTGCTCGCCGATCCGCGGCCGCTCTCGCGATCCGCCCGTCTCCACGTCGCGCAGGACCGCGTCGGCCTCGCCGCCGACCAGAAGGCGCGTTTTCTCGAAGCCGTCGAAACGTCGCTTCACTTCGGGCAGGGCCAGGTCCGCCTCTTCGCCGCGCGCGACACGTCGGCCGGCGGCGAGTTTGCCGAGGTGGGTCATTATTCCCGCGGACTGCATTCGCCGAAAACCGGGCGCACGTTCCGTGCGGCGACCCCCGCGCTCTTCTCCTTCAACTCCCCGCTCGGCGCGTGCCCCAAATGCCGCGGGTTCGGGCGCGTCATCGACATCGACTACCGCCTCACCGTGCCGGACCAGTCGCTCTCGATCGAGGAGGGCGTGATCAAATGCTGGGAGAGCGAAATCTACGGCGAGTCGAAGAAGGACCTGCTGGCCTTCACGCGGAAGCGAAAGATTCCGACCGACGTGCCGTTCGCGTCGCTCACGCGGGAGCAGCAGAGCTTCGTCATCGACGGCGAACCGGGCTACGGCGAGGAGAACGGGAAGCCGTGGCCGAAATTCTGGTACGGGATCAGGGGATTTTTCCGCTGGCTGGAGAAAAACACGTACAAGATGCACGTGCGCGTCTTCCTCGCGCGCTACCGCACCTACAATCCGTGCCCCGCCTGCGGGGGACTGCGGCTCCAGCCTGAATCGCTTTGCTGGAAATGGCGCGGGCGCACGCTGCCGGAACTTTACCAGCTTCCGGTCAGCGACCTCCTCGCCGCCCTGGCCGACGCGCGTCCCTCGGCCCGCGATCACCAGTCCGAGCTGGCATACGATTCCATCGTCACCCGGCTCCGGTACCTGGAGCAGGTCGGGCTCGCCTACCTCACCCTCGACCGCCAGTCGAAGAAGCTCTCGGGCGGCGAGGTCCAGCGCGTCAATCTCACCAGCTGCCTCGGGACGTCGCTCGTCGACACGCTCTTCGTGCTCGACGAGCCCAGCGTCGGCCTGCACCCGCGCGACATCAACCGGCTGATCGCGATCATCCGCTCGCTGACCGACGCCGGCAACACCGTCGTGGTCGTCGAGCACGACGAAGCCATGATCCGCGCCGCCGATCACGTGATCGAGGTCGGGCCCGAACCCGGCAGCCGCGGCGGGCGAATTGTTTTCCAGGGGTCGGTGGCGGACCTGGTCCACGACCCGGTCAGCATCACCGGCGCCTATTTCTCCGGCCGCGAATCCCTCCCCACCCCGTCGCGCCGGCGGCCCGTCGCCGGTTCGCGCCAGCCGTGGTTGAAGTTCCAGAATGCGACGAAACATAATCTGCGGGGAATTTCGTTCCGCCTGCCGCTGCGCCGCTTCGTCTGCCTCAGCGGAGTCTCCGGGTCGGGAAAATCGACGCTGCTGGACAACGTGATTTACCAGGGCCTGCTCGCCCAGAAACAGCAGCTCGCGGAGGATCCCGCCGCGATCGAGTCGATCGCCAGCGACGAGGTCTTCAGCGAGGTCGTGCTGGTCGACCAGTCGCCGTTGTCGCGCACGCCGCGTTCCAATCCCGCGCTCTACACCGAGGCGTGGGACCTGATCCGCGAGCTGTACGCCCGCACGCCCGCCGCGCTGGAAGCCGGCTTCAGCGCCTCGAGCTTCTCGTTCAACAGCGGCGAGGGCCGCTGCGACCACTGCCAGGGTCTCGGCTACGAACGGGTCGAGATGCAGTTTCTCTCGGATGTGTTCGTGCCGTGCCCGGTGTGCGAGGGCCGGCGGTTCAAACCCGAAGTGCTCGCGATCCAGTGGAACGGGTTGTCCGTCGCCGATCTGCTCGCCACCAGCGTCACCGACGCCCTCTCGCTTTTTGGCGAACAGCCCCCGATCCGCTCCCGGCTCGCGACGCTGGAGTCCGTCGGGCTCGGCTACCTCACCCTCGGCCAGCCGCTCAACACCCTCAGCGGCGGCGAGTCGCAGCGGCTCAAGCTCGTGAGCTATCTCTCGGGCTTCACCGGAGGCGCCGGGGCCTCCGGCGGCAACGCGCCGGGGGCGCTGCTGCTGCTTGACGAGCCGACGACCGGGCTTCACCGCCACGACGTCAAGCGGCTCCTCGGCGTGCTGCAGGCCCTGGTCGAGCGCGGACATTCCATCATCGTCATCGAGCACAACCTCGACGTGCTGAAATCGGCGGACTGGATCCTCGAGGTGGGCCCGGACGCCGGCGCGAACGGCGGGCTCATCGTGGCCGAGGGCACCCCGGAAACCGTCGCCGAGGCCGGCACCGCGACGTCGCCCTTCATGCGCGCCGCCCTGGGCGACGATCGCCGGCTCGATGCCGCCGCCGAGGACGCCGCGCCGTATCAGGCCCCGCTCGGGCTGGCCACCGGCGACCTGACCATTATCGGCGCGAGAGAGAACAACCTGAAAAATCTCTCGCTGACCATCCCCCATCGCCAGCTGACGGTCGTCACCGGCGTGTCCGGCTCGGGAAAATCCACCCTGGCGTTCGACATCGTCTTTGCCGAGGGCCAGCGGCGGTTCATGGAATCGATGTCGCCTTACGCGCGGCAGTTCGTCGAACAGCTCCCCCGTCCGGCCGTCGACCGGCTCACCGGAATTCCTCCCACCGTCGCGATCGAGCAGCGCGTCACGCGCGGCTCGCGCAAGTCCACCGTCGCGACCATCACCGAGGTCGCGCAATACCTCCGGCTGCTCTACGCGCGGCTCGGCGTCCAGCACCATCCGGACACGGACCGTCCCGTGACCCCGCTCTCGCCGGGGGCGCTGAAGAAACTCCTCGCGCGCGTGCTGGCAACGCCCAGAGCGCGGAAGTCGCGGCATCTTTATCTTTGCGCGCCGCTCGTCCGCGGACGCAAGGGCCACCACCAGCCGATCGCGACCTGGATCGCGAACCAGGGTTTCGAGCTGATGCGCGCGGACGGACGGCTCATCCGCGTCGAAGCCTTCCAGAAGCTCGACCGCTACAAGGAGCACGACATCGAAGTGGTCGTCGCCGACCTGAAGGCGCCCGCCGGGAGGCAAAAGGTCCCGGGCGCGGGAAAGGCCGCGAGCCGTGCGGGAAAAAAGCCCGACCCTTCGGCCGCCCTCGACCGCGCGCTGAAGCTCGGCAAGGGCGCCTGCTTTCTGGTCACGCCCGACGGCGACGTGCTTTCGTGGTTCTCCACGACGCGGACCGACATTGAAACCGGCGAATCGTTTCCCGAGCTCGATCCCAAGAATTTCTCGTTCAACTCGCCGCGCGGCTGGTGCCCGACCTGCCGCGGTCACGGGCGGATCCTGCCGTGGATGCTCGAGGCCGACGAGGACGACGAGGACGCGAACCTGAAACGCCTGCGTCAACTCGGGCTGGAATCGGGCGACGACATCTCCGAGGAAGGCATCCCCTGCCCGGACTGTCACGGCGCGCGGCTCAACCGCATCGGCCGCTCGGTCAAGCTGCACCTGAAGGGACGGCAGCCGCCCCTTTCGCTTCCCGCCCTGCTCGGCGAAACGCCGGCGCGGTTGATCGAACGGTTGCGCAGCCTCGAGCTCGACGCGCGCGGCCGGCTGATCACGCAGGACATCGTCCCCCAGATCGAGGAGCGCCTGAAGTTTCTCGATCACGTCGGCCTCGGCTATCTCTCCCTCGACCGGCCGACGGAAACGCTCTCGGGCGGCGAGGCCCAGCGCATCCGCCTGGCCGCGCAGCTCGGCTCGAATCTCTCCGGCGTGCTCTACGTGCTCGACGAACCGAGCATCGGCCTCCACGCGCGCGACAACGACCGTCTGATCGAAACGCTGGAAACGCTGCGCGCGAAGGGAAACACCCTCCTCGTCGTCGAGCACGACGACGAGCTGATGGCGCGCGCCGACCGGATCATTGACCTGGGCCCGGCCGCGGGAGTGCATGGCGGCGAGCTCCTCGCGAACGAGACGCCCGCGGAAATCCGCCGGAACGCGAAGTCCCTCACCGGACTCTTCCTCAAGAACGGGATCAAGCATCCCCTGCGCGGCGAATACCGGCCGGTGGACGCAGGCAACGGAAGCAACCCCGGCCTCGAGCTGTCCCACGCGCGGTTCCGGAACCTGAAAAACTTCGACCTGCGGCTGCCGCCTGGCCGGCTGATCATGGTCGCCGGTCCGAGCGGCGCCGGCAAATCCACGCTCTTTCGCGACCTGCTCCATCCCGCGGTCGCCTATGCGATCAAGGCGAAACAGGCCCGCCTCACCGGCCGGGCGTTCGAGAAGGCCACCGGATTTGCCTCCGATTCCCCGGCATCCGGCGTCCGCCATCCGGTCTTCGACACGCTCACCGGCGCCGGCGCCTTCCGCTCGGTGATCGAGGTCGACCAGGCCCCGATCGGCAAGACCCCGCGGTCGACGCCGGCGACGTACCTCGGAATCTTCGACCTCATCCGCCAGTTTTTCGCCTCGCTCCCCGAGGCGAAAATCCGCGGCTACACGGCCTCGCGCTTTTCCTTCAACACCCCCGGCGGGCGCTGCCCCACCTGCGACGGCGCGGGACGCATCAAGCTCGAGATGGCCTTCATGCCCGACACCTATCTGCCCTGCGACGATTGCCGCGGCCTGCGGTATAGCGCCGAGCTGGCGGACATCGCCTGGAAGGGGAAAAACATCGGCGAGGTGCTCCAGCTCACGTTCGAGGAAGCCGCGGCGTTTTTCGATTTCCACTCGCAGCTTTCGCAGGTGTGCCGGCTCATGGTCGAGTGCGGACTGGGCTATCTCACGCTTGGCCAGAGCTCGCCCACGCTTTCCGGCGGCGAAGCCCAGCGGCTGAAACTCGTGACCGAGCTGTCCGCTGGCCTCGCCACCTACCGCGAGCGCAGCCGCGGAACGCTTCCGCGAAACCTCTACCTCCTCGAGGAACCGACGATCGGCCTCCATCTGAGCGACTGCGAAAAACTCATCCGGGTCCTGCACTCGCTCGTCGATCAGGGCCACACCGTGGTGGTCATCGAACACCACCTCGACCTGCTCGCCGAGGCGGATTACATCATCGAACTGGGCCCGGTGGGCGGACCCGACGGCGGAGAACTCATCTACCAGGGCGACCTCGCCGGCCTGCTCAAGGTGAAACGCAGTCCCACCGCGCCCTACCTGCGCGCGAAGCTGAAACGGCAGCGGGTCGCGCGCCCGATGGCCGCCCTGTCCGCATAGCGCCGCGCTGTCTGCCGGCGACGGATTTAATTTTTACCACGAAGGACGCGAAGCGCGCGAAGGCCAGAAGGATGAGGGTTCGGACTTCGCGCGCTTCGCGTCCTTCGTGGTAAAAATCCCCATCCCCCGGCCGGAGCCCGGCGCGACGCCGGCGCTCACGTCGCTGCGAGGCTGGTGTCGTGCGCCTTCGCGGCGTCCTGGACGATCTGGATCAGCTCGTCGAGCTCCACCGGTTTCAGGAGATAGCGGAACAGCGCCGCCTCGTTCACGCTCCGCATCAGCATTTCCGGCTTCATGTAACCCGTCACCAGGATGCGCTGCATGTGCGGATACTCCTCGCGGGCGCGCACCAGGAAGCTCATGCCGTTGCCGCCGGGCATGAGATGGTCGGCGATCACGACCTTGAACGGATTCTTGTGGAGAATGAATTCCGCCTCCCGCGTGGACTGCGCCGTCGTGACCTCGAAATGCGGGGAAAGCGCGGCGGCAAAGACCTCGAGGATCGTCTTTTCGTCATCGATGATCAGCACCGCGTCCTTCTTCGGACCCGGCGCAGGCTTGGTTTCCGCAGCGCTCATGGCGCGAGGGTGAGTGGCGCCCGATGCATGGCAAACCGAAATCCGTTCGCGCACCGGAGGCCTTTTGATTTGCCACCGGTCAGCGGGGAAACTTCTCTCGCCCCGCCCGAAATGGATTCCTCCGATCTCCACGAAGCCGCTCGCTCCGGCCAGCTGAGCAAGCTTCCGCCGGATCTCCTCACGGCCGAGCGGCTCTCCGCCCGCAACGCCGCCGGCAACACGCCGCTCCACGCCATCGCGAAATACGGCGGGCTGCGGACCCTCGCCCCGGGCACCCTGACCGAGCAGCTCCTTTCCATCCGCAACGACTCGGGTTACACGCCGCTGCACCATGCCGCCCTCGGCGGACACCTCGACGAGGTTCCGCCGCAGTTCCTCACGCGGAGCCTGCTGGCCACGAGCAGCAACTCGGGCTACAGCGTCTTCCACGTCGCCGCGGCCAACGGGCACCTCGACCAGCTGCCGGCGGAACTCGTCACCGCCGACATTGCCAAGTCGAAAACCCACCTCGGCAACACCGTCGTCCACGAGGCCGCTGAAAACGGCACGCTCGACCGGCTCCCCGCCGGATTCCTCACGGCCCAGAACCTCGCGCGCCGCAACCTCGCCGGCGAAACGGTCGCGCACGTCGCCGTCTTCAACGGACATCTCGACCAGATTCCGGGTGACCTGCTGACCTCCGCCGTCCTGCTGGAAACCACCACGGCAGGCGACACCGTCATCCATGCCGCCGCGATTTCCGGGCACCTCGCGCAGATCCCGGCGGAATTCCTGACGCGGGAAAATCTCGTCATCGCGAGCAAGACCGGCTTCACCGCGATCCACGCCGCGGCCGAGACCGGCCAGCTCGACCGCATCCCGCGGGACCGGCTGACGGTGGATCTCCTGACGACCCGCAACGACAACGGCGACACGCCGCTGCACGCCGCCGCGTTCGAGGGGCATCTCGACCAGGTGCCGATGCAGTTGCTCAGCGTCGAGCTGCTCAATGTGCGCAACTACGACGGCGTGAGCGTGGGACGCACTGCGGTCAGCCGCGGTTTCGCGCAGCAGCTGCCGCCCGCGCTCCGCCCCAAGCCGCCCGGTCCGCTGCGCCGCCTGCTGCTTCACCTCGGCGTCGCCCGCGAGGCGTTCTAGACGCGCGGCGCCGCAGAGGCGGAGTTTTCACCGCGAAGATCGCGAAGGTCGCGAAGTTGGAATGATGGTGGCTCGGGCTTCGCGTCCTTCGCGGTTAATTCAGATTCGCCGCCGATGGTTGAGGCGCCTGCCGCCCAAGCCGGTTTTTCCCCTTCCCCTTCCGCGCGGCGTTCCTTTCACTCGGCCTTCCGATTTTCCCATGAATACTGCCATCTCCGCCCTGACCGCCCGCGAAATTATCGACTCCCGCGGAAATCCCACGATCGAAGTCGACGTCCGTCTCGTCTGCGGCGCCTTCGGCCGCGCGGCGGTCCCGTCCGGCGCCTCGACCGGCGAACACGAGGCGCTCGAGCTCCGCGACGGCGATCCGAAGCGCTACCTTGGAAAAGGCGTCCAGAAGGCGGTGGCCCACGTGAAGGCCGACATCGCGCCGGTGCTCTTCGGCCACGACGCGTGCGATCAGGTCGGCGTCGACCGCGCCATGCTCAAGCTCGACGGCACCAAGACCAAGTCGAAACTCGGCGCCAACGCCATCCTCGGCGTCTCGCTCGCCACCGCCCACGCCGCCGCCCACGCCCTCGGCCTCCCGCTCTACAAATACCTCGGCGGCCCGAACGCGAAAGTCCTGCCCGTCCCCATGATGAACATCATGAACGGCGGCGCGCACTCCGACGCGCCCATCGACTTCCAGGAATTCATGATCCGCCCGGTCAACTTCAACAGCTTCGCGGAAGCCCTCCGCGCGGGCGCGGAGGTTTTCCACCACCTGAAAAAAGTCCTCAAGGCCAAGGGGCTCCAGACCGCCGTCGGCGACGAGGGCGGTTTCGCGCCGAACCTCGCGTCCACCACCGACGCGCTCGACGCGATCTCCGCCGCCGTCAAGGCCGCCGGCTACAAGCTCGGGAAGGACATCACCCTCGCCCTCGACGTCGCCTCGTCGGAATTCTACGACCGGAAAAGCGGCAAATACATTTTCAAGAAATCCGACGGGCGCCAGTTCACCGGCGATCAACTCGTCGCCTATTACCAGGAGCTCATCGCGAAATATCCGATCGACTCGATCGAGGACGGCTGCGCCGAGAACGACTGGGGCACCTGGAAGAAGCTCACCGACGCGATCGGCGACAAGGTCCAGCTGGTGGGGGACGACCTGTTCGTCACCAACGTGGATTTTCTCCGCAAGGGCATCGCGACCGGCACCGCGAATTCGATTCTGGTGAAGGTGAACCAGATCGGGTCGCTGACCGAAACGCTCGACGCGGTGGAGCTCGCACACAAAAACAATTACACCGCCGTGATTTCGCACCGCTCGGGCGAGACCGAGGATGTCACCATCGCCGACATCGCGGTCGCCACGAACGCCGGCCAGATCAAAACCGGTTCCGCTTCGCGCACCGACCGGGTGGCCAAGTACAACCAGCTCCTGCGCATCGAGGAGGAACTCGGCGCGAGCGCGATCTACGCCGGGCGGCGCTGAGCGGCGTTCAAACGTCCCTCGACTCCCGCGGGTTCGTGGTTACGTTTCCGCCTCGATGAAACCATTTTTTTCCCTGGGCGTTCTGCTCATTTCCGCGCTCGCCATGGCCGCCGCGGACGCGCCTCCGCCGGAAAAAAAGAAAACTGATTCCCCGCCCGCCGCCCCTGCGGCGAATGCCGGCCAATCGGCGCTGGCCAGCACGCCGGCGGTCAACGGCAGCGCGCAGGAAACCCCGCCTCCTCCCTCCGGGAACACGGACGTCGCCACCGCCGCGCCCGTCCCGCATCCGGCGCAGAACGCGACGGTTCTTCCCCGGGTCGAGGTCAACAAGAGCCGGATCACCAACCTCGACATCGAGATCAACGAACAGCAGCGCGCGATCGACCGCGAAAAGCTCAAGACCAAGCCGACGCGTCTCGACGACACGCTGAACAACGACAAGGTGGCCAAGTCCCTGTCGATCTTCGGCGGTTCCTCCAGCGAGGGGCGCGCGGGCCTCGCGAAGGAGCGCGTCCAGATCCTGAGCGAGGAGAAGGAAATCCTCGAAGCGATGAAGACGGCGCAGACACGGGAGGAAAAGGACGAGCTCAAGAAGGAGCTCGAACTCCTCCGCCAGATGCGCCGCGAGTTGGAGCAGGGGCAGAAATAGCCGGAGTCAACGGCCCGTAGCACGGGTCTCCGACCCGTGAAGGTGGACTCGAGCTAAACGGGTGAGCTCGACGTTCTCCGTTGGCAGAGTCCGCCCAGACGGGTCGGAGACCCGTACTACGTGGCACGGGTCTCCGACCCGTGAAGGTGGACTCGAGCTAAACGGGTGTGTCCGACGTTCTCCGTTGGCAGAGTCCGCCCACACGGGTCGGAGACCCGTGCTACACGTCACTCCGCCTGCACGACATACCCTCGCAGATATTCGCTCTCCATCATCGTCACGAGCACGGGATGGTCCGGCGGCTGATGACAGAATTCGAGCACGCGCACCTTCCGCTTGGCGTCGGCCGCCGCGCCGGCGAGCACGCCGCGGATCTCCGCGTCCTGCATGTGATGCGAGCAACTGTACGTCGCGAGGACGCCCCCCGGTGCGAGCCGCTGCAGCGCGCGCAGGTTGATCTCCTTGTAGCCGCGCAACGCGCCTTCCAGCGCGCTCTTCGATTTGGCGAACGGCGGCGGATCGAGGATGATCACGTCCCACAGTGGCTCGCCCGCACGGGAGGCGTCGTTCAGCCAGTCGAAAACATTGGCCACCGCAAACTCCGCCTTCAGCGCGTTGCGCTCGGCGTTGCGCCGCGCCGCCGCGATGGCGTCCTCCGCGCTGTCGATTCCCAGCACGTGACTCGCGCCGGCCTTCGCCGCCTGCAGGGCGAACGGCCCCTGGTTGCAGAAGGCGTCGAGCACGCGCTTTCCCCGGCAATGCCTCGCCACCAGCGGGTGCTGCGCCCGCTGGTCGAGGTAAAATCCCGTCTTCTGGCCGCCCTGCAAATCCAGCCAGTACTCGATTCCGTCAATCGCGAGCCAGCGCGCCTCCCAGGCTTTTCCCGACCGCGTGCGCACCTCGAGCGGCAGGCCCTCGAGCCGCCGGATCGGCGCGTCGTTGCGAAAAATGATTTCCGCGGGCTGCAGGATTTCCGCGAAAGCGTCGCCGACCATCGCCGCGCGCTGTTCCATCGCCGCCGTCTGGATCTGGACGACGATCGCGTCGCCGAACTGGTCGGCCACGAGGCCCGGCAGGTCGTCCGACTCGGACCAGACCAGGCGCCGCGGACCTTCGAGGTGAGCCCGCCGGGCCACCGCCCGGCGGATCGCGGTGCGGAGGAACGCACCATCCAGCGTCGCGTGCTCGCGGCTGAAACGCCGCCAGACGATCTGCGACTTCGAGTTGTAGATCCCCGATCCGAGGAAACGATCGGCCCGGTCGCGGCACTCGACGACCGCGCCGTCATGCTCGGTCGGCAGCAGCGCCTCAACCTCGTTGGCAAACACCCACGGGTGACCGGAGAGCACGCGTGGCTTGGCGTTCGGTTTCAGTTTCAGCGACGGAATCGGCATGCCGTGCTCATCGCAGCGACCGCAAAAGTGCGCAACCTCCAACAAAAGCGTTTTTGGACGCATGCCTTCGGATTTTTGAACAGAAGGTAACGACGCAAACGAAGCGCCGCCGGTATTCACCGCCCTCTTTGCAGGCGGGTCTGATTCGGAGGGATCGGAAGCCAGACACCAAAATTTCGGCGCAGCTTGCAAACTCCGGCGTCGCCGACGGACGGCGCTTCGTTCCCTTTGTTGTCTTCTGTTCAAATTCCGAACCCGCAGCGCGCGCCGTCCCCGAAATTAGTCTTTCCCTGCGCCGCGGCATTCCGTTTCCTGTCGGGTTTCCTCCTCGCCTGTCCCGCATTTTCTCCTCCGCCTGAATCCCCATGTCGCCTGCCGCTGAAATCGCCCGTCGCCGCACGTTCGCGATCATCTCGCACCCCGACGCCGGCAAGACGACGCTCACCGAGAAATTCCTGCTCTACGGCAACGCCATCCATCTCGCCGGCGCCGTCACCGCCCGGAAAAACCAGCGCGCCACCGCCTCGGACTGGATGGAGCTCGAGAAACAGCGCGGCATCTCGATCAGCTCGACGGTGCTCCAGTTCGATTACACGGGGTATGCCGTCAACCTGCTCGACACGCCGGGGCACAAGGATTTTTCCGAGGACACCTACCGCGTCCTCACCGCGGTCGACGCCGCCCTGATGGTCATCGACGCCGCCAAGGGCGTCGAGGCGCAGACCCGCAAGCTCTTCGAAGTCTGCCGCCGCCGGGGCGTGCCGATCTTCACGTTCATGAACAAGTGCGACCGTCCGACGCGCAATGCGCTCGAACTGCTCGACGAACTCGAGCAGGTCCTCGGACTGCAGTCGTCGCCGGTCGTCTGGCCGCTGGGCAACGGACCGTCGTTCCGCGGGGTGTTCGACCGCCGCAGCCGGCAGGTCCACCTCTTCGAGCGCGTGCCCGGCGGCGCGTATCAGGCCCCGGTCAACGTCACCTCGCTGGAAGATCCCGCCGTCCGCGCCCGGCTCGACGATTACACCTTCGAGCAGGTCACCGAGCAGCTCGCGATGCTCGTCGTCTCGGGACTCGCCTTCGACCTCTCGGCGGTCCAGGCCGGCCAGCAGTCGCCCGTCTATTTCGTCAGCGCCGTGATCAACTTCGGCATCCAGCTCCTGCTCGACGGATTTCTCAAGGACTCCG
>JAQGON010000210.1 GCA_028293565.1 Verrucomicrobiota bacterium | reverse complement strand
GCGCCGCCGAAATAATCCTCGGTGCCGTTGTCGCAGATCGTCGGGAACTCCCGGTCGCCATCGAGGTAGAATTTCACCTCGCCCTCGCCCCACCATCCGCGCGACAGCGCGGTCCACGCGAGGTACGTGCCGACGTAGAGTCCCCGGCCCTTCACCCCGTCGAGGATCGTGTGCTCGGGATGCTCGCGCGTGGTCAGCGTCCGCCGCCACTGCGCGTGAAAATACGCGGCGTCCGCCGGGACCGCGTGCAGCTTGTAGAGGACCTTGTACGCGATGATGCGCACGTCGGCCTTGCCGTCATTGCTCAGGGTGATCCGCGCCTGCTTCCGAAACGGCATCTGCCAGTAGCAGCTGCAGCCGCGGTGGGGGGCGACCACCACCGGGAGCGACGTGACCTGATGCGGCTGCGTGTCGAAGCCCATCGCGAAGAAATCGCCCATCGGCGCCTCGACCGACGGGGTCTTTTCCCCGTCCCAGTACATGCGGATCACCAGCGTCCGGAACTCGTCGGCGCTCGCGGTGATCCAGAACTGGTTGATGCACCCGGGGCCCTTGATCTCCGCCAGCGCCGTGGTCTCGCCGGCCTTGAGGCTGATGAACGGCCGGACCTTCCAGCCGCGGCCGAGGTGCTTCGAAGGACCGCTGTGGGCGAGAAACGGATCGTCCGGATTGGGATCCCATTTCGCCGCGCCGCCCTTCTCGCCGGTGGGATTCTCGGCGTTGATCATGCGCGTGACCGCGCCGGTTTGAAAGGGCAGCTGCCCGAGGAGGTTGTTCATGGAGGACGGTGTCATGGGAAAATCGGAGGGAAAACGAGGCGGGCGCGCTGCGTCTGCGCTAGCAGATCGGCGCCCCGCGCCAAGCTGAACGGAATGAAAATTTATCCCGTGTGGCCCGCCTCGCCCCCTGCCGCGGGCGGCGTCACGTCCCCGCTTGCGCAATTCGCCGCACACCGTCAGTGTGCGCCCTCGACGCCACGCCGCATGGATGATCCCAACCAACCCGAATTCTGGAACTCCCGTTACGAGAAGGGCGAGACGCCGTGGGATTTCGGCGGCGCGCCGGCGGCGCTGAAGGCCTTCCTGAAGGCGAAGCCGAAGGGCGGACGCGTGCTGATCCCCGGCTGCGGGGCGGGCCACGAAATCGGGCTCTTCGCCGCGGCGGGTTACGACGTCACCGCGATCGATTTCGCCCCGGCGGCGGTGGCGCGGGCGCGGCAGGCCGCGGGCCCGGCGCTGGCCGACCGCGTCCTCCAGGGCGATTTTTTCCAGCACGAATTCGCCCCGGCGTCGTTCGACCTGATTTACGAGCGCACCTTTCTCTGCGCCCTCGTGCCCGGGCGCCGCACGGCCTACCGCGACCGCGTGGCGCAGCTGCTGAAGCACGGCGCGGCGCTGGTGGGGTTCTTCTATTATCAAAACACGGTGACGGGGCCGCCCTTCGGTTTCGCGTGGAGCGAATCCGACGAGCTCTTCGGGCGGCATTTCCTCCTGACGAAGGACATCCCCGTGAAGGACTCCGTGGGAGTCTTCGCCGGCCGGGAGCGCTGGCAGGAACAGCGGCGCACCGCATTCGGGGCGTCGTGAATCCGGCCGCCACATCGCCGCGGGCACTGTCCGTCGCCGACTGGGGACGCACGCGCTACGCGGAGGCGCGACACAGGCAGGACGAACGGGTGGCGCGGCGCATCGCCGGCGAAGCCGGGGACGCCCTCATCTTCACCGAGCACGAACCGGTGTTCACCCTCGGACTCCGCAAGGGCTCGGAACAGAACCTGGTCTGGGCGGCGGACCGGCTGGCGCGCGAGGGAGTGGAAATCGCCCGGACCAACCGCGGCGGCGACGTCACGTATCACGGGCCCGGCCAGCTCGTCGGTTATCCGATCGTCTCGCTGGAACCCCGGCGGGATCTTCATGCGTACCTTCGTTTCCTCGAGGAGGTCCTGATCGAGAGCGCGGGGCGCTTCGGGCTGGAGGCGGCGCGCCGCGAGGGGAAGACGGGGATCTGGATCGGTTCGCGGAAAATCGCGGCCATCGGCGTGGCGGTCAGACGCTGGGTCGCGTACCACGGCTTCGCGTTGAACGTGCATCCGAACCTGTCCCATTTCGAAGGCATTGTCCCGTGCGGAATCGCCGCGGCCGACGGCACCGTGACGTCGCTGCACGCGGAACTCGGCCGCCCGATCGATCCCGCGGAAGTGAAGCGCGTGGTCGCGGCGGAGTTTGGAAAACGCTGGCCGGAGTTCCTGGCCGGCACGACGTAGATTCCGATCCGGAGCCGGGAGCCAAAAGCCCCTTGTCCTTGGGACGCATTCGTGTCCATTCGTGGTCACCTTGATGGACACGCAGCGCAAACCCTCCTGGCTCCGAGCCAAGCTTCCCTCCGGTCCCGGCTATGCGGCGACGCGCCGCCTGGTGGACGAAAACAAGCTCCACACCGTGTGCCAGAGCGCGCGGTGCCCGAATCTGGGCGAATGCTGGTCGCGCGGCACGGCGACGGTCATGATCCTCGGGAACATCTGCACGCGCTCGTGCAATTTCTGCGCGATCCAGACGGGCAAGCCGACCGAGCTCGACCTCGGCGAGCCGGCGCGGGTGGCCGACGCGGTGGCGAAGATGAACCTCCGGCACTGCGTGATCACGAGCGTGGCCCGCGACGAGCTGAAGGACGGCGGCGCGGCGGTGTGGGCGGCGACGATCCGCGCGATCCGCCATCGCAATCCCCACACGGCGATCGAGGTGCTCGTGCCGGATTTCAAGGGGCAGCGGGAACACATCGACACGGTGCTCGACGCGAAACCCGACATCTACAACCACAACCTCGAGACGGTGGAGCGGCTGCAGAAGCCGGTGCGCGTGCAGGCGCGCTACGATCGCTCGCGGTCGGTGCTGCGCCACGCGAAGGGCCGCGGGTTCGTGACCAAGACCGGAATCATGCTCGGGCTCGGCGAGGAACGCCACGAGATCGAGCAGACGATCCGCGACATCGCGTCCGACCAGACCAACATTCTCACGGTCGGCCAGTACCTGCAGCCGACGCCGGAGCACCTGCCGGTCGCGCGCTGGGTGCCGCCGGAGGAGTTCGTCCATTGGAAGGAATTCGGCCTCGGCCTTGGCCTGGGCGTCGTCGAGAGCGGCGCCCTGGTCCGCTCGAGTTACCACGCCGACGAGCAGTCGCAGAAGTACACGGGCGCCGGACACCTGAACACGGCGAACGCATTCGCTTCCTGATCTCGGTGACGGTGTCCGCCGAGGCGACACCGGCGACACGGAGGCCGGTCCGGGGGACGAAACCGGGACCCGGCGCCGACCCCGGCGGCCTCGATGCCGGCCCGGTGGACTCGGCGACCGACTTCTGCTAGCTGATCGCCGCATGAAGTCCCGGCGCGAGATTGTCGAAAACTGGCTGCCCCGCTACACCGGCGTGCCGCTCAGCGGATTTGGCGAGTACATCCTGCTGACCAATTTCCACCGTTACGTGAAACTGTTCGCCCGGCAGCATCGCGTGCCCGTCCTCGGCAAGGACAAGCCGATGTCGAGCGCGACCGCGGGCGACATCACGATCATCAATTTCGGGATGGGCAGCGCGCTCGCGGCCACCGTCATGGACCTGCTCAGCGCGATCAAGCCCAAGGCGGTCCTCTTTCTCGGCAAGTGCGGCGGAGTGAAGCACCGCGCCGAACTCGGCGACTTCATCCTCCCCATCGCCGCGATCCGCGGCGAGGGAACGAGCAGCGACTATTTCCCGCCGGAGGTGCCGGCCCTGCCCTCGTTCGCGCTCCAGAAGGCGATCTCGACCACGATCCGCGACCACGCCCGCGACTATTGGACCGGCACGGTGTACACCACCAACCGCCGCGTCTGGGAACACGACGACGAGTTCAAGAAATACCTGAAGAAGATCCGCGTGCTCGCGATCGACATGGAGACGGCGACGATCTTCATGACCGGTTTCTACAACGAGATTCCCACCGGCGCGCTGCTGCTGGTGTCCGACCAGCCGATGACGCCGGAAGGCGTGAAAACCGCGAAGAGCGACGAGCTCGTCGACGCGAGCCACGTCAACGATCACCTGCGCATCGGCATCGACTCGCTGAAGCAGCTCCTGAACAAGGGCCTCACGGTCAAACATCTGAAGTTTTAACCGCGAAGAACGCGAAGGCCGCGAAGGCCGGAGAATCGGCCTTCGCGATGAACCCGGTGGAACGCGTTGCCCTCAACGCGTTGGACGCTCCGTCAACAGACAAAGGCCGGCTCGACTCTCCAGCGCATTGGGGCAATGCGCTCCACCCGGGGAGACCATTAAAAAACCATCAGCCGCGCACGGTCGGATGCGCCTCGAGGCGGTATTGGCGGGGGCTCGCGCCAAACCGTTTCCGGAACAGGGCGTAGAAGTGCGAGAGGTTGTTGAGCCCGCAGTCGAGCGCGAGGTCGACGATCGGGCGCGCCGTCTCCGCGAGCTGGCGCGCGGCGTAATCCATCCGCGCCGCATTCACGATTTCCGTCGGCGTCTGGCCATACCAGCGCACCGCCGCTCGCGCGACGTGCGAGGGACTGCGTCCCGCCAGCCGCGCCAGCGCGAGGGTGCCGCCGGCGAACTGCTCGGGTCCCGCCATCTCGCGCCGCGCGCGCGCGAGCCATTCCGGGACGGGTTTGGCCCCGCGCACCGGCTCCTGCAGCAGGCCCGGAAGTTCCATGAGAAATCCATCGAGCGCCACCGCGGGACGTCCCGGCTGCGCCAGACGCTCCGCCCAGCGGTCGAGCGCCAGCTGCGCATGCGGCTCGAGCGCCCAGCTTCGATCGGCCGGCGCCTTCGCATAGGGATCGGGCTCGCGCCCAAAGTAACGCCGGCGAATCCCCAGCCACGAGCGGCTGGGCAACGC
>JAQGON010000145.1 GCA_028293565.1 Verrucomicrobiota bacterium | reverse complement strand
GATGAAGATACGGCGCGCACACCGCGGACGGCTCCGCGCGCTATTCCTGCTGTCGACGTTCGTTCCGGCTAGCAGGTGTCGCCGGGCAAACGTGGTCGCTTAATTAAGCAGCCAGTAGCATTTCTTCGTTGTTGCCTATTATTTTTTTGAAGGAGGATTTACGAGAAACCTTCATTCTCGGCAGGCAGCGGCGCACTCCAACCAAGGGTAGAATCCGGAACACCCCCAAAAGCGACAGGGTGATTGGAACGAGTGCGATCCAATCAAAGAACAGGACGCGCACCATGCTCCGATCCCGCCGGATTTCAAGCTCCGTGGTCATGCCCCTCTTCACCTCGATGCTCGTCAAGGCCACGAAGCCGTCCCGCGCTCCGAACCAGGCCCTTCGTGTGCTCCGCGCCCTTTGTGGTAAAAACCAGATCGCGAGCTTGAAAATCGCGAAAGCCCGACCTTCCGCACTCCGCCATCCGAAATCCGCAATCGTTTCACCCTTTCACTCCACTCGCTGCGACGCCCTCGACAAACCGCCGCTGCACGAACGCGAACAACACGATGACCGGCAGGACCATCACGGTCGCCAGCGCCATCACGAGGTGCCACGGGACCTGTCCCAGGCTCCCTCCGGTCAATAGCTCCGCCCGCGCGATGAAATATAGCAGCCCGACCGGCAGCGTCACCAGCGACTCACTCTGCAGGTAGATCAACGGATTGAAAAGATCGTTCCAGCTCCACAGGAAGGTGAACACAATCACCGTCAGCACCGCGGGAAAACTCATCGGCACCACCAGCCGCCAGAGGATTGCCCACTCCGACGCGCCATCGAGCCGCGCCGCCTCGATGAAACTCCGCGTAATCGTCCGGAAAAACTTCCGCAGCAGGAAAATCCCGAACACATTCCCGCCCAGCCATGCGGGAAAAATCAGCGGAAGGTACGTGTCGACCCAGTGGACCGCCGCAAACATCCGGAAAACCGGGATCACCGTCACCTGTGCCGGCAGCATCAGCGTGCTCAGCAGGAGCGCAAACATCAGGTTCTTGCGCGGCACATCATAGAACGCGAATGCATACGCCGCCGGGCAGCATGTCAGCATCGTCCCCGCGATCACCATCGCGGCCACGAACATCGAGTTCAGGAAAAACCGGTAGTACGCGAACTGCCCCAGCACCGCGCGATAATTGGTCCACTGCGGGGACGCCGGCAGCCAGGCCGGCGGATCGCTCAGGATTTCCGGGTAGGTCTTGAGGCTTGTCACGATCATCCACCCGAGCGGCAACACCATGACCACCGCCCCGATCACGAGGGCCGCATAAAGGATGAAGGTGCTGATGGCTCTGCGGTGCTCCATGTCCGGGTCAGATGAACCACGAGTCCCCGCCAATCCGGAATCGTCGATCAGGAATTTTCATCGGCGTTCGGCGGCGTTTGGTAGCGGTTAAAAATCTTCGTCCGTCTGCGGGATCAGTCGCCGTAATGCACCCAGCGTCGGCTCAACCGGAAGTTGGCCGCGGTCACCACGACGATCGCGCCAAACAGGATCCACGCCATCGCGCTCGCCAGGCCCATGTGGAAAAATCCGAAGGCCTGCTGGTACAGGTTCAGCCCGTAGAAGAGCGTCGACCGCGCCGGCCCGCCCGGCATCCACTGCAACTGCGCCACGCCGAAAGCGTACGCGAGGTCGAACACCTTGAGCGCGCCGATCACGCTCATCACGACGTTGAACAGGATCACCGGCGAAATCAGCGGCAGCGTGATGTGCCGGAAGCGCGCCCAGGCCCCCGCCCCGTCCATGTGCGCCGCCTCATACAGCTCCCGCGGCACGTTCTGCAGGCCCGCGAGAAAGATCACCATCGGATAGCCGAAGCCCCACAAGCTCACCTGGATCAGGACCGGCAGCGCCCAGGTCGGCGAGGTGGTCCACGCCGCTCCCTGGATTCCCGCCAGCGCCAGCAGGCGGTTGAGCAGCCCCCCGTCCGCCTGGAAAATATAGCCGAACACCACGGCGAACGCCACCTGCGGCAGGATCGAGGGCAGAAAAAACACCGCGCGCCAGAAGCCGCGGCCCCGCAGCGGCCGGTCCAGCACCAGCGCGAGCGCGAGCGCGGCGACGATCGACAGCGGAACCTGGACGACGGTGTAGACGGAGGTGACCTTGACCGACGCCCAAAACGACGGGTCGTGCGCGAAAAGATAAATGTAATTCTGGAAGCCGATGAACCGCGGCGGCGAAACCACCTCGTACTGACAGAAGCTCAGCCAG
Organism: Verrucomicrobiota bacterium; assembly: GCA_028293565.1. Lineage (GTDB taxonomy): Bacteria > Verrucomicrobiota > Verrucomicrobiia > Opitutales > Opitutaceae > Opi-474. Next base: position 16,860 of record JAQGON010000145.1, on the reverse strand, counting down.
AGCGAACTCAGCATCGGCCAAAGGCTGAACACCACGAAGCCGGCCATCGCCGGTCCGGCAAAAATCCAGAACCAGAAAATCTGCGCGCGCCGCGTTGTCATGGCGCGGCCGTCGCGAAGGTCGTCATGAACGCATTGACTCCCGCCGTCGCCCGGCGCGCGGCCTCCTCCGGCGTCGATTCCCCCAGCACCATCCGGTCGATCTCGGGCTGGACGATCTGGCTCACGATCTCGATGTAGTTCGCGTGATGCGGGATCGGCTCGCCGAATTCGAACTGCGCGTAGGCCGCCTCGAGATGGTGCGGGTTGGGTCGCGGACCTTTCGCCTGCATCGCCGCCTCGCCGACCGAGCGCCGGACCGAGAGGTTGCCGCGCGCCACGACGTCGGCGATCGCCTCGGGCCGCGTCAGGAATTTCACCAGGGTCCACGCCTCCTCCGGATGCGCGCTCGCGCGGCTGATGCTGTAGCCCGCGATCGCGATCTCGCCGCCCTTGCGCGTCACGGGACCTCGCGGCAGGAGCTGCACGTCCCACTCCAGCGCGGGCACCTGGTTGTAGTTCAGCCAATAGCTGACGTGCCCGCCCACGATCATGGCCACCCGCTGGTTGACGAATCCGTTCACCGGCTCGAATCCCGCGGGCGCGCTGATGCGGTGCTTCGTCGCCTTCTCGAGGTAAAAGCCCAACCCCGCGATCGCCTCCGGCGAATCGAGCAAACAGCGCCGTCCATCGGCCGAGAACATTTTTCCGCCCGCCTGGCGCACGTAGGTGAACCACTCGCCCCACCAGCCCTCCACGCGGGAGCAGCCCCACACGCCGGGCCGGCCCTCGCGCGGGCCATGGGTCAGCGCCTTTCCCGACCGCACGAGATCGTCCCACGTCCACGCCGCCGTCGGCTCCGCCAGCTGCGCCTCCCGAAACATCCGCCGGTTATAATAGAGCAGCGAGAGGTTCATGTACTCGGGGAGGATGTAATATTTCCCATCGAGCTGCATCGCGCGCCGGATCTCGGGATAAAAGTCGTCGAGCCCGAACTCCGCGGCGTCGCGGGCGACGAGCGGAGTGAGGTCCCGCGAAAACGGCAGCAGGTAGCTCAGCCAGACATCGCCGGAGAAAAAGAGGTCGGGCAGCTCTCCCGTGGCCGCGAGGATCTTGAGCTTCGTGTTGTACTCGCTGCCCGGCACCCAGAAGATGTTCACTTTGATCTCCGGATGCGCGCGCTCGAAGGCGGTCACCTGTCTTTCGTACAGGTCGCGCAGCGGCGTGATCAGCACGAACCACGAGATCTGCGTGACCCCGGGCGCGGCGGGCCTCTGCTGACGATGGCCCGCCCACCAGAAACCGGCGCCCGCCAGCAGGGCGGAGACCAGCCAAAGCAGAGTGTCGCGTCGGCGGAAAAACATGGGGCAACCCGGCGCCGCGCGGCGCCGGATTCGTGGGGTGACTGAGTTGGCGCGATCCCCTCCCGCTTGGCAATCCTCCGCCGAAATTTTTCACCGCGAAGGACGCGAAGCACGCGAAGGCTCGGACCCCAATCCTTCTGGTTGGGTCGAACACCGTCGTGGCTCGAACCTTCGCGCCCTTCGCGTCCTTCGCGGTTAAAAAATTGCCAGCAACGCACCGCGCAAGATGCTCGTGCGTTGCAATCTTTCATGAAACAGCCGACGCCGCCCTCCATCAGCCCGTATGCCAAAACCAAGGGACTCGTTTGGTTCGCGCGGCTTCTTCACAAGGCGCGCCTCCATGCCGCGGGGGAACTCGGGCCCGACTATACGCCGTGGGTCGGGAAGGGATTCGACGGACGCTGCCTGCGGTTTATAAAAATCGACTACGAGCAGCTGCTTGCGCGCATTTCAAACGGGGACTCCGACGACGAGCTGCTCGAATGGTGCTTCAGCCATGGCCGCCGGCCCACTGAGGAGGAAATTCTGATTTTCAACGAATTCATGGTGAAGCGCGGCATACGGGACACCGACAACCCAGGTCAGGTTGAGGGCTACAAGGAGAAAAACGGGTTCGGTGGACGCACCGACATCGAGACCTACTTCGACGTTATCGAAGCGGATGAAGGCCGCTTCCGTCAGAATCTCAGTCCCTGCAATCCGCCGAATTTTTAAACCACAATGCATGAGGGTCCGAACCTTCGCGCCCTTCGCGTCCTTCGCGGTAAAAAATTGCCGGCCTAGCGCGCAACGTTCCACGGGCTCGCGGTCAGATCGACGGCCTGCCCTGAACGGATCGACTCGATCGCGGCCAGCACCACCGCCGTCGTCCGGCGGGCGGACTGAACCGTCACCGGCGACGCTTTTCCCTCGGCCACGGCGGCAATGAACGGCGCATCGATCACCGCCGCGCCCTGCTCCGGTTGGGCCGCGTGCTCGGTCACCTGCTTGTCCTCGCGCGTCATGAGCGAATTGAGCCGGTTGTAGAGGCTGAAACTCCGCGTGCCGCCCGACTGCTGCAGCGCGAACTTCGAGGCGTGCGGCGGGACCCCGCAGTCTCCCACCGCGATGCTGGCGACCGCGCCGTCGGAGAAAGTCACCGTGATCGCCGCGGTGTCGACGATCTCCCGCGTGGGGTGATGCCGGTTTCCGCCCGCCGCATAGACACGCACCGGCGCCGAGCGATGCAGATGAAGCACGGTGTCGACCATGTGGCAGCCCTGCGAAAGCACATTGCCGCCCCCCTGCACCGGATCGTTGGCCCAGAAGTCGGACGGCCAGTGGTCGTCGATCACCTGCGCCACGGTGAGCGTCGGCTGCTCCAGAAAGGCGCGCGCCGCGATCACCGCCGGAAAAAACCGCAGCTTGAAACCGGAGGCCGCGATGACGCCGCTCCGCTCGACCGCCGCCACAATGCGGTCGCAGTCCGCGAGCGTGATCGCCAGCGGCTTCTCCAGGAAAAAATTCTTTCCGGCCGCCGCCGCCGCCTCGGCCAGCGGCGCATGCGTGTGATGCTGCGTGCAGATCCAGACGGCGTCGATTTCCCGGTCGGCCCAGATCCGGCCGACATCGCTCGTGGCATAGCCCGCCCCATAGGTGCGGCGAAATTCCTCCGCCCGCGGTTCCGCAATGTCGGCCACCGCGTGGAGTTTCACCGCCGGACAGGCCGACAGGAATTTCGCGTGCTCGGCGCCATAGCTGCCGCAGCCGATGATCGCGACGCGCAGGATCCGGGGTGGGCTCATCGGGTCCGCAGCAAAGTCCCCGGGCCCGAACCAAACAAGCTTTTTGGCCCGCGCCTCCAGCCGGCGCGAACCCGAAGAGAACAGTCCACAGGTGGAGCGCATTGTCCTCAATGCGCTGGAGGTGCGAGCGGACCTTGGTGTCGACGGAGCGCCCAACGCGTTGAGGGCAACGCGTTCCACCCGCCGAATTCCAAACCGTATCATTACGCGAAGTCCTCTTCGCGCCCGTTGCGATCCCAGGTGAAAGCCTCGAAGCCCGCGCTGAACTTTCACCGGGCGCCCGCGTTTTCCGTTTCCCTCTCCTGTGGCGCGCGCCGTAGCCTGCACGTCGTTGAATCCCGACCTCGCCCCACGCTATTACACGTTCTGGTCCATCAACGCGCCGCTGGACCAGGGGCGCCTGCAGCGGCAGCTCGCCGGCTTCCGCGAGGCCGGCCTCCACGGCGTCGTGTTTCACCCGCGGTTCTACCCGGGCCAGCCGCCCTACATGAGCCCGGCCTATCTGAAGGAGGTCTCAACCTGCATTCTCCACGCCAAAAAACTCGGGCTCCGCTTCTGGCTCTATGACGAAAACGGCTGGCCAAGCGGCACCGGCGACGGACAGGTGCTCGCCGCTTATCCCGACAGCGGCGCGATGCGGCTCGACCTCACGCCGCACGCGGCCGTGGACTCGGTGGGTTCCTTCACCGCCGACGCCGCGAATCGCATCGTCGCCGCCGGCACGCCCGGCGCCCGGACGTGGTACCTGACGCCGCGGCGGATCAACTACGTCGACTCGCTCGACCCGAAGGTGCTCGGTCATTTCCTCGAGTTGATCCATGAGCGCTACCGCACCGGCCTCGATCCGGAGGCGTTCGCGTTCATCGAGGCGTTTTTCACCGACGAGCCCGAATCCGGGATCATCAAGGATCCGTTTCCCGACGTCGCCGGAATTCCCTGGTCGCCCGTCATGCCCGCCCGCCTGCGCGAGAAATTCGGCGCCGATTTTGCCGAGAAACTCCCGCTGCTCTTTGCCCGCGGACCGGGCCACGAGGAGGTCCGCATCGCCTATTGGGAGCTGGTCAGCGACGTGCTCATCGACGGATTTTTTGCGCCCTACCTCGCGTGGTGCGAGCGGCACGGCAAGCAGTTCATCGGCCACGTCAAGGGCGAGGAGCATCCCCTGTTCCAGCTCCCGATGGTGGGTTCGCTCCACCGCATCTTCCGCCATCTCAGCATTCCCGGCATCGACTCGCTCGAGCGTTATCCCGCGCTGGATTTCTATCCGCGGCAGGCCGCCTCCGCCGCCCGCCAGTTCGGCAACGGGCGCTGCATGGTCGAGTGCTTCGGCGGAGCCGGCTGGGGCGCGTCGCCCGAGGACGCGGAACGCTATACCCTCTGGCTCGGCCGCAACGGACTCACCGATTTCGTCTTTCATCTCAGCCAGTATCGCCTCGACACGCCCGCGCTGACCGACTGGCCGCCCTCCGAGCCGCTGCACCTCACCTGGCGCGACGCCTTTCCGGAAATGCTCGCCCGCGTGACGCGCGAGCTCGCCGCCCACCGTCCGCCGGTGCCGGCCACGCTGGTGGTCGCCCCCTACCGCGGGCTGATGAGCGAGTACGAGCCTTGGGAGCTCTTTCAAACCAACCAGCACGTCGCGACCACGTTTCCCGACACGCCGGCGAGCCGGATGAACACCGCCTTCCTCGCCACCCTCGCGGATCTCAAGGCCGCCGGCATCGCCTACGACCTCACCGACGAGCGCACGCTCGAAACCGACGGCAGCATCGAACACGGACGGATCCGTCTTGGAAAGATGACCTACGACCATCTCGTGACCGACCCGGCGGCGATCCTCCGCGGGCCCGCAGTCCGCTGGAAAACTCCCGCGCCACCACGCCGCGGCGCGGTGGAGGTTCACGAGGGAAACGAAACGCCCGCAGCAGAATCGGCCCTCGCGTGGAGCGTCCCCACCCTGCCCGAGAACGCCTGGCTGATCGAACCGCGCCGCAACGCCCCGCGGAATTACAGCGCCGATTTCACGACCATGTTCGGGCAGTCGCATCCGGAGCTGCTCACGCTGCGGTTCGCCGACGACCTGGTTGACGCCAGCCTCGACGGAGAACCGCTGAAGCTGACCGCCGGCGACGATGGAATGTTCGCGATTCCCGGCCGGCTCGACGACGGCGAGCACCGCCTGCACTTCATCACCCTCCGCGATTTTCCCGCGAAGCCCTATCTGTGGATCGAGGGCGCGTTCACCGTCCGGAGCGCGACCGCATTTGTGCAGGGCCCGAACCGGACGATCAAGACGGACGGGCCGTTTGTCGCCGGAGTGGAAACCTTCTCGGCCGCCGAGGAACTCGTCGCCGCGGGTTTTCCGTTTCTCAACCGCCCCTTCGTCGCGCAGGCGTCATTCCAGCTCGCCGCCCCGGGTCGGTCGCTGCGTTTTGCGGGCGTGGCCGGAGACGCCGTCCGGGTGTTCATCGATGGGAAGCGCATCGGCTGGGCTTGGGGTCCCGACTGGAAACTGGAGCTCAAGGAGCCGTTGGCCGCCGGGCCCCACGCGCTGCAGCTGGAGCTGATTCCGAGCACCTTCAACACGTTTGGCCCTCATCATTATTACAACGGCGACTGGCACGTCGTGAGCCCCGGCCAGATCGTGGGCGAGAAAAATTTCGCCGACGCCCCCGATGCGCCCGACCGCACGCACGTTCCCGCGTGGCATTTCCGGCCCCTGCAGCTGCCGCGAAAACTGTCCGCAGGCGGATAAGTCGCCCCTCTGTAGCAGCTGACGTCAGAAGGCTGTCGTCTGGATTCTGGAAAAACAAATCCCACCTCCTGACGTCGGTTGCTACCGGGGAGCGCGTTGCCGCAGGCTCTGGGCTTAGTCGAAGGGGGCCCGATGCCGCTGGAGGCGCACGCAGGACTCAAGGGCTGATGGAGCGTCGAACGCGTTGAAAACGCGTTTTACCGCGAAGAGCACGAAGGCGGCGAAGATCTGGCGCAGGCGGGTTCGATCTTCGCGGGCTTCGTGGTGAAAATCAGCCTCCTGACGTCGGCTGCTACCGAGAGGGGGCGATTTACGGCGGCGGCATCATCGGACCGCCCTCCACTTCGGCCAGGTGCCGTCGCGCGGTGTAGTTGGCCGTGTCGCGCGGATTTTCCTGGAGAAAAGTCCGATAATATTTCGCGGCCTGGGTTTTTTCGCCCGCCAGGCGCGACAATTCGGCAATCTGCAGCAACGCATCGGCGCGGCCGACGCGGTCGAATCCACCGAGCGGCTCGGCGGCGAGGAGGTGCGGCAGCGCCTGCTGCGCCGGCAGCCGGTAAAAGAAAATCGCCTCCGCCAGAACGATGTGAAGCTCGCCCCGCGCCTGCGCCACGTGCGCGTGCGCGAGCAATTTCTCGGTTTCGGCCAGCCGCTGCGCCGGCGAGGCGGAATCGCCGGTCGCGTAAAGCTGGATCAGCGCAAGGCGGCCGAGCGCCGATTGGGCCCAGACGGATTCCTCATGCTCGGCGATCAGCTGACGGTATAACCGCGCCGCCTCCGCCAGGTCCGGATGCTCCTGATGGTGCTGCGCGATGCGCGCCAGATAAAATCGCGCCGCCTGGGCCGGATCGTCCGCGCCGCTGTCCACCAGCCCGGTCAGGATGCGACGCGCCTCGTCAACCTGTCCGGCGGTCACCGGCTGCCTCGCCAGCAGCGCCACGCCGCGGCCGAGCGTCGCCTCGCGGGCCACCGCCGGCGCCCCCGAGCGCGCCGCGGCCTCGAAATGTTCCATCGCGGCGTCCACCCGATACGCGCGAATGGCCGCCCACCCGTCCGTCAGGTCCGATCCGGCGGCCGCTCCCACCGACGCCCACAGCAGCAGCAAATGGCCGGGACGATTTTTCATGGGATGGAACGATCCGGAAGGGCGAGGATCTGGCCGAACTGGTAAATCCTGACCTCGTTCGAGATCGTCACGAGCGGGAGCTTCTCGGGCCGCCGGCCCGGCTTCGCCTCGAAGTAGGCGGCCGCCGCGAGACAATCCTCGCGCTGGACGTTGTGGACGGCGGACGCGCTTTCGCGCCGCAGGTCGTCGCGGATCCGCACGGCGAGGCCGGCTTTCATCTGGTCCTGGAAAGCCCGCACGCCGCCGTTGGGATTCCAGAGCGTGTAGTACTGGGACTGGATGAATTTGTCGGCGTCGATCGTGATGCCGAAATAAGTTGCGCCCCAGGTATAGCCCTCCGTCGCCTGCGTGAACTGCGCCGCCAGTCCCTCCGCCTTCACGCCGACGGTCGCCGGCTGCCAGTTGCTGATGCGCGTGAAGATCCCGCTGCCTTCCACGCTGGTGAGGAACTGCAGGAAATCGATCGCCTCCGCGCGATGCGGCGTCAGCCGGTTGAGATACAAGCCCATGACCGAGAGGCGCGGCCCCTCTCCAAACGGGCTTTTGACGAACGGGCCGTACACCGGGTCGTCCTCGCGCGGGTAGGGAAAATTGAACGCCCCGATCTCGAACGAGGCGATCAGCGGCAGGCTGCTCGCATCCCAGCTCGGCGCCACGATCATCACCGTCCGTTGCGCCACAAAATCGGTGATCGCCGTGTGGCGCTTCCGCTGCACGAAACCCGGGGTCATGAAGCCGCCGATCTCGCCCAGTTGGCGCAGGCCCGCCTCCAACGCCGCGGTCTCGAAACTCCATTCGCCCCGCAGATATTGCGAGGCCAGCTGCAGCTGGTAAATCTGGAGGCGGTGCCGGTAATCGAGCTGCTCCGCGAGTTTCACCCCCATCGCGCCCATGATGCAGTAGGAAAAGAAGGGGGCCGTGTCCTGCGAGCATCCGAGCGGCGAGAGATTCCGCCCGTGGGTCCTGGCGTACTCGCGAATCCGGGTGCAGAGCGCGATGAACTCCCGATAAGTCCGCGGAGGCCGGTCGGAGCCGGTGATCTCCCGGAGGAGCGCCCGGTTGTACACGATGCGCGACACGTGCGAAGTCACCGTGATGCCGTAATAATGGCTGAGCGACTTGATGAAACTGTCGTCGTTCGACATGCCGTCGATGTTGGTCTCCCGCCACGCGACCCCCTCGAGCGGCGTCCCCTTGTTATAGGGATTCGGCTTCGCGATGTCGTCGTCGAGCGGCTGGAACCGCCGCGCGATGTCCGGCCAGATCCAGACGTACTCCGCAATGTCGGGGCCCGTGCCGCCCACCATCTGGGTCTGCACCCACGGCAGGTACACCGTGTCCGGAATCGCCAGCTGGACCACGTGCACCTTGGGATTCAGCTGCTCGTAGCGCGCGATGACCGCGTCGAACGCCTTGCGGACCGTGCCCTCGAGCTGCCATTGGGAAAACCGGATCGTCACCCGGTCCGAGCGCGCCTCCGCCGTCGACCGGTTGAAAACGAGCAAGGCGGAAACGACATAGGCCACGACCATCAGGGCGCCGCCCACCATTTTTCCGGAGACCTTCATCAAGCCCCGCCGATCTAGACTAGAACCCGCCGTTCGCAAGGGAGACTTCAAAATCCCCGGCGTTAAGGCGATTGACCGCGAAGGACGCGAAGAGCGCGGAGCGGCGCCCGGGAAGTTCGCAGCCGCTTAATTCGGGTGCATTCGGGTCCGTTCGTGGTTTAAAAAAACGGGGATGATAAGGTTTGGGGCACCACGACCAAAATCACTTATCCTTCGCATGACCCCAAAACTTTTTCTCGGCATCGACGTCGGCACCGGCAGCGCACGGGCGGGTGTGTTCACGTCTGCGGGACGGATGCTCGGGCATTCCACCGAGGCGATCCGGCTGTGGCGGTCCGCGCCCGACCACGCCGAGCATTCCTCCGGCGACATCTGGGCCGCCTGCGGGCGGGCCGTCCGCGGAGCGTTGAAAAATTCCGGGGCGCAGCCCGGGGCGATCGCCGGCATCGGCTTCGACGCCACCTGCTCGCTCGTCGTGCTGGATGAAGACGACCGGCCGGTGACCGTCAGCGCGACGGGCCGGGCGGAGCAAAACGTGATCGTCTGGATGGACCACCGCGCGATCCCCCAGGCCGAGCTCATCAACCGCACCCGTCATCCGGTGCTCCGCTATGTCGGCGGCGTGATCTCGCCGGAAATGCAGACGCCGAAGCTTCTCTGGCTGAAGAAAAACCTGCCGCACAGCTGGGCGCGCGCCGCGCGATTCCTCGACCTGCCGGATTTCCTGACCTATCGCGCCACCGGCGACGACACGCGGTCGCTCTGCACGACGGTCTGCAAGTGGACCTATCTCGGACACCGGCGCGGCGGCGGCTGGGACAAAAGCTATTTCAGGCGGATCGGATTGGGTGACCTGGCCGCGGAGAATTTCCGCCGGATCGGCACGCGGGTGCGTCCCATGGGGGAACCGATCGGCCGCGGACTCACCGCCAGGGCCGCGAAGGAACTGGGACTCTGCATCGGCACGCCGGTGGGCGTCGCGATCATCGATGCGCATGCCGGCGGACTCGGGGTCCTCGGCGCCGGACTCCGGAGCAGCGCCCTCACCGCGTCGACACTCGAGCGGCGGGTCGCGCTCATCGGTGGAACATCGTCGTGCCACATGGCGGTGTCGGCCCGTCCGCGCTTCATTACGGGAATCTGGGGTCCGTATTTTTCCGCGATGGTCCCGGGGCTCTGGCTGACCGAGGGCGGACAATCTGCCACGGGCGCGTTGATCGACCATGTGATTTTTTCCCACGCCGCCGCCGCGCCGCTGCTCGCCGAAGCGAGGAAGTCGCGGCGGACCCTCTACGAGGTGCTCAATGCCCGTCTCGCCGCGATCGCGAAGGAGCGCGGCGTCCGTTTTCCCGGCGAACTCACGCGGGACCTTCACGTCCAGCCGGATTTCCATGGCAACCGTTCGCCGCGCGCGAATCCCACCCTGCGCGGAACGATCAGCGGACTCTCGCTCTCCGCCACCGCCGACGATCTCGCCCTCCACTACCTCGCGGCGATCCAGGCCGTCGCGCACGGCACGCGCCACATCGTCGACGCGATGAACGCCCGCGGTTATCGGATCGACACCCTGGCGGCCTGCGGAGGCGGCACGAAGAATCCCGTTTTCCTGCGCGAGCACGCGGACATCACCGGCTGCGAGATCGTGCTGCCGAAGGAACCCGAAGCGGTGCTGCTCGGGGCGGCGATGCTCGGGGCGGTCGCGGCGGGAAGGCATGCGAACGTCGCCCACGCGATGACGGCGATGAGCGCCGCCGGACGCACGATCAGGCCGGCGCGCGGCGCGGTGCGGGCGTTTCACGCGAAGAAGCACGAGGTCTTTCACCGGTTGCACTCGGACTTCCTCGCCTACCGCGCGATCATGCAGGGATAGTCCGGTGGGCGGGGGCGCATCGTCGCCGCGCTTCATCGGTAGCAGCCGACGTCAGGAGGCTGTGTCCGCGTTCGGCTGAGCAAGCGCCACGAACTCAGCCTCCTCACGTCGGCTGCTACGAGAGGATCGGCTTCGCCAAAAGGCAGGGCCTGCGGCAACGCGCCCCGCTGAGGAAAAGAGCATTACGAACAGCCCGATCCACCGTTTCATAAAAATCAGAATGGAAGTTCAACCCTCGAGAGCCCGAAGTTTCTCCCGGACCATGAACTGGCGCTGATCGAGCGGAAACTCCGCAAGATACGCCTGATAGAATTTCCTGGCCTGCGCGATGTCGCCCGTCATCGCCGAAATCTCGGCAATTTGAACGAGGACGTCCGCGCGCGCCGGGCCGTCCAGCAGTCCCAGTTTCTCCGCGGCTGACAAATGCGGAAGCGAATCCGCCACCGGAAGTCCGAAATAAAAAATCGCGTCCGCCATCAGCAGATGCAGCTCGCTCCGCGCCGCAGGGGTCCTCGCCGTCGCCAGGATTCCCGCCACGTGGGCAAGCCGCGCCGGCGCCGGCTCGGGCGCCGGCGCATAAAGCTCGAGCACCGCCAGCCTCGTCCGCGCCGTGTCGGCCCAGATCGACGACGGATGCGCCTCGATCAGCCGGCGATACTGCCGCGCCGCTTCCGCAAGGTCCGGCGTCTCCTGGTGATGCTGCGCGATGCGTCCAAGAAAATAACCCGCCCCCTGCGCGGCGTCATCAATCCCGCCCGCCGCCAGCTCTGCACAAATGCTCCGCGCCTCATCGACCTGCGCCGGTGTGATGGGCTGCTTCGCAAGCAGCGCGAGCGCCCGCCCAAAGCGCGCCTCGCGCCCTTCCGGCAGGTTCGCGGCCGCACCGGCGGTGGAGAATGCCCGCAACGCCCCGTCCGCGTTGAGCAGCGTCAACGCCTTCCAGCCCGCGCCGATCCCGGCTGGTTCCGTGGCGGATGCGGGCAAAGCGGCGAGCGCCGCAAACACCGCCGTCGCGATCGCCGCGCCGCGGCGGGAGTCAATTCGTGCGAGCGGACCGCGCTTCATGGATGCGCCTCCACGCCCGGCTCCGGCTGAGGCCGGCCTGCCGCGATCGCGACCTCGCGCGCCGTCTGGTAATGCCGCGCTTCGAGCAGCGCCGGCGAAGCGGGCAGCCGGTCGGTGCGTCCCGTCGATTCCATCCGCGCGGCGGTGCTGACATCGTCCCCGATGAAAGCCTGGCGTGAATCGCGCAGATGCGCGCGAAGATCCCGCCCCGAATATGCCGGCAGGTCGCGGTCCATTTCGTCCTGGAACGCCGCCACGCTCCCGTTCGGACCGAAGAGGCGGTGCATTTCCTGCAGGAAAAACATGTTCATCTCCACGCCGGTGCCGTGAAAGTACGAATTCGCGCTCCAGTAATATCCGTCGTAAAACGGCATGAACCGCCGCGAGAAATCCGTCGGCCGCACGCCTTTGATCGCCGGCAGCCACTCGCTCACGTTCACGAAAATCTGGTCGCCTTCGACGCTCGTCAGGAAGCGCAGGAAATCGATCGCCGCCTCCGGGTGGCCCGACGCCTTGTTGAGGTAGAACGCCGTCCCGGTCTGGACCGAGCCGTCCGACAGCGGGCCGAGGGTCCGCGCCGCGAACTCCGGATCCTCCGCGCCCGGGAGCGGCAGCCGGAACGCGCCGACCTCAAACGGCGCCTCGCGCTTCAGGCTGCTCGCATCCCAGCTTCCGGCGCACACGATCAGGCCGTGCCCGCGCAGGAAATCCAGCAGCGCCACGTCGCGCCGCACCTGCACAAATCCCGGCTGGCTCGCGAGGCCGAGCTCGCGGAACACCGCGAGGCCGTTCGCGATTTCCGGCGTGCGGAAGGACCATTCGCCGCGCAGCAGCCCGTGCGCCAGTTCCCAGTACGACAGGCTCAGCGTGTGGTCGTGGTCGATCCGCGGCGAGAAATGGCTGCCCATCCCCTCCATCACCGGCAAGGCCATCCAGCGGCTGTTGTCCGCGGAATTGCTGATCGTCGACAGCACGCGTCCGTTCCGGCGCGCGAAGGCCTCCACTTCCCGGCGCAGCGCAAGAAACTCCCGCCACGTCGCAGGCGGCTCGTCGCGTCCGGTGATCTCGCGCAGCAGCGTGCGATTGTAGAACAGCCGCAGCGTGAACATCGCGATCGTCGGCGCGTAGTATTCGCGCATCAGCGTGTTGTAGCCGTCGGGGCCGTTCATCCCGTCGAGAAACGTGTCGCGCCACGGCACGCCCGCGAGCGGCGTCCCGCGGTTGTAGGGGTTGGGCTGCGCGACCTCGCGCGTCACCGGCGCGAAATAACGCGGCGCCAGCTCCTCGATCCGGCCCCAGTACATCGTGTACTCGATCAGGTCCGGCGCCGTGCCCCCGACCAGCTGCGTGCGCATCCATTGGCGGTAGATCGTCTCGGGCACGACAAGGATCTCGACCTTCACCTCCGGATGCAGCTGCTCGTAACGCCGGGCGACCGCGAGCAGTCCTTCGCGCACCGTTCCCTCGAGCTGCCAGTGACAGAGCCGGACCGTGACGCGGTCGCGCCCCGCCGGACCCCGCGAATGGTTCCAGGCAAACACCGCCGCCGCAACGTAACCCGCCCCCAGCAACGCATACCCGAGATGCTTGAATTTCATCCGCGGAGGCCGAGCAACCACCGTCCCATCCGCCAGCGCACGCCGAAAGTGATCGTCAGCATAATTCTGAACTCTCCGCCATCAGCAGTCCGCAGTCCGCAATCATACACCGGGCTAATCCCAAATCGGGCGCCCGTTCGTCGGATAATCCGTGAGCTCGTCGAGGCTCTTCATTTCCTCCTCCGTCAGCCGGTAACCCACCACGCCGAACGAGTCGCCGAGCTGCGCCGGCGTGTTGGCGCCGACGATGGCCGATGTCACCACCGGCTGGCTCAGGAGCCACGCCAGCGCGGTCTGCGCGACGGTTTTTCCATGCGAGGTTCCGATCGCCTCGAGCCGCTCGATCACCGCGAAGCCGCGGTCATGGCAGTATTTCCGCCCGACGTCGGCCGCGCGCACGCTGTCGACCTTGGCGCCGCGCCGGTATTTTCCGGTGAGAAATCCCCCCGCCAGCGGCGAATACGGAATCACGCCGAGGCCGTAATGCCGGCAGAACGGGCGCGCCTCCAGTTCAAAGAGCCCGCGCTCCATCAGCGAATATTCCGGCTGGTAGGAATTGAAGCGCGCGAGGCCGCGCGTGGCGCTCTGGTGCGCCGCCTCCATCAGCCGCCACGCCGGATAATTGGAGGCGCCGATGACGCGGACCTTGCCCGCGCGCACGAGCTCGGTGAGGGCCGCGAGCGTCTCCTCGATCGGCACGGCGAGATCCGCCCAGTGGCACTGGTACAGGTCGAGATAGTCCGTCTGCAGCCGCCGCAGCGAATCCTCGCAGCAGCGGATCACGCGCGCCTTGGCGAGGCCCGCGCCCTCCGGACCCTCGGCCATCTTGCCGCGGACCTTCGTCGCCACGAGAACGTGCTTTCGAATCCCGCGGCTCTTCGTCCACCGGCCGATGATCTCCTCCGCCCTTCCGCCGCCCGCCAGCCCATCCGGGCCCCACGTCGTGTAGATGTCCGCGGTGTCGATGAAATTTCCCCCCACGTGCACAAACGCGTCCATGATCGCGAACGACGTGGCTTCATCAGCCGTCCAGCCGAACTGCATCGTGCCAAGGCAGAGTTCCGAAACCCGGAGGTCACTGCGGCCGAGTCGGCGGAGTTGCATCGGCGCATACGAATCGCCTCCGCCCCGGAACTCAACCGGCTTTTGCAGCGGAGCTTTCGCGGAAAGCCGCCTTTCACCCGCGTCAACCGCCAAGCCACGCCAGTCCCACCTGCAGCCACAGCGGCGTCAACACCACGCTCGCGAGCACCGTCGCCAGCACGACACGGACCGCGGTCAGGAGGTGGCCGCCGTGATGCTTCACGAGCACGAGCGGAAGGAAAGCGGCGGGCATCGCGGCCTGCACCACGATCACGTGACGGAGATCCGCGGAGAAGGGCCCGAACCGCGCCAGCAGCAGGAACAGCGCGGTCATCACGCCGAGCCGCAGGGCGACGGCCGCCAGCGACGTGCGCGCGTCAAACAAATCGCGGGGCCGCGCAAAGAAATGTTCCGCCATCGTCGCCCCGCTCAGGATGAGCCCCATCGGAATCGCGCACGCCGCCAGCGGATGCACGACGTCGAGGAGCAGCCCGGGCAGCCGTGCGCCCAGCCCGGAGAGGTTGACCGCCACCGACACCACGAGCGCGACCACCGGCGGCGAGAGGAGCTGACGCCACCCTTCGCGCCACGACCGGCCCGAAAGCACCATGATCCCCACGACCCAGATCGCCGCCTCCGCCCCGACGTTGTGCGCGAAGAGCACGCCGAGACTGCCCGCGCCGAACAGCGAGGTCATCAACGGCACCGTGATGTAGCTGTAGTTGTAGATTCCAGCGGAGAACGCGAAGGTCCGCAGACCGGTGCCAACCGTGAACCCCAGCAGCCGCGCGGCCAAATGGCAGACCGCGATGCCCGCGGCCATCGTCACGAAACCGACGAGCGGAGCCCAGGCGAGGTTGCCCGCCTGGCGCAAGGCGGGATTCGCGTGGACGTTTTCAAAGATGATGCACGGATAGAGAAAATTGACGACCAGCCGCAGCAGGCTCTGGTCCGCCTCCGCCGTGAGCCACTGCAGGCGCCGCAGGCCCATCCCCAGCGCCATCAGCGCAAAGACCGGAAGGATCAGGGCGAGCAGTTGCCAAAAGGACATCGGAAAAATCTACAGGCCGAACATTTCCCGCTGAGGGCGCGGATGGGCGCGAATGAGAAATTGGGATTCTGCGCCTCTGCTTCGGGTTCGATCCCGCTGCCTTGCCTCCGCGCCGATTCGCACCCGCGACGGGAAATGTGCGGTCATGGTCATCCGGCCAGCGCTTCGCCCGCGATTCGGCCCGTGGTCCAGGCAGACTGGAAATTGAAGCCGCCGGTGATTCCGTCGATGTCCAGAACCTCGCCGGCAAAAAAAAGTCCCGGGCACACCCGGCTCTCCATCGTGCGGAAATCCACCTCGCTCAGCCGCACGCCGCCGCACGTCACGAATTCCTCCTTGAACAGGCTTTTCCCGACCACCTTGAACTCCGCGGCCGTGATGTTGGCGGCGAGTCCCGCCAGCGCCGCATTCCCCACCTGGGCCCAGGGAGTCGCCGGCCCAATCCCCGCCCCGGCCACCAGCCGCTCCCACAGGCGCTGCGGCATCTCCAGCGGACTCCAGGTCGCGATCTGCTTCCGCAGGTTCTGCGACCGCACCGACGCCAGCTCGGCCACCAGCGTCTCGCGTGTGTGCGCGCCGGCAAAATTGATCGCCAGCGGAAACTCGTAATGGCGCTCGGCCAGCTCCCGCGCGCCCCACGCGGAAAGCTTCAGGATCGCGGGCCCGCTCAGCCCCCAATGCGTGATCAGCAGCGGGCCGCTCTCGCGCAGTTTCGTGCCGGACACCGCCGCCGAGGCATGCTCGACCGAGACGCCCGACAGGCCCTCAAGCCGCTTGTCGTCGATGTGAAACGTGAAGAGCGAGGGCACCGGCGGCACAATCGTGTGGCCGAGGGCCCCGGCGATCGTCAGCCCCGCGGAGGATTTGTTGCCGCCCGTCGCGAGCAGCAGCCGGTCGCACCGCGCGTTGGAGGCGTCGGTGAACGTCAGCCAGAAATCCGGCGCCGCGCCGTCGCGGGCGACCCGCTCGGCCTTCCGCACTCCCAGGCTCGTAATCACTTTCACGCCGGCATCCGCGGCCGCCTGCGTCAGGCACCCGACGATCGTCGCCGAGTCGTCGCTCACCGGGAACATCCGGCCGTCGGCCTCCGTCTTGGTTTCGACGCCGCGCGCCGCGAACCACTCGACGGTGTCGCGCGGCTGCCACCGATGAAACGCGCCGAGCAGTTCCCGGCTGCCGCGCGGATAACGCTTCACGAGTTCGCGCGGATCGAAGCAGGCGTGCGTGACGTTGCAGCGGCCGCCCCCGGACACACGCACCTTGGCGAGCGGGTGCGCCGTGGCTTCGTAGAGAGTGACGGATCCGTTCGCGCCCAGCTGTTCGGCGCAGGCGATGGCCGCGAAAAATCCCGCGGCCCCGCCCCCGACCACCACCACGCGTCGAATTTCCGCCATGCCCGCACGCTGCGAACCGGAGGGCCGGAGTCGATCATGGAAGGTGGAGACGGGAGTGGCACGGGTCTCCGACCCGTGTGGGCGGACTCGAGAAAAACGGTGGAGCTTGGCTGAGGGTGGGCGCCCGCGTCCAGCTTCACGGGTCGGAGACCCGGGCCACTCCC
>JAQGON010000089.1 GCA_028293565.1 Verrucomicrobiota bacterium | reverse complement strand
CAAAGCCTTCT
This sequence comes from Verrucomicrobiota bacterium, assembly GCA_028293565.1. Lineage (GTDB taxonomy): Bacteria > Verrucomicrobiota > Verrucomicrobiia > Opitutales > Opitutaceae > Opi-474. The sequence continues at coordinate 4,907 of JAQGON010000089.1, read as the reverse complement.
CCACCGCCAGCGCGAAATCTCCGCTGGGCGCGGCCACCATTCCGCGGCGCGAACCCACCGCCACCGACGTCCAAATCGAAATTCTCTACTGCGGCGTGTGCCACTCCGATCTCCACTTCGCGCGCAACGAATGGGGCTTCACCCAGTATCCCGCCGTCCCGGGGCACGAGATCGTGGGCCGCGTGACCGCCGCCGGCCCGGGAGTGAAAAAAACCAAGGTCGGCGATCTCGTCGGCGTGGGCTGTCTGGTGGATTCCTGCCGCACGTGCCCGGACTGCCTCGCGGGACTGGAGCAGTTCTGCCCCGACATGGTCATGACCTACGGCAGCATGGACAAGCATCTCAACACCCCGACGTACGGCGGTTACGCGCAAAGCATCGTGGTCACGGAGGAATTCGTGCTGCGCATCCCGGCCAATCTCAACGCGGCCGCCGCCGCGCCGCTCCTCTGCGCCGGGATCACCACCTATTCCCCGCTGCGCCGCTGGAAAGTCGGCCGCGGCCAGAAGGTTGGCGTCGTGGGCTTGGGCGGACTCGGCCACATGGCCGTGAAATTCGCCCGCGCGTTCGGCGCCCAGGTCGTGCTCTTCACCACATCGCCGGGCAAAACCGCCGACGCCCAGCGGCTCGGCGCGCATGAAGTTGTTGTCTCCCGGGACGAGGCGCAGATGGCCGCCCAGGGCGCGAGTTTCGATTTCATCCTCGATACCGTGTCCGCGGCGCACGACGTCACCGCCTACCTCAACCTTCTGAAGCGCGATGGAAACATGGTGCTGGTCGGCGCACCCGAAAAGCCGCTCACCATTGCCGCCTTCCCGCTCCTCATGAAACGCCGCTCGTTTTCCGGCTCGCTGATCGGCGGCCTGCCCGAGACGCAGGAAATGCTGGATTTCTGCAGCCAGCACAACATCACGAGCGACATCGAGATGATCCGCATGGATCAGGTCAACGAAGCCTACGAGCGCATGCTCCGGAGCGACGTGAAATATCGCTTCGTCATCGACATGGCGTCGCTCAAATAAGCGGGTAGCGGGATGTCCCGCGGCGTCCGGATCCTATTATCGGCGGTCCCGAGCGAAACATCCAGGGCGGGGTAATATTTCCATCCGAGCTATCAGCGGCCAAGCCCTGGCGAGCTGCGCCGATCCTGACTCCCGGCGCCCCGGGTGCACGTTCCCCTCACGACCGCGCCGACCCGCGTTGTAATATCCGGTGCAGGGTGCCCAGCAGCGAATCCACCGTGAACGGCTTGCTGACCGTTGCCGCAAAAATATCCGCGCCGGCCATCGGGGCGGCGCTGCCGCTGCCGAGGCCGGTAATCGCGACGATCCTCACATCGGGCCGCAGGTGGCGCAGCGCGACGGCGAGGCCCGGGCCATCGAGGTTCGGCATGTTGATGTCCGACAGCACGACTTCGATCTCGGTGCTTCGCTCGGTGAATTTGGCGATCGCCTCAATCCCGTCGGAACAGGTGATCGTGCGATAGCCATGTCGATCCAGGATGGCGGCGGCGACGTGGCACACGTCCGCTTCGTCGTCCACGACGAGGATCAGCTCACCGTGTCCGCGGGGCACGGCCGGCTGCTCCGCCGCTGCGCCGGGATCGCCCGCAGGCGTCTCGGCCGGAAGGAAGACGCGGAACGTGGTGCCCTGACCGAGCCGGGTTCCGACCGTGACAAAGCCGCCATGCGTGGCCGCGATGCCGCGGACCGTCGCGAGGCCGAGGCCGGTTCCCTTGCCCTCGCCCTTCGTCGTGAAGAACGGTTCCCAGATGCGCGCGAGCACCTCGGCGGACATCCCGGTGCCGGTATCGCTGACCTCCAGCATGAGAAACGCCCCGCACCGGCCGTCCGGCACGGCCGCCGCCTCGGCCGCGGTAAGCGAACGATTTTCCGCCCGCAACCGCAGCGTGCCACCGCGCGGCAACATGGCATCCCGCGCGTTGACCGCGAGGTTCAGCACGATCTGGTGAATTTGCGTGGGGTTCGCCTGGATCGGCCAGAGATCCGTCGGGATGTGCTGTTCGAGGACGATCGATTTGGGGAATGTCGCGCCGATCACATCGGTGACATCGCGCAGCAAATGCCTGACCTGGGTGAGGCGGAGGCCCCCGCCCGCCCCGTGCGCGAAGCCCAGGATCTGCCGCACCAGGGCGCTGCCGCGCTCCGCACTTTTCTCGAGGATGTCGAGCACGCGCAAATCTTCGGGCGCGGTCGCGCGGGTGCGCAGCAGCGGTGCCGCCATCAGCACCGGGGCGAGCACATTGTTGAGGTCGTGGGAGATGCCGGCGGCGAGGAGCCCGAGGCTCTCCAGCCGCTGCACGCGCAGGAACTGCTCCTCGAGTTTCTTCCGCTCGGTGATGTCCGTCGCGATGCTGAGCCGCGCGCTGGGACGGCCCGCGTCATCGCGGACGAGGGTCATGCGCACGTCGATCACGATGCTGCGGCCGTCGCGCGTGGTGATGTTCAACTCCTGCTGCCACTCGCCGGTCTCGAAGGCCGCGTCGCGCGCCGCCCGCAGGTGCGTGCCAGCGTCGTGGGACAAAATCTCCTCCGCCGGCCGGCCCACGGCGTCCGCCGCGCGGATGCCGTACAGGCGCGCGGCCCCGTCATTCCACAGGGTAATCCGCCCGGTCATGTCCGCGACGACGATGGCCTCGGCGGCGCGTTCGATGATGCCCGCCAGTTCGAGCAGCCGGCGCTCATCCTGCTTGCGGCGGCGGCGCTGGGCGAAGTCGTCGAGCGCGCGGCGAATCGCGACGGGCAGCCGGGCGAGGTTGTCCTTCAGCACGTAATCGTAGGCCCCCGTGCCCACGGCGGTGATCGCCCGCTCCTCGCCAATCGATCCGGACAGGAAAATGAACGGAATGCCCGGGACGCGCTCCCGGGCCAGGGCGAGCGCGCTCAGGCCGTCGAAACCCGGCAGCGAAAAATCCGACAGCACCAGGTCCGGCGCCGGCTCGGCCAGGAGGCCCGCGAGGAATTCGGCGCGCGAGGCCACGACCGTGACGGCGCACGACGGAAACTCGGCCGCGAGCATGGCCTGGACCAGCTCCGCGTCGTGCTCCGCATCCTCAAGGTGGAGAATTTTCATGGGGCGGCGGGGGCCGCCGGCGGCGTAAGCGCTTCCTGGATGCGGCTCAGCAGGGTCTCGGTGGCGAACGGTTTCGCCAGCGTGTGGCAGGCGCCGAGCCTGGCGGCGAGGTCGAGGTACAGCGACGACCGGACGGGGCCGCCCGACATGGCGATGATCGGCAGGTCCGGGCGCGCGCGGTGCAGCGCCAGCATGGTCTCGATCCCCTCCCGGCGGGGCATCACGAGATCGGTGATCACGAGATCCACCGGCTCCGCGTGGAAAAGTCGCACGCCCTCCTCGCCATCCCGGGCCTGGGCCACGGTGTGCCCGGCCTGGATCAGCGCCGCCGCGAGCATCTCGCGAAAGAGTGCATCGTCATCGATGAGGAGAAGCCGGGACATAAAGGGTGGGAACGACGGCCACAGTGCCCGTCCTCGCGCACCCCACTCTAGCAGCTCCGCCCCGCGGTGGGAATCAGCCGACCGCACCCTCGACCTCGGTGTTTGTCCTAGGCGCCTCAGCCCAGCCCGTTGGCCTGCGCGTAGCGGATGAGCTGGGCGTTGTTCTCCAGCCCGAGTTTCCGCAGGACGATACTGCGATAGGTGCTCACGGTCTTGACGCTGAGGTCCAGCTGCTGCGCGATCTCGCCGACGGTCCGGCCGGCGCCGATCAGCCGCAGCACCTGGTCCTCGCGGTCGGACAACATCGCGTGCAACGGCTGCCCGTCGGGTTGCTTCACCGCCGCAACCAGCTGCGCCGCCACCTTGGCGCTGACGTATTGCCCGTCGGTCAGCACCTGCCGGATCGCCTCGAGCAGGACGCTCGTGGCCAGGTTCTTGTTCAGGTAACCGTTGGCCCCCGCCCGGAACACGCGCAACGCGAACTGCTCTTCCGGATACATGCTCAACATCAGCACGGGCAGCCGGGGAAAGTCCGCCTTGATCGCCTTCAACACGTCCAGCCCGCTGCGGTCGCCGAGGTTGATGTCGAGGATCACGATATCCCACGGTTCCCGCCGGACGGCCAGCGCGACCTCCTAGGCGCCGGCCGCCTCGCCCACCACGCTGGCCTTGCCGCTGTCCAGGAGGATGCGCTTCAGACCCTCGCGGATCAATTGGTGGTCGTCACATATCAGGACTTTGAGGTTTCGCGCCGGCATGGGAAATCAACGGGTTTCGGGGATTGGGATTTGCACCCGCACGGTCGTGCCCTGGCCGGCCGCGCCGGTGATCGTGACCTCGCCGCCCAGGATTTGGGCGCGTTCCTGCATGCCGAGCAAACCGATCGCCTTGCGGTCCGCGAGTTCCGCCGCGGTGACGCCACGGCCGTTGTCGTGGACCTGCAGCGTGAGTTGCCCGGCGGCGGCCTGCAGCGATACCTCCACCCGCGTGGCGCCCGCATGGCGCACGATATTGGTCAGGGCCTCCTGCAGGATGCGAAACACCGCGGTGTTCTGCGCATCGGACAAGTACGCGATTTCGTCGAGGCGCGGCACGCTGCAGGGGATCCCGCTCTGCCGGGAGAATTCCTTCAACTGCCAGTCGATCGCGGCCGTGAGCCCCAGGAGATCGAGCTGCGCGAGGCGGAGATCTCCGGCGATGGTTTGCACGGCTTGAATCGTGTGATTCACGACGGCGTGCATCCCCGCGATCTGCGCCCGCTGGCTGGGGGTCGCGTCGGCGAGGTTCAGGTCCAGGTTGCCCAGTTGCAGGCGGAGCGCCGTCAGTTGCTGGCCGAGATCGTCGTGCAGCTCGCGTGCGATGCGTTTCGCCTCCTCCTCCCGCGCGGTGTGCAGGCGCTCGACGAGTCCGCGCAGTTGCTGTTTGCGCTGC
>JAQGON010000086.1 GCA_028293565.1 Verrucomicrobiota bacterium | reverse complement strand
CCTCGCCATCGTCGAAACCGCGAAGGTGCCGCGCAAGGAGCGCGCCGCGCGGGTGCAGCAGCACCTCGATGAACTGGGGCTCGGACCGGTCGCGCAGCAGAAGGCCTACACGCTTTCCGGCGGCGAGCGGCGGCGCCTCGAGATCGCCCGCGCGCTCGTGATGCGGCCGAAGTTTCTCCTGATGGACGAGCCTTTCGCGGCGATCGACCCCATCTCCGTCGCCGAGGTGCAGAAGATTATCCTCCAGCTGAAATCCCGCGGGATCGGCGTCGTGGTGACCGACCACAACGTCCGTGAAACCCTCCGCATCGTCGACCGCGCCTACCTCATCCACAAGGGCAAGGTCCTCAGCGAGGGCACCGGGCAGTTCCTGATCAAGGACGAGCAGGCCCGGAAGTTCTACCTCGGCGAGGATTTTAATTTGTAGCTTCGGGGCTGTCCGCTATCAGCTTTCAGCGATCAGCTCCCCCCTTCCATTGCCGCCTTCCTCCTGCGACGCGCCGTTCCGGCTGATGGCTGACTGCTGACCGCCAACCTCGCCCCATGCAAAAAGCCATCCACGGCATCACCGTCGCGCACTTCCTCGAAACCTACCGCGAGAAACTGCGGCTGGAAGTGGTCACGGGCGAGACCGGGCTGCACCGGCTGATTCGCGAGGGAACCATCAACCGGCCCTCGCTGGCGCTGACCGGGTTCTTCAAATATTTCGCCAACAAACGCATCCAGGTACTCGGCGCCGCCGAAATGACCTACCTGAAGACACTCTCCCAGGCGCGGCAGATCGAAATCCTGCAGAGCATGGTGAAGCGCCACATCCCCTGCCTCGTCCTGACGCGCAATTTCAACGCCACGCATCCGATGCTCGCCGTGGCCGCGGAAATGAACCTGCCGATCCTGCGGACCCCGCTGATCACGATGAATTTCGTGAACCTCGCGACGCTCTGCATCGACAACGAGTTCGCGCCGAGCACCACCGAGCACGCCACGACCCTCGACGTCAAAGGCGTCGGCGTCATGCTCCGCGGCACCAGCGGCGTGGGCAAGAGCGAGTGCGCGCTCGCGCTGATCGAGCGCGGCCATTCCCTCGTCGCCGACGATCTCACCGTCATCAAGCTCCTCGACGAACGCGAGCTCATGGCCACCTCCCGCCCGCTCAACCGCGGGTGGATGGAATGCCGCGGCATCGGGATCATCAACATCGCCGAGATGTTCGGCGTGAAATCCATCCGCCTCGAAAAACGCATCGACATGGTCGTGTCGCTCCAGGAATGGACCCCCGACGTCGTCGAGGAACGCACCGGCCTCGAGGAGCAGTACTACGAGGTCCTCGGCCTGAAGGTGCCGCACATCGAGCTCTTCGTCCGGCCCGGCCGCGACATGGCGCGGCTCGTCGAGGTCGCCGCGCTCACCCAGGCCCTCAAGAAAATGGGGCACGATCCCGCGCGCGACTTCAACGACCGGCTCATCTCGTTCATGTCCGCGCAGGCCCGCGAAAAGGGGAAGCCGATCAAGCCCACCACCCGCGACGAGGAATGAACCAGGGCCGCAGAGTGCAGGTGGAGGATTCAAGCTCGCGGTCCCGCTGACGAAATTCCTTCGTCTTTCGTCCCGGAGCCCGGTCACTCTCCCGTCTTCGATCTTCTATCTTCCCTTTTTAACCGACATGTCCTCCCGCTTCGACGGCCGTCACGCCGCCCAACTCCGCCCCATCACATTCCAAGCCGGCATCGCGCCGCACGCCACCGGTTCGGTGCTGGTCGGCTTCGGCGACACCCGCGTCATCTGCGCCGCCACGATCGAGCCCAAGGTCCCCTCGTGGATGCGCCAGCAGGGCGTCAAGGGCGGCTGGCTCACGGCCGAGTATTCCATGCTCCCGTATTCCACGCTCGACCGGAAGGCCCGCGATATTTCCAAGGGACGCCTCGATGGCCGCACCGTCGAGATCCAGCGCCTGATCGGCCGGTCGCTCCGCGCGGTGATCGATCTCCAGAAGCTCGGTGAAAACACGCTTTGGATCGACTGCGATGTCCTCCAGGCCGACGGCGGCACGCGCACCGCCGCGATCACCGGAGCCTACCTCGCGACGCGTCTCGCGGTGCAGAAACTGCTCGACGGAAAACTCATTGCCGAAAACCCCCTCGCCGATTCCGTCGCCGCGGTCAGCGTCGGGCTCTGCGGAGGCCGCGAGCTGCTGGACCTGAACTACGTCGAGGACAAGGACGCGGAGGTCGATGCCAACGTCGTCATGACGGGGCGCGGCCAGTTCGTCGAGGTGCAGAGCAGCGGGGAGGAATCCACGTTTTCGCCCGAGCAGTTTACAGGCCTTCTGGCGCTCGCGCAGCGCGGGGTGAAGGAGCTCTCGGCGATCCAGACCGCCTTCCTGACGAAGCATCTGCTGGCCCCGAAATCAGGATAGGCGGAACGCGTTGGCCTCTGGGTTGACGTGAAGGCCTTTCGCAGCGATTCCTCGGCGGAATCGGGCGAACATCGAACGTCCAACTTTCACCTTCCAACCTCGAATTCCGAAGCACATCTGACTGCGAGCGGCGGCAGACCTTTCGAAGTTGGGCGTTGGACGTTGGGAGTTCGAAGTTCAGACAGTTGGCCAGCGCATTGGGCCCCGTTCGCCAAGCTCAGGGTCGGCGCATCTTCGCTTCGCCGAACCCGCCGGACATTTCCGGAATGATTGCCTTCATCCCCCAGGGCGTTCCAATCGCCCCTCACCATGCCCCGCCCCGAGCAGCGTTTTCGTTGGACGTGGGGCCTGGAATCGCCGCCGGAGGCGCTTTGGCCGCTCGTCTCCAACACCGATCGGTTCAACCGCGATTGCGGGTATCCGCCCGTCACGGTCGTGCCCAGCACCTCCGCTCGGCGCCGGCTGCGCGCGAAAGCCATGGGCATCGCGATCGAATGGGAGGAGCACGCCTTCGAATGGGAGGAACCTTTGTGCTTCGGGGTCGAGCGCATCTACTCGAGCGGTCCCGTCTCGCGGATGGTGATGCGCTGCGAGCTCGCGCCGGGACCGGGCGGAGGCACGACCCTGACCTACGATATGCGGCTGACGCCCGCCAGCCTGCTCGGCCGGCTCGCCCTGCCTTTCCTGGTCGGCCGGCGGGCGCGCGCGACGACGGAGCGCGTCTTCCGGCGCTATGATGCGTTCGCCCGCCATGGCTTGAAAATCTCGCAGCTGGCCCGTTCGCCCGACTTGGCCGCCGGCGCCGCCAGCCGGCTTGACGCCGCGCAGCGCCTGCTGGTCGACGAAGCCCGCCAGCCGCCCGGTCTTGTGGAGAAACTGACGGCGTTCGTGCGGACGTCGGACGATTTCGCGGCGCAGCGGATGCGGCCCTATGTGCTGGCCGATGCGTGGCGCGCGGACCGCCGCGAGACCTTGAAGCTGTTTTTGCACGCCACCCGCGCGGGACTGCTCGACTTCCACTGGGACATTCTCTGCCCGCACTGCCGCGGCACGAAGGCTTCGTCGTCCTCCCTCGGCAGCCTCGATCCCGCCGTGCACTGCGAGACGTGCGACCTCGATTTCACCGCCAACTTCGACCAGTCGGTCGAGCTCACCTTCACCCCCGGCGCGAGCATCCGGCCGGTGGCTCGGCTCGACTATTGTGTCGGCGGCCCGCAGGTCACGCCCCACGTGGTCGCGCAGCAGCACCTCGATCCCGGCGAACGCCGGGCGCTGGTGCTCGCGCTCAAGCCGGGCCGCTACCGCGTGCGCGCCGCCGACCTGGCCGCGCCGCAGATTTTCCGCATCGAGCAGGGAGGATCCCCGTCGGGGGAAATTTCGCTGACCCCGCAGTCGAGCCCGGTCGGCGAACTCGCGCTGAGCCCGGGAGCCGCCTTGATCCTGGCGAACGCCGCGGACCAGTCCCGCCTCGCGGTCGTCGAACACGTCGAGTGGAGCGACCAGTCGACCACCGCCGCCGAGGTGACGGCCCTGCAGCTTTTCCGCGATCTGTTCTCGCGCGAGGTGCTGCGCCCCGGCGGCCAGTTTTCCGTGGGATCGCTCACCGTCGTGTTCACCGACCTGAAAAATTCCACGGAGCTCTACAAGGCGATCGGCGACGCGCCCGCCTTCGGCCGCGTGCTCACGCATTTCGAAATCCTCAAGGCCGCGGTTTCGGCGGAAGGGGGCGCCATCGTGAAGACGATGGGGGACGCGATCATGGCCGTCTTTCCGCAGCCGTGCGCGGCGCTCCGCGCGCTGGTCCGCGCCCAGCGGCACCTCGCGCGGCCGGAGGAATATCCCCTGCCGGACGGCGTCAACAGCGCCCACGCTCCGCACCCGCTCGCGCTCAAGGCCGGGATGCACCATGGCCCCTGCATCGCAATCAACCAGAACGAGCGCCTCGATTATTTCGGTACCACCGTGAACATCGCAGCGCGGCTGTGCGCGCTCGGCACCGGCGAGGATCTGGTCTTGTCGACCACCGTCCGCCAGGATCCCGGCGTGGCGTCCCTGTTGGACGAACATGGAACGCTGCTCGAAACCGGCAGCGAAACCGCGCGGCTCAAGGGCTTCGGCAGCGAGGAGTTTGAAGTGTGGCGCCTGACCGCCCAGCCGGGAATCACGAAGCATCCGTTCTGGCGCATCGAGTAAATGACCGGGAGCGGGGCGAGGAACGCCCAACCGGTCCGCCCCGTGACCTCCGCTTCAATCGCTCAAGTGCGCTCGCTGGCCTTGGTCGTCGCGGCCGCCCGCTGCACCTCGCCGAAATTCCCGCTCTCGCAGGCGCGCACGAAGTTCTCGGTCACGCTCTTCAGCTCCTCCCAGCGCGCGCGGATCTTCTTCGCTTCCTCGGGCGTGATCTTGTTGTCCGCCGCGGACGACGCGATCGTCGCGAGCATGTCGGCGAACTCCTGCACGATGTCGTTCGTCAGCGGGATCAGCTGGCCCGGATGCGCCAGGTTCGCGGGGTTGCGGATGAAGAATCCGCCCGTCTGCTCGGCGACCCACTGGGCGATGCGGGGATCGTGCGTCGACCTGATCAGCTGTCCGACGCGGTCGAGGGGGTTGTTCGCCCCGCTGCCCGAATCGTCGACCGGCGGCTCGGTCCACTTGTAGATCAGCGACAGCGACAGGTTCATGTCCGACGCGATCTGTTTCGCGCTGGTTTTCTTGAACACTTCCCGCAGCACCTCGTGCGATTGCATGAGTGCCATCCTGCACAGCGGCGATTTCGGAGCAACCTCGGAAGTTCCCGCGGATGCCGCCGCGTGATTCGCGGGGAAAGGTTTCGGGGCTCATCCCGCTAACGCGGAAGATTAGCGGAGGTTTAAAGCCCTCCCCCTCCGCGGCCGGCTTGCTTTTTTTCGTGCTTAACGGCCTCGGCATCTGACTTACTGCGCCTCTCCCCATGAACATCCACGAATACCAGGCCAAAGCCCTGTTCGAAAAATTCGGCGTTCCGGTCCCCAAGGGGGCACCCGCGAAATCCGCCGCCGATTTCGATTCCGCGCTCGCGTCGCTTCCGGCCGGCCCGGTCATGGTGAAATCCCAGATCCACGCGGGCGGACGCGGCAAGGGCACCTTCACCGACGGGTTCAAGGGCGGCGTGAAATTCTGCGCGACCAAGGCCGAGGCCAAGGAGAAGGCCTGCCTGATGCTCGGCAACACGCTCGTCACCGTCCAGACCGGCCCCGCGGGCCGCAAGGTCCAGACGATCTACTTCACCCAGGCGAGCGACATCAAGAAGGAGTACTACCTCGCCGTCCTCCTCGACCGCAACACCTCGCGCCCCGTGATCGTCGCGTCCACCGAGGGCGGCGTCGAAATCGAGAAGGTCGCGCACGACTCTCCGGAAAAAATCCACAAGGTCGTGATCGACCCCGCCTACGGGCTCGCGGAGTTCCAGGTGCGCGAGCTGATCGCGCAGCTCGGACTCGCCGGCGCCGAGGCCCGGAATGCGGCCAAGCTCATCCGGAATCTCTACACGATGTACTGGGAAACCGACGCCGCCATGGTCGAGGTCAACCCGGTCATCACCACCCCGACGGGCGAGGTGCTCGCGCTCGACGCCAAGGTGTCGTTCGACGACAACGCGCTCTTCCGCCATCCCGAGCTCGTCGCCCTGCGCGACCTGAACGAGGAGGATCCGAAGGAGATCGAGGCCTCCAAAGCCAGCCTCTCCTACATCGCGCTCGACGGAAACATCGCCTGCCTCGTGAATGGCGCCGGCCTCGCGATGAGCACGATGGACATCATCAAGCATTTCGGCGGCAGCCCGGCGAACTTCCTCGACGTCGGCGGCGGCGCCTCGAAGGAGCAGGTCGTCGCGGCGTTCAAGATCATCCTCGGCGACGCGAACGTGAAGGGCATCTTCGTCAATATTTTCGGCGGCATCATGGACTGCAACGTCATCGCCCAGGGCATCGTCGAGGCCGTCAAGGAAGTCGGCCTCAAGCTCCCCCTCGTCGTCCGCCTCGAGGGCAACAACGTGGCCGCTGGAAAAGCCACCCTCGCCGCCTCCGGCCTCAAGCTCGTCTCCGGCGACACCATGGCCGACGCCGCCCAGAAAATCGTGAAGCTGGTCGGAACGGGCACTGCGTAGATCGCACTTCGCGGATCGCAGCCGGCCAGCTGAATCTCCGGCATCGTTCCTCCTTTTCGCCCCCATTTCCTTCGCCCAATCTCTTTCCCGCTCCCGCTCCGCACTGCGATCTCCGACCTGCGATTTACATGTCCATCCTGATCACTCCTGAAACGAAGATCCTCGTCCAAGGCATCACCGGCGCCTTCGGCGCCAAGCATGCCCAGCTCTCCCTCGAGTACGGGACCAAGGTCGTGGCCGGCGTCACGCCGGGAAAGGGCGGGCAGTTCTTCGAGCACCAGGGATTCAAGGTGCCGATCTTCGACACGGTCGCCGCGGCCGCGAAAAAAACCGGCGCTACCGTCTCGGTGATTTTCGTTCCGCCGCCGTTTGCCGCCGATGCGATCCTCGAATGCGTCGACGCCGGCCTCGACCTGGCCGTCGCGATCACCGAGGGAATCCCGGTGCGCGACATGATCCGCGTGAAGCGCGCGATGCAGGGCAGCCCCACGCGGCTCGTCGGCCCCAATTGCCCGGGAATCGTCACGCCGGGAACCGGCCGCGATTCCCACGGCGGCTGCCGGATCGGCATCGCGCCCGGCTACATTCACAAGAAGGGCCACGTCGGTGTGGTCTCGCGCTCCGGCACGCTCACCTATGAGGCGGTGTTCCAGCTCACGTCGAAAAACATCGGCCAGTCGACCTGCGTCGGCATCGGCGGCGATCCCGTCAACGGCACGTCGCACCTCGACGTCGTGAAGCTGTTCAACGCCGATCCGGAGACGCACGGCATCATCGTCATCGGCGAAATCGGCGGCAACGCCGAGGTCGACGCCGCGCGCTGGATCAAGGCGAACTGCCGGAAACCCGTCGCCGGCTTCATCGCCGGGGCCACCGCCCCCGCCGGCCGACGCATGGGACACGCCGGCGCCATCGTCGGCGGCGCCGAAGACACCGCCGCGGCCAAGATCGCCGTGTTCAAGGAGTGCGGCATCGAAGTCGCTGTCACCCCTTCCGACATGGCCGACGCCCTTCTCCGCGCCGCCAAGGCCAAGGGCGTCACCCTCTCCTGAGAAGGCCGCTCGGGTTGCGCGCCCGATGACGCGCCGTTTCGTCGGTGTTAACCGGTGTTCATGAGCGGTTAACAGTCGGGCGGCGGGTTTTTCGAAAAAAAAGCTGGACGGCGGGCCGCGCGCTTTCATGTTCCGCGTTGCATCAGGAACGAACCGGCCCTCCACAAGCCGGTTCTGCCAACCGGGCCGGGAGCGGCCACGGTGGATCGAATCCCCCCGGGGATTCGGATGTGCGGGACCGAAAGGTTCCGAACCAAAAGCGCTCCCGAAGACGAAACCGACCTGATGCCCAGGTCGGTTTTTTGTTTTCACCCCCTGATGCGCGAACCTGCCAACCACAGATCCTCACGCATCATGCCCACCCTAACCAAACTCCCCGGAATCCGCGTCGACGCGGAAAATCCGAACCATCACCTGTGGGACAACCACGGGACCTGGTTCCTGCACTACACCGTGCATCCCACGCCGTTCACCAAGGAGCGCATTCGCCGGTCGCTCGGAACGAAGGACCTCAAGATCGCCCGCGAGCGCCGCGACTCGTTCTTCGACCACCTCGCCTCGGAAGTCGGCGTCAAGACCGTCGCCGTCGGCCGGAAGGAAGACGCGGCATGACGTCGGTGCGCGTCATCCGTTTCGCGCGCGCCGCCGCTCCGGCGCATCCCGAAATCGCCGGGGCGTGGATTGCGACCGTGCTCCTCAATGAGGAGGCGGGCGCCGTCGGCGTCATCATGCGGCGTCCGCCGGGCTGGGAATATGTCCTCGCCGGCGGAAAATCATCGGGCCTCGCGAGCTGCGCGTCGCGGCAGGATCTCGAGCATCAGATCATGCTCTATTATTTCGGCGCGCTGCCGGCGACCGGGCCGGCCGTGCCGGCGCCGCCGCTGAAGCTCGCGGTGTGACCGCGAAGAACGCGAAGGCCGCGAAGAACGGAGGATCGGCCTTCGCGGTGAACCCGGTGGAACGCGTTGCCGCAGACCCTGAGCTTGTCGAACGGGCCCTCGACGCGTTGGACGCTCCGTCAACCGACAAAGGCCGGCTCGCGCCTCCAGCGCATTGGGGCTGCGCTCCACCCGCGGCGCCAACGCGTTGGGGGCCCGTTCGACAAGCTCAGGGTCTGTGACAACGCGTTCGACCTACGGAATTCTTAACCGCTGGCCCGGACGCAGCGCGTTCTCGCCGCGAAGCAGCTCGCGGTTCGCGTCGTAGATTTCCTGCCAGCGGTTCGCCGTGCCGTAGTAGCGGACGCTGATCCGGGTCAGGGAGTCGCCGTCCTGCACGACGTGGTTTCGCGGCGCCGGCGTCACCGGCGCCGCACTCACCGGGCCGATCGGGGCCGCGCGCACCGGCGAATTGGCCGGGCCGGGGGCTGCCGTCGGAATCGGGGGCAGCGCGCCGCCATTGATGATGCGCGCCGCGTTCGCGATCTGGTCCAGCGTCCCCTGTGCCTGCCGGAGCCGCGCCGTGATCGCGGCGTTGTCCTGCTGGAGCTGCCCGATCCGGGCCGAGCGGTCGCGGTCCACCGACTGCAAAGTTTCATTCAGGCGGGCATTGTCCGACCGCAGGTTCGCGTTGTCCCGCTGCGAAGTCGCCAGCTGCTTCGTCACCGTCTCGAGCGCCGCCCCGCGCTGTTCCGCCGTCCGGCGCGCCTCCTCCGACTGGGTGAGGCGATCGCTGTCCGCCCGCAACGTCGCGAGCAGCGCGTTCTGGTCGTCCAGTTCCTTTTTCAACGCGGCCTTGTCCGCCGCCAGCCGCGCATTCGCGTCGGTCAGCTCCGCCACGCTCGAGCCATGCTGCTCCACCGCCTTCTCCGCGTCCGCGACCTTCGCCTGCGTCGCAGCCAGCTGCGTCCGGAGGGCCGCCGCGTCCGCCGAGATCTGCGCCGTCCGCGCCGTGTCCGCCTGGGCCGACGCGAGCTTCGCGTTCAGGTCCTTCATTTGCTCCTCGAGCTTTTCATTCACCGCGGTGAGCTGGGCAATCGTCGCTCCCTGGGCGGACGCCTGCTCCGCCGCCTGCCGGGCCTGGGCCAGCTGGGACCGCAGCCCGGTGCGTTCGGCGGTGAGCTTCGCGTTCAGGTCGGTGAGTTCAGCCACGCTGCCGGTGTGCTCCTCGACGGCCTTGTCCGACTCGGCCAGCCTCGCCTGCAACGCGGCGGATTCGGTCCGCGCCTTTTCCAGCTCCGCCTGGGCGGTCTGCGCCAGGGCGCGCGCCGCTCCGTCGGACTGCTTCAGCAGCGCGGCGTTCCGCTCCACCTCGGCCAGCTTCGCAATCATTCCGTCCAGCTGGACTCCCAGGCTCTCGCGTTCCTGCGTCCAGCTCGCCGGCGCGGCGGAGGCCCGGCGCGCCTCGGCCAGAGCGCGATCGGAGACTGTTTTCTCGCGGGCCAGCCGTTCGAGCTCCACTCCGAGGCGCTGCTGCTCCGCGGTGAGTTTTTCGTTGTCTGCCGTCAGCGATCCGACGCGCGCGTTCAACGCATTCATCTCCGGGCTCGGCCCCGACTCGTCGGAGCGCTTGGCGTCGAGCAGCACCCGGTTCGCCTCCGCGAGCGATTTGTTGGCCTCGCGCGAACGCTGCAGCTGCCCCGCCAGGGTCGAGATCTCGCGGGCGGAATTCTTCCGGTCGTCGTCGATCTGCGCCTCGAGTGACCGCACCTGCTCCTGCATCGTCTGCATCTCGAGCTTCATCGCGTCCCCCGGCGCGGCCTTTGCCGCATCCGCCTGCGCCGCCAGCGCCGCGGCGGCGCTTTGTTTGGCGACCTCGATGTCCTTCAGCAGCGATTCGTTCGCCAGGCTCAGCTCCGCGACGGCCTTCGACTTTTCCTCCAGCATCCGCGCCGCGGCGTCGAGCTGCGCGGCCAGCTTGGTGTTGGCGTCGTGCTCCTCGCCGCCCGCCTGCGCGGTCGCGGCGAGACGCTGATTCTCCGCGGACAATCTCCCGTTCGCCGCGCGGAGGTCGGACAGCTCGGCGCGGAGCGTGTCCGCCGCGAGCGATCCGGCCGCCAGCGCCTCCTTCGCCGCCGCGAACTCGGCCGCCAGGCCCAACGACCGGCCCGCCGAGTCCTGCGCAGCCTTCAGGTCGGCCTCCAGCTTCGAACCGCGCTCGCGTTCCCCCGCATGCGCCTCCTGCTCCGCGACGAGCGCCGCGCGGGCTTGGACGAGGTCGTTCGACAACTGTGTCGCGCCCGCCGCCTCGCCCTGAAGTTTCTGCTGCGCCGCCGCGAGCTCGCCGTTTTTCGCCGCGAGTTCCCGGTTGGCGGCGGCCAGCGCGTCGATCGACTTTTGGGCTTCGCCCTTTTCCTGCTGCGCGGCGGCGAGGGCCGACTTCAGCTGTGCGGCGTCCGCCGCGCTCCGGCTGCCGATCGTGAGCTGGGCTTCGAGCTTCTGCGACGCGGCGTTCAGCTCCTCCACCTTTGCCGTCAGTTCCTGGTTCTCGCCCTGGAGTTTTTGTGCGGCGGCGGCCAGCGCCTCGTTTTTCGCGGCGAGCTCGTGGTTCGCAGCCGTCAGCCCGTCAAGGGATTTCCTGGCGTCCGCATTTTCCGCCCCGAGTTTCGCAATGTTTTCCGCCTGCGCCGCCTGGCGCTCCTCCGCGGCGGCGAGCGCGGACTTCAGCTGCGCGATTTCGGCGGCGGCCTGGTTGCCGCCGACCAGCCGGGCCTGCAGCTTCTGGGACTCGGCGATCAATTCCTCGTTCTTCGCGGCGAGCTCCTGGTTGGCGCCCGCGAGAGTCGCGGCCTGCTTCTGCGCCTCGCCGGACTGGGCGGCGATTTTGCCGAGCTCGTCGCGGCCGGCCGACTGCGCCAGTTGCGCCGCCGCGAGGGCCGCCTTCAACGCCACGGTTTCCGCGGCGCTGCGCTGCGCGCCCGCCTGGTCGGCCTGCAGCTTCTGCGTCGCGGCGGTCAGCTCGTCGTTCCTGGCCGCAAGATCCTGGTTCGACTGGATCAGGGAGGAATTCTGCTTCTGAAATTCGGCGACCTGCCCGGAAAGCCGGCGGCTTTCCTCGGCCGCTTTCGCGGACTGCGTTCCCTGGGCCTGGAGGGTCTGCACCTGGGCGGTGAGTTCCTCGATCTTCGTGGCCTGCTCCTGATTCGCGGCCGCGAGCGCTGCGGCCTGTTTCCTGGTCTCCTCATTCTGCGAGGAGACCCGCGTGACGTTTTCGAGCTGCACGGATCCAGCCTGCTGCGCCGCCGCGAGCGCGGATTTGAGTTGTGCGAGTTCCGCCGGATCCGGCGCGGCCGTCTTGCTCGCCGCCGAAAGCTGCGCCTTCAGATCCTCGTTCGCCTTCTCCAGCGCCGCGATCCACGACTGGTCCTCCTTCACCTGCTTCGCCGTCTTTTCCGCCGCGGTGCGGACCGCCTCCGCCGCCGCAATCGAGCGGACCTCGTCCAGCTGCGCCTGAAAATGCGACGCCTGCACCTTGAGGTTCGCCTGCGCGCTTTCCGCCTGGCCGCGGAGCTCTTCGGTCTCGCGCCGCGCCGCAATCAGGTCCTGCTGCATTCTGGCCAGCTCGTCCTGCGCCTGCTGTTGCGCCGCCTTCGAATCGTTGGCCGCCGACTGCTGCGACTTCACCGACGCGAGCTGCGCTTCGAGCCCGGCCCGGGCCTTCGTCGCTTCGTCGAGCTGCGCCTGCGCCGCTCGCAGCGCTTCGTTGCTGGCATCCGCCGCCTGTTTCAACCGGGAGGCCTCGGCCTCCAGCGGCGCGATTTCAGCCGCGCGTTGGGAGGATGCCGCCTGCGCGCCGGCGAGGCGGCGGTTGTCCTCGCTCAACCGTTCGTTGGCGGCGCGAAGTTCCGCCAGCTGGGCGTTGGCGGCGGTGGCATCGGGAGTAGCGGCCGGGGCGCTCGTGGGGCCCGCCTCCGGAACCTTCGCGAGTTTCGCCTCCGCCAGGCGGAGCTTGCGGTAAAGCGTGCCGAGTTCCGCGGTGGAGCGTTTGATCTCGTCGTTCAACCGGGCATTGTCCGCCACGAGCATCGCGACGCGCGACGCGCTGAGGGGTTCGCCGCCGGAAGTTCTCTGCGCGGGCGGCGGATTGTCGCGTGCAGGTCTTGGAGCCGTCGCTCCGCCGGACGCGGCGACGACCGCGGAGGGCGCGGCTTTTTCCGGCGGGGTGGCGGATGCGATTTCAGCCCGCAGCCGCACGGCCCGGGCCAGCCCCTGCGCCAGCTGGCCGCGGTCGAGTTTTTGGGCGAGCAGGTCGCGGCCCGCGGGTTTGGCGCCGTTTTCCACCGCCAGCGCGAGCCAAGCGTACGCCTCGGTGAGCGATGGCGCGAGGCCGCCGCGGCCCTCGGCGAGCATGATCCCGTAGTTGTTCTGCGCCGCGGGGAAATTCTGCATCGCCGCCGCGCGGTACAGGTCCGCCGCCGCCGTTTCGTCCCGCGCCGATCCGCGGCCGTCCTCGAGCATCAACGCGAGATTGTAGCGCGCCCGGGTGAACCCGCTTTGCGCCGCGTCGCGATAGAACCGCTGCGCCTGCGCCTCATCCTTGGCGACGCCGCGGCCGAGCTCGTAGGCGAGCCCGAGGTTGTAGTGCGCCTCCGGAATTCCCTGCTGCGCCGCCTGGCGGAACCACATCACCGACTCGAAATAATCCTGCCCGACGCCGATCCCGCCGGCGTACATGTTGCCGACATTGAACATCGCCGGCCCGAAGCCCTGCTGCGCGGCCTTGAGGTAGAGCTGGAAGGCGGCCGCCTTGTCCGCCGGCGTGCCGCGGCCCAGCTCCGTCATCATCGCGAGGTTGAACTGCGCGGGCGCGAATCCCTTCGCCGCCGCCTGCGCGTAAAGGCGCAGCGCCTCCGCGTAATCCTGCGCCGCGCCCGGCCCGGTCGAGAGCGCGTTGCCGAGGGCGTTCAGCGCCTCGGGATCGCCCTCCGCGGCGCGGGACCGGATGGCTTCGGGATCCGACTGGGCCTGGACCGCGATCGGCGCCGGGCCGAGGGCGAGGAGCGACGCGGCGATGAGGGAGCGCTGTCTCTTGGTCAGGAAGAAGATGGACGCCGTCGCGGCGGGGCTACGCACGAGTTTTGTTTAAGGCGAAAACCGCAGCAGGGAGCAAGGCCGCATCCTGCATTCCATGGATGATCTTCTTGTCGGGCGGGCAGAAGGTGGCGAGCGCGCCGGAGAGCTTCGGCTGGCCGCCGGTCACGAAATAATACGGGCAGAGCCGCAGGCGCCCGTCGACCTCCCGCGCCGGGTGCGGCGGCTCCGGCGCGTAGACGCGGTGCTTCACCCGGCGCGGTTTCCGGTAGGTCTGGAGCAGATGGAGATTCGTGGGCGCGAGAGCGACGGCGCGCTCGACGCCTTCCTGCCATTCCTCGCGGGACGAATCGCTGCCGAGGATGACGCTGCGCGCGCCCCACGCGGTTTCGTGATAGCCGGAAATCTTGAGGATCAGGTCGCGCTCCTTCTGCGTCGCCGACGCCAGGTCGCGCCAGTCGTGAAGCATCCGCCCCGCGGCGCGCGGCGCGTCGAGCACTGCGCCGGGCGGCAGGGGCGCGGGATCGATCACCCACGACGGCGGAATGAGCGAGCGCAGCCGCTTCAGCGTGCCTCCGCTCAGCGTCTCCGACCAGAAATCCTGCAGCAGCTGATGGTGAAACAGCGCCAGGCCCAGCTTTTCCTCCTGGAACGGCCGCATCGGCGGCGTGATGACGACCTCGCCCGCGGACCAGGCATCGAAGATGAATTTCGTCGCGCGGATGTTCGGCAGGTCGAACAGCTCGAAGAAACGGTAGATCACATCGATCTTTTCCGGGTTGCCCTCGATGTCGACGCAGAGCTGCGGGCCGAGGGGAAAGAGGTCCTCCGGCGCGACGCAGAACACGCGGCGGCCCTGGAGCTGGAGCTGGTGGGCGAGCCACTGCATCTCGGGCCGGTAGGTGGCGGCCTCGTCGCTGACGACGAGGGCGATGAAGGGATTGCGCGCGTCGGGCCGCAGCGCCGCGAGGGCAGCGTGAAAGTGGGTGACCATCGCGTCGCCGGCGCCGAGGATCGGGCTGGCGGGAGCTCCGGCTCCCGGGTCGTACAGCCGGTTCAGGAAAGCCGTGAGACCGATCCCGCCCGGCACGGAGTCGAGCTCGGTCAGCGCGAACCCTTCATCGGTGAGGAGCAGGTCCGGCCGCAACACGGCGGGAAACGCGCCGCGGTTGCGGGGGTCGCGGGCGTGGGCGATCAGCTCGGCGGGTTTGCCGCGGTCGAGGTAATCCGCGACCCACGGCGTCACCAGCGGCTTGTTGCGGAGCAGATTTTTTCCCGCGACCGACCGCAGGTAGAGGGTTTCGAGCGCCTGGTGAAATTCCAGGCAGGCCGCGCCGATGGACTCGAGCTCGGCCACCTGCTCCGCGGACAACGGCCAGGGGTCCGGCGAGAGCTGCCAGGTCTTCGCTTCGAAGAGCGGCTGGCGGGCGAGCGAAGCTCGGAGGTGCTCGTAGGCGAGGTCGCTCATCGAAAAGCAGGTGCCGCCTATTCCTCCATCTGGATTTCCTTGTTCCGGTGACGCGGCGAGCCGGCGCGCAGCCAGGCGTTCACGAAGCGGTCGAGGTCCCCGTCGAGCACGCCCTGGGTGTCGCTCGTGCTCATGCCGGTGCGCAGGTCCTTCACCATCTGGTAGGGCTGGAGCACATAACTCCGGATCTGGCTGCCCCACCCGATCTCGCCCTTCTCGCCGTAGAAGCGGTCCATCTCGGCCCGCTGCTCGTCCTGCTTCTTTTCGTACAGGCGGGCCTTGAGGACGTTCATCGCCGCCGCCTTGTTCTTGATCTGGGAACGCTCGTTCTGGCACACGACGACGATCCCCGAGGGGACGTGCGTGAGCCGCACGGCGGAGTCCGTGGTGTTGACGCCCTGGCCGCCCTTGCCCGACGAGCGGTAGACGTCGGTGCGGATTTCATCCTCGGGAATCTCGATTTCGATCTCCTCCGTGATTTCCGCGATCACGTCGACCGCGCAGAACGACGTGTGCCGGCGCTTGTTCGAATCGAACGGGCTGATGCGGACGAGGCGGTGCACCCCGCGCTCGGCCTTCGCGTAGCCATAGGCGTTCTCGCCCCGGATCAGGACCGTCGCCTTGCTGATGCCGGCCTGGTCGCCGACCTGGACATCCTGGACCTCCACCTTGAATCCGCGCCGCTCCGCCCAGCGGTTGTACATGCGGAAGAGAATGTCGGCCCAGTCGTTCGACTCCGTGCCGCCCGCGCCGGACTGGATGGAGAAGATCGCGTTGTTGCGATCGAACTGGCCGGTGAGGAACGACGAAATCTCCAGCTGGTCGAGCTCCGCGACCATCGTGGCAACGGTCGCGTCGAGCTCCCGGGCGTAGGTTTCCCGCTCCGCGTCGTCGGCGGCCTCCACGAGCTCAACCATCACGGCCACGTCCTCGAGTTTCTTGTGAAACGCGGCCACCGGCAGCACGGCGCGCTTCAGGACGTTCAGCTTCGCGATGTGCTTTTGCGCGCGCTCGTTGCTGTCCCAGAATCCGGGTTCGCCCTGCTGGGCGTCCATCGCCTCGATTTCACGCTGCTTTTGGTCGACGTCAAAGAAACCTCCAGAGATGCCCGGCGCGCTTCTTGATGTTCTCGATGTGGTTGAAAGTCTCAGGTGCGATCATTGATACCCGAGACCGGATACCGGATACCGGATAGTTTCAAGCAGCCAGTTTTGAAAAAGGGGTTCAGACCACGCCCCGGGATCCAGGACCGGCCCCTACTGCGCGCCGGCCGGGGTCTTTCCGGCCTCCGCTCTCCGCTTTTTCCAGTCCCAATACCAGGCGATCCAGATGCAGGATTCGTAGAGGATGTAGAGCGGCACGGCCATCGCGACCTGCGTGATCACCTCGGGCGTGGTGAGGACCGCACCCAGGACCAGCGAGAGCACGGCGACATGACGCCGGTATTTGGCCAGCTGCTGGTGGGTCACCAGGCCCAGCTGCACCAGCAGCAGCACGACGATCGGAAACTGAAATCCAAGGCCCATGCCAAAGATGAACTTCGACACAAACCCGATGTAGTCGTCCGCCTTCCAGTCGAAGGCCTCGAACCCGAGCAGGCGGGAATACTCGATCGAGGCGCGCAGCGCGAGGGGCAGCAGGAAAAAATACGTCATCGCCACGCCGGCGAAAAACAGCAGCACGCTCCAGCCGATCCAGCGGAAGAACAGGCGGCGCTCCTTGATGTTCAGCGCCGGCAGGAAAAACTGGCCCATGAAAAACGCCCAGAAGGGCGCCGAGACAATCAGCGCGCCGTACAGCGCGACGTGGAAGGCCACGAGGAACGCCTCGGCCGGGCCGAAGTTGTGCAGGCGCACCCGCAGGCTCGCGGCGCCGGGAGGCGGCGCCGGCAGCAGCTTCAGCGTCGCCACCTGCTCCTGCCCCACCTGCGCGGCGCCGACCTGGAAGACCACCTGGGGCGCCGGGCCCGGCGGAAGACCCGGGAACTGGTCCCGCGTGACCGGATAGGGACCCAGCTTGGTGGCGCCGACCTGGAAACTCACCGTCGGCTGCGGCGCCTCGAACATGTCGATCCGCGCCAGGGGATATTCCAGGATCGCAATCAGCCTCTCGGAAAAAAGGAGGCACACGATGAGGGCCACGCCGATGGCGATGCATGAGCGCACGAGCGCCGTGCGCAGGTCGTTGAGGTGCGCCCAGAATGATTTCTTCGGGCCGACGGCCTCCTCCTCGGGAATGAATTCCTCGCTCTCCGCCATGGGTATCAAGCCGACGTTGCCTTCAGGTTCATGGCTTCATCCTGACCCTTCGACGGATGAAGGAAAGTGCGGAACGGACGCGGCGGCATCGTCACTGACGCAGCGTTCCCGCGGTTTTTTCGGCCAGAAAACCCGCATACGTGCGGGCCACGCCGTCGCGCAGCGAAATCCGCGCGCGCCAGCCGAGTGCCGACAGGCGCGAGACGTCCAGCAGCTTCCGCGGCGTGCCGTCGGGCTTCGAAGCATCCCAGACGATGCGGCCCTGGAAACCGGTGGCCTCCGCGATCATCTCGGTGAGCTCGCGGATGGTCACATCCGTGCCGGTCCCGACGTTGATCCAGTCCGGCGGGTTTTCGGTCCGGAGCAGAAACGCGCAGGCGTCGGCGAGGTCGTCGACGTGCAGGAACTCGCGCCGCGGCGTGCCCGTGCCCCAGGCGGTCACCTCTGCGCGGCCCGCCGCCCTGGCCTCGTGAAATTTCCGCAGCAGGGCGGGAAGGACGTGCGAGTGCTCGAGATGGTAGTTGTCGCCGGACCCGTACAGGTTCGTGGGCATCGCCGAGTGGAAGAGCACGCCGTGCTCGCGCCGGTGAAACTGCGCGAGCTTCAGTCCGGCGATCTTGGCGATCGCGTACGCCTCGTTGGTTGGCTCGAGCGGTCCGGTGAGGAGGCAATCCTCGGACATCGGCTGGGGCGCGTGTTTCGGATAGATGCACGAGCTGCCGAGGAAGAGCAGGCGCCTCACCCCGTGGCGGCGGGCGGACCCGATCGTGTTGGCCGCGATGGCGAGGTTGACGGAAAGGAATTCCGCCGGGTAGGTGCGGTTGGCGAGGATCCCGCCCACTTTCGCCGCGGCGACGATCACGGCCTCGGGTTTTTCGGCGGCAAAAAACGCGTCGACGGCCGGCTGCGACGTCAGGTCCAGTTCGCGGCGCGCGCGCCGGAGCAGTGTCAGGTCCGGCTCGTTCGCGAACCTGCGCACCAGCGCCGACCCGACCATGCCTTCGGAACCCGCGATGAAGAGCTTCATGGTTTCACCCGCGACGGGGAAGCCTCGGAACCCGGCCTTGTTCCCGGGATTCCTCCCGCAAAGATAAAATGCCCGTTCATGCGAACGGCCCGCGCGAGGGTTCCGGCAGCTTGGCGATCTGCGCCTCGCGTTTCGCGAGTTCGAAGTCGTGCTCGACCATGATCCGGACGAGTTCCTTGAAGCGGACCTTGGGCTCCCATCCGAGTTGCCGGCGCGCCTTCGCCGGATTGCCGATGAGGAGATCGACCTCCGCCGGACGCTCGTAACGGGCGTCGTGCCGGATGTACTTCGCCGAATCGAGTCCGAGCAGGCCGAACGACTCCTCGCAGAATTCCTTCACGCTGTGGGTTTCATTGGTGGCGACCACATAATCGTCGGGCTGGTCCTGCTGCAGCATCAGCCACATCATCTCGACGTACTCCTTCGCGTAGCCCCAGTCGCGCTGCGCGTCGAGGTTTCCGAGGTAGAGCGAATCCTGCAGGCCGAGTTTGATCCGGGTCGCCGCCCGCGTGATCTTGCGGGTGACGAACGTCTCGCCGCGCCGCGGGCTCTCATGGTTGAAGAGGATGCCGTTGCTCGCGTGCAGGTGATAACTCTCGCGGTAGTTCACCGTCAGCCAGTGCGCATAGACCTTGGCGCAGCCGTAGGGCGAACGCGGCCAGAAGGGCGTCGTCTCGACCTGCGGGACCTCCTGCACCTTGCCGAACATCTCCGACGAGGAGGCCTGGTAATACCGGCATTTCTTCACGAGCCCGGCCTCGCGGACCGCCTCGAGGATCCGCTGGGCGCCCAGGCCGTCGACGTTTCCCGTGTACTCCGGAATGTCGAACGACACGCGCACGTGGGACTGCGCGCCGAGGTTGTAGATTTCCTCCGGCTGCAGCTGGTAGAGCAGCTTCACCATCTGCACCGAGTCGGTGAGGTCGCCGTAGTGCAGGTGGAGCTTCACGCCGTTGACGTGAGGATCGCGGTAAAGGTGATCGATGCGGCTGGTGTTGAACGTCGACGCACGCCGGATCACGCCGTGCACCTCGTAGCCTTTGTCGAGGAGGAGTTCGGCGAGATAGGATCCGTCCTGTCCAGTGATGCCGGTGATGAGGGCCTTCTTCATGAAGGGCGCACGCTAGCGCCCGCGGGTGAGCAGCGGCAAGCCCAACGGCAGGGCGGGGTCCGGTTTCAGGACATCCTACTCACAACTG
>JAQGON010000079.1 GCA_028293565.1 Verrucomicrobiota bacterium | reverse complement strand
TCACGGCGGGGTCAGGCGACCCCGCCCTACAATCAAACCGCTACGCCTCCGGCGACTCAGTCAAACACCACGGTCTTGTTCCCGTACACCAGCACGCGGCCTTCAAGGTGCCAGCGCACGGCCTGCGCGAGGACGGTCTTTTCAAGGTCGCGGCCTTTGCGGATGAGGTCATCGACGTCGTGGCGGTGCGTCACGCGGGCGACGTCCTGGTTGATGATCGGACCCTCATCGAGGTCGCGCGTCGCGTAGTGCGCCGTCGCGCCGATGAGCTTCACGCCGCGCGCGTGCGCCTGATGGTAGGGCTTGCCGCCGGCGAAGGCGGGGAGGAACGAGTGATGGATGTTGATCACCGGCCGGCCGACTTTTTCCAGAAAATCCGCGGACAGCACCTGCATGTAACGTGCGAGGACGACGAGGTCGGCGTTGAGCTCGCGGAGCAGCGCGAGCTGGCGCGCCTCGGCCGCGGGCTTCGTCTCCGCCGTCACCGGGATGTGATGAAACGGCACGCCGTAGCCGCGCGCCGCCTCGGCGAGGTCGGTGTGGTTCCCCGCGATCGCCACGATGTCGCCGGAGAAATCGCCGGCTTTCCAGCGCAGGATCAGGTCGTGAAAACAGTGGTCGGCCTTCGACACGAAGACCACCATGCGCGCGCGCCGGCTCGAGAGCGTCACCTGCGCCTGCATGCCGAGCGACGCGGCGAAGGCCAGGAAGTCCGCCGCCTCGCGCTCCGCCACGCCCGCCGCGCCGGTCGGCACCCACTCGATGCGTTGGAAAAAAATCCCCGCCTCCATGTCGCGGTGCTGGTCGGCGTGCAGGATGTTGCCGCCGCGGGCGAAGATCCAGCCCGCCACGCGCGCGACGAGGCCGGGCTGGTCGGGACCGTGAAGGAGGGCGATGAGCGTGGAATTCGCGGACATACGCCTCAACCCTTGGCGGAGAACGGGGCGGTTGTCACGAGGGGTTTGCGTGGGGTGGACGGCGATCTCCGCAGCGCCGTCTTCAGCGCGCGCGACTGCCGGCGCGATTTTCGCGTTCGCCCTCCCGAACGCGCCCGGAGGTCGCGTTCCACCTCGATCCACCAGCCCGGTCAGGCGCTCACCCTCACGGCAGCAGCAGCACCTTGCCCGTCGTCGCGCGGCCTTCGAGCGCGCGATGGGCGTCGGCGGCCTGCGCGAGGGGAAAGGTCGTGCCGATGCGCACTTTCAGCGCGCCGGCCGCGACCCAGTTAAACAGGTCGCCCGCGCGCGCGTTCAGCTCGGCGGTCGTGATCGTATAGTGCGTGAGCGTGGGCCGGGTGAAATACAGCGAGCCCTTCTGCGAGAGGATGAGCGGCGAAAACGGCGGCACGGGTCCGCTGGAGTTGCCGTAGGAGACAAACATGCCGCGGGGACGCAGGCAGGCGAGCGTGCCCTCGAAGGAGTCCTTGCCGATCGCATCGTAGACGACGTCCACGCCACGTCCGCCGGTGAAGGCTTTCACCGCCTCCGGAAAACTTTCGCGCGTATAGATGCACACGGCATCCGCGCCGGCCTCGCGCGAGAGCGCGGCCTTCTCGTCGGTGCCCACCGTGGTGATCACGCGCGCGCCGCGCTTTTTGGCGATCTGGGTGAGCAGCAGTCCGACGCCACCCGCGCCCGCATGGACGAGCGCAGTGTCGCCGGGTTTCAGGGCAAAGGTGTCGCACGCGAGGTAGTGCGCCGTCATGCCCTGCAGCATGAGCGCCGCGGCGTTCTTCGTGGTCACGCCCTCCGGCAGCCGCACCGTATGCGCGACCGGCGCGAGCGCCTCCTCGGCATAGGCCCCGACCGTGCGCGCGCTCGCGACGCGGTCGCCCACGCGAAACTCCGTCACGCCCGCGCCCACCGCCGTGACCACGCCCGCGGCCTCCATGCCGAGGGTGTGCGGCAGCTTCACCGGGTAGAGCCCGCTGCGCTGGTAGGTGTCGATGAAGTTCACGCCCGCGGCTTCCACGCGCAGCCGCACCTCACCCGCACCCGGCTCCGGCACGGCGATGTCGTCGACGCGCATTTTTTCAACGCCACCGGCCTCGTGAATTCGAATCGCCTTCATCCCGTTACCTTTGCCAACCGGGCGCGCGCGCGCAAGCCGCGGACGCAAAAAGGGCCGGGCGCCCAGGCGCCCGCCCCGCACTACCTACATATTCCGCGCCCGACGCGCGGAAAGTCGTTCACTTCACCTCGTAGACCTCGGCGAGCACCTGGCCCGCGGCGTTGTTCGCGCCGTTCACGACGAGGGTGTAGGCCCCGGGGTTCAGCACGGTGACCACCGCCGCGTCGGCGCTGCCGGTCGCGAGCGGGAAGGCGCCCACGGCGACCGCCGTCAGCGCGACATCAGTGCGGTTGGCCCAGCCGCTGTTGGTGGCGACCATCGTGCTGCCGGAGAAGACCGCGATCGACGGGGTCGTGACCGCGCCGGTCACGCCGAAGCCCGCGAGGCCCGGGCCCACGCCGCGCACCAGCACCGTCCGCGGCTGCGTGCCGCCGACCACGAAGCCGGCGATGAGCGAGCCGTTGGCGCCGCCGACATTGCTGCGCACCGAGATGTTCAGCAGGCGCGCATCGGTGCCGAGCGGGAGCGGCTCGCTGTACATGAAGTCATCCGTCGCGACGACGTCGTACACGGCCGTGTCGACGTTGCCGGCCGCGAGCGGGAGGTTGCCATGCGTGACGCGGACGCGGGCGACGCGCTCGCCCTCGGTGAAGTAGACGCCGACGAACGAGAGCCCGTTGTCCGCGACAGGTGCGTAGAACTTGCCGAGCGACTTGCCCGCCGCGTCGAAGCACTCGATCGACGAAGTGTTGGAGAGGTCGACGTCGCAGAAGAC
>JAQGON010000067.1 GCA_028293565.1 Verrucomicrobiota bacterium | reverse complement strand
GACCAGCCTGGCGACGGGTTCGGGTTTCTGGGGCGTGGAGGTGGGCGCCACCATGCTTTATCCCACCGACCCGGCGGTGATCTTCGCGAGCCTCAACTACCTCTACAACGTCCCGCGGAACATCAATAAGGTCATCGGAGAAGTGCCGGTCGGCCGGGTCGACCCCGGCGATTCCATCGGCGCCAACGTCGGCTTCGGCCTGGCCCTCAATCCGCGCTTCTCGATCTCGCTCGGGTACAGCCACCACTTCATTTTTGCGACCAAGTCCGAGCTCGGCAGCACGACACAGAAGTCCAATACGTTGCAGGTCGGCTCGCTGCAGATGGGCCTGTCCTTCCGCCTGACTCCGCGGGCGACGCTCAATGGCAACTTCGAATTCGGGGTGACCAGCGACGCGCCGGACATGCGTTTGGTGGTTCGCGTGCCCTATAGCTTCTAGGCCGAAGCCCGCTTCACGGGACGTGGGGCTTCGGCGCGGGACCGGCTCAACGCGTGGCCGCGTCTCGCAGGGCCATGCCGAGCGCCGCCCCGAGACGCAGATCCATGGTCTGCAGGGCGACGGATTGCTGCAGTTGAGCGAAGGCGGGGAGACTGATCGTAATCTCCGTGGACTGTCGGATGCTGCGATTGTTGGCGTTGTTGATCACCATCTGGGCGATGTGTTCGCCGGTGATGCTGTGCGTCACGGCGGTGACCCCGCCGTCGCCTGGGATCAGCAGGCCTTGCAGCTGGCCGGCGCCGGACAGGACGATGCCGCCCGAGGCAGCCTGCGCCGCGAGGTCGGGAGTCAGCATTCCGACCTCAAGGGTCTGCAGCGGCCCCGTTTCGGTCCAGGTCAGCCGGGATTGAAGCGCCAGGCTCCCATCGACATAGGTGCGCACCACCGCCCCAAATCCGAATTCGACGCCGCTGGGAGTCTGGAGGCCGCCCCGGATGTCGCCGAGCTCTTCCGTCGTCAACAGCTCGGCGTTCGCATAGTCGTCCGCCGGCTGCGCCCAGACCGCCGAGGCGAGGCTCGCCGACAGGATTAGGGGCAGAAGGGCGCGTTTCATCGGAATATCGGATCGAGCGATATGGTGTTGGTGATCTGATAGATCGGCGGCAGCTCGCGGGTGAACCCCGACAAGGAGGTGTCCATGAGCGGCGCGCCCAGCGGCGCGATCGCCCAAGGCCGCCACTCCTCTTCGCGATTGTAGGCCGCCTCCACGCCGTCCTGTCCGTGTATGGCGAAGACGATGCCGTTCCAGATCTGCATGAATTCGTTCCGGCCGTAGGTCTTCAGGCCCAGGGCCGGGTCGCCGATCAGCACCTTGCCGCCGCGCACGCCCTTCACCACGACGAAATGCCGGTAGCTGCCGATCTTCACGACCACCAACGCCGGCGCCCGCGCGGCGCTCAGCTGTTCGAAGCTGGCGCGATAGCCATCGGCGCTCATGCCGCGCGCTTCCAGGTAGCGCTTCATGTCGAGGAGCGAAAATCCGACGTTGCGGATCTTGGCTTGATCGCCGCGCTCGTACATGGACTTGAAGATCTGGGCCTCGGTGACCTTCAGCCCGTAGTGATGGCTGAGCAGGGTGGCGAGGGCGGCTGAGCCGCAGCTGTAGTCGTACTGCTGGCGCACGACGGTGCGGAACGGAATATCCCGCAGCGATATGACGTTCAGCCGGTAGGTCGCGCCCCCCTCCACCAAGGACACTTGCGCCGCTGCGGGCCCGGCCGCGGCGAGGGTGAAGGCCGCGCCTAGCGCCAGGGCGACCGATCCGAGGATGCCCCCCGCGCACCTCATAGCGGCGGCGCGTTGGTGACGATGTTGACGCTGATCGTCCCCTGCAGATTGCTGTTGTTGCCGGTGTTGATGACGAAGTTCCCCACGCCGGTGAACCCGGTCAGGGCGCTGCTCGAGAAGGCCACGTCGCCGTTACGCAGAACGCCGGCGGCGAGGGAATTGCCGCTGTTGGTGGCGTTGAGCTGCTGGTCCGACATCACGGTGTTCGTGACGCCCTGACCGTTCTCGGCGCTCAGCGCCTTCTCGGAGAGGGGCTCCGGGTTGGGTGTGGTCGCCGGGGCGGCGGCGGCTGGCGCGGTCTGCGCGAGCGCCGGGGCGCCGAAGGAACAAGCAATGACAAGCGCCAGGAATGCTGGATGAAGGCGCATCTGGAATCTCCGCGGTAGTTCACCGCTGAACAGGAAGCGACCCTGGCCCGGTCTCAGCGACACCGGGCCAGGGAAACGCCAGCGGGTTACGGGCCGAAAGTGATGCTCGCGTTGGCGGCCAGGGAAGTCGCCGCCTGGTTCAGGGATCCGACGCCGGTGTTGGCGCTGGACGTGTGGATACCTGCGTAGCTCGCGTAGGCGCCGCCGCTGTTGCTGATGGCTCCGTTCGTCCACGTGCCTGCAAGCTCGCCCTCGAAATGGACGGTGGTGCCCGTCACTGTGGCGTCCAGGTCCTGCTTCGACAGGGTCTCCGTATGCACTGAGTTGTCGTTCCAGGTTTTGTTTTCGGTATTGTTCTTGGTGTTGTAGGAATCCTTGATGTTATAGGAATCCTCAACGTTGTAGGAATCCTCAACCTTGGATTCGTTTTTGGTATTGGTAATGGTTTTTGTATTCACGGAACTATCCGTGTTGTAAGAATCTTCGATTTTCGAGTTATTCGAATCTTTGTTGCGAACTGAATTGTCCGTGTTGAACGACTTTTCGTTCTCGGTCTTGGTCGTCGTTTCGGTCTTGGTGTTCACGGAACTATCGGTATTGAACGATTTTTCGTTCTCGGTCTTGGTGGTCGTCGAGCTGTCCGTATTGAACGACTTTTCGTTCTCAGTCTTGGTGTTCACGGAGCTGTCCGTGTAGGTCTTGGTGTTGTTGGAATCCTCGGTAGACGTCGACGTCGTGGTGGACGTCGCGGTGCCGTCGTTGCCGACGTAGGCCGCCGCGAGGACGCTTTCGTCGACGTCAACGTCAATTTGGGCCGCTGCTGCAGTCGCGATCATCGTTGCAACCACGAGCGCGGACGCCGACGCTAATAGCTTCAGGTTCATCATATCCTCCAACGTGTTGATATTCGTCAGGAGGACGAGCCCTCCCCGCAGTAAAGTACCGCTTGCGGGCAACATTGGTTCGCCACACAACGCTGTGATCTGAATTGGAATTCCGGTACTCACAGATTCCCGCTCGCAATTCAGCGCAATGCGTCGACGAGCGCTCAAGCTCTACTATAAGTTTGCAAGCTGAGCTGTAATGGCGTCGATCTTCCCGGCAACGGGGATCGGGACCGACGCGAATGATCTACCGCCTCGCCCGCAAGCCGCCGCGCAGCAGCAGGGCGCGCGATATGCCAGGCAGAGCCGCGCGGGTAGGACGATCCCGGAGATCAGGAAGCAGAGTCGCGACCCTCGACGCGGAGTCGCGGCAAGCCGCGGCGGTCGCCGACGCCTGATGTCGGAAAACGGAAGCGATGGACATCCGGGCCTGGCCGCAGGCTGCTAGCGCAACGGCCGAAGCCATAAAAAATGGCCGGCTCCCAGGGAAACCGACCACTCGCTTTGCAGAAAGGCGCCAGGGAAAACTAGAACGGGATCTCGTCGTCGAGGTCCGCCGAGAAATCCTCGCGCGGCGCGGAGGTTTGTTGCGCCTTGGGACCTGAGGAGAAGCCGCCGGAATAGCCGCCGCCCTCGCCTGCGCTCTCGTTGTCGCCGCGCCCGTCGAGCATGGTCAGCTCGCCGCGGAACTTCTGCAGGACGATCTCGGTGGAGAACTTCTCAACGCCCGACTGGTCGGCCCACTTGCGCGTCTGGATCGAGCCTTCGAGGTAGATCTTGGAACCCTTGCGCAGGTAGTTC
>JAQGON010000202.1 GCA_028293565.1 Verrucomicrobiota bacterium | reverse complement strand
GTCCACGCCCTGCTCGGCTTGCTCGATGAGCGTGTCGCGGAAAATTTCCCACGTGAGCGCTTCGGGCCGGCCGCCGGCTTTTTCCAGCGCCTGATAAATCGGCACGGTGCCGACGGGCACAGGACAGTTGCGCAGGATCCACTCGCGGGTCTGGTGAATATTTTTCCCCGTGGAGAGATCCATGAGCGTGTCGCCGCCCCACTTCACCGACCAGCGCATCTTCTCGACTTCCTCGTCGATGGACGAGGCAACGGCGGAGTTGCCGATGTTGGTGTTGATCTTCACTAGGAAATTCCGGCCGATGATCATCGGCTCGAGCTCGGGGTGATTGATGTTCGCCGTGATGATCGCGCGGCCGCGGGCGACTTCGTCGCGCACAAACTCCGGGGTAATCTCGCGCGGGAGATTCGCACCGAAACTCTGGCCGGCGTGCTGGCGCCAGAGGGAATTGCGCGGGCCCTTCTCCGTCATCTCGAGCAATTCGCGGGCGCGCTGGAGCTTCATGTTTTCGCGGATGGCGATGAACTCCATCTCGGGCGTGACGATGCCCTGGCGCGCGTAGTGCAGCTGCGTGACGCGGCGGCCGGGCTTCGCGCGCAGGATCGGGCGGCCGGTGCGGTCGAACGCGCGCATCGGATTGCGACGGCCCTCGGCCTCGGCCTGCGTGCGGTGCGCTTCGGAAAGATAGCCGTCGTCGATCGGTTTCACGACGCGGCCGGCGGTCTCCTCGACATCGCCGCGCTCGCGAATCCACGCGGCGCGGATCGGCGGCAGGCCGCGGGTCGCGTCACAGTGAAACTCCGGGTCGCCCCACTCGCCCGCGGTGTCGTAGACGCGCACGGCCTCGTTCGGGACTTCCTCGCCGTTGGGCAGCTTCGTCGGCGCGAGGTTGATCTCGCGCATCGGCACGCGCAGGTCGGGGCGCGAGCCCGTGACGTAGACGCGGCGCGAAGCCGGAAAGAGGCGGTGGCCAGTGGAGGAGATGACTTCGTTCGGTGAGGGCATGCGAGTGAGCGTTGATGGTTGCGGCTCCCATCTTCGTCGGTCTGCAAGTTCCCTCCGCCGGCGCGGCTGGCTCCTGTTTTCCCTACGACGGTGTTAACCGCATCAGGTTCGAGGGATTTGGAGACTGGTCGCGTCTCTATCTCAGCCCGGCGCTCCGGGCTCTCCCAAACGAGGTGTTCGTCAAGAGACAGGAGGCCGGTGTTTTTTCAAATGAAATCCTCGAAAGAGAACGGCCCGCAACCCTCGCCGGAGTGAAGCCGATCCTTGCTGGAAAAAGTTTTGCGGCCGTTACACGTACTTTTGACGGCGCGGCGATTTTGCGTATCGATTCTGCCCATGAACATCCTTGGTCGCTGGCGCGGTGCCTGTTTGTTTTCGGCCGGTTCGTTGCTGTTCGCGGGATGCGCATCCACCACGTCGTCCCGCGTGGACGCGAATCGCGCCGCCTATGAATCGTGGCCGTTTGAGGTGCAGCAGGCGGTGTTGAGCAATAAGGTCCTAGTCGGCATGACGCCGGAAATGGTCCAAACCTCCCTCGGCAAACCCACCGAGGTCGTCAGCCGTTCCAGCAATTCCGGCGAAGACGAGATCTGGGTCTACCGCAAGGGCGGTAGCGGCCCCGACTTGGGCAGCTCCAGCGTTTCGATGGGAGGCGGTATCGGCGTTGGTGGCGTGAGTGTCGGCGGTTCGACGAGCGGCACGCCGCGATCGTCGTCGAAGGAGGCAGAGGAAAAGGAAGTCGTTTTCCGGAACGGCGTGGTGGCGCGCAGCGATTTCGGAACTTAGCCTCTGTTTCGTTCGCCCACTAAAAAAACTCGAACGTGAGGGGCCACGCTTGCGGAACTCCTCCGGCTAGAAGTCATCAGGCGTTTTCGTCGAACGACTTAGGCCTGCCATGCTGACCTGGGACAAAATCGCCGAAAAAAAGTCTGGACGACGGACGCGAGATTGTCACTTTGCCCCACGCATCAGGAACGAGTCGGCCCTCCAAAAGCCGATTCCGCCAACCGGGCCGGGAGCGGCCACGGTGGATCGAGCGAAAGCTCGGATGTGCGTCACCCGCAAGGGGGGCGAACCAAGAACGCTCCCGAAGACGGAACCGATCTGATGCCCAGATCGGTTTTTTGTTTTCAACCTGCTGCGCGATCAACTCCTACAAAGAAAATCACGCACCATGTCCGCCATCGCCCAACTCCCTGGAATCCGTGTTCGCACGGAAAACGAAAACCATCACCTGTGGAATAACCACGGTACCTGGTTTCTGCACTACACGGTCCATCCGACGCCCTATACCAAGGAGCGCATCCGCCGTTCCCTCGGCACGAAGGACGTCGTAGTGGCCCGTGAACGCCGCGACTCGTTTTTCGAACAGCTCGCGGTCGATGCCACCAAACTCGCCGTCGGCGCCCGGAAGCAATTCGCCGCATGAGCGAACGGGTGCGCAGCATCCGCTTCGCGCGCGTGGAGGTTTCCAGCTGTCGTAGTAACGCGGCTGGAGAAACCGTCATCGCTCGCGTGCTGCTGGACGAAGCGCCGCTGCCGGCGGGCACGATCGTGTCGGGTAACGCGACCTGGTGTTATCAGTTGCCCGATGGTTTGCCCTCGGGGCTCATGAGCGTGCGCTCACGCCAGGATCTGGAGC
>JAQGON010000035.1 GCA_028293565.1 Verrucomicrobiota bacterium | reverse complement strand
TGCCACGGCGGCGCCAGCGAGCAGTCGCGGCAGTACGTGATCTGGTCGCAGCGCGACGTGCACACGCGCTCGTTCGCGACGCTGACCAGCGCCCGCTCCGCGCGCATGGGGGAATCGCTCAAGATCGATCCCGCGAAGAGCACCACCTGCACCGCCTGCCACGCGCCGCTGCAGACGGTGGCGCCGGTCCTGCTCGCCACGAACGCCCACGTGGAGGACGGCGTCACGTGCGCGACGTGCCACGGCATCGCGTCCGATGACTGGCTGCGTCGGCACACCCGCCGCGACTGGACACACGCCGACCGCGTCGCGGCCGGGATGCGCGACCTGCGGAATCTCTACGGCCGCGCGAACGCGTGTGTCGCCTGCCACCAGAACATCGATCCCCAGCTCGTGAAGGTCGCCCGCCATCCGCAGCTGATCTTCGAACTCGACGGCCAGGCGGTCAGCGAGCCGAAACACTGGCGCGAAACCGCCGGCTGGCAGGGCGCGCAGGCTTGGTACGTCGGCCAGGCCGTGGCGCTCCGCGAGATGAGCTGGGCCCTCGCGCACGAGCGCGCCGATCCGGGACTTGATGGCCCGCGATGGGCGGGACTCCTCTGGGTGCTGCAGCGCTGCGCGACGGAACCGATTCCCTCCCTGGGCGGCCTGAACGCCGAGGCAAGTCCGGCGGGATATGCCGCCGCGGTCGGCGCCGCCGACTCGGTCGCGCGCTCCGCCGCCGAGGTTGTCTGGAACGTCGGGACCACCCGCGCCGCGCTGCAGGGTCTCGCATCCGCGCATCCGTCCTTCCTTGAAACGTCCGTGCCGGCAAACGTGCAGGCCTATCGGGCCGAGCGCCTGGTGCTCGCGCTGGACCGGCTGCTCGCGTCGTTGCCGGCAAACGAGCGACCCGCCGCGGCGGGCCCGGCGCTGGACCGGCTTTTCCAGCTTGCCCAATCGATTCCGGATTTTGTCCCCGCCGATTTCGCGCAGGCGCTCGCGGGGTTCGAAGGTTCGCTCAAGTAGCGCGCAAGCCTTCGAGGTGGAGCGCGTTGCCCCCAACGCGCTGGAGGTGCGAGCAGGACTCAAAGCAGTGACGGAGCGTCCAACGCGTTGAGGGCAACGCGTTCCACCCGGCGCTAACGTTTTCGCGCGAGCGATCGCGCCGCCAACAATCCCGCGAGCAGAACCACAAACCACGCGTCGATCGCGCCGCTGCCGCTCGCTGTCACCGAGCCGCCCGTGACAGTCACGGTCACCCCCGACGAACCGCCCGCCGGCGGGTTGGCCGTTCCTTCGGTGAGCGCCAGCGTGGTCACCGCGCCACTGGAATCGATTTTGCGGATCGCGGCGTTTCCCGTATCCGCGACGTAAAGATTTCCGCTCGCATCGAGCGCAAGCGCCTTCGGTTGATTGAACCACGCGTCCATCCCCGCGCCATTTCTCAGGCCGGCGATGCCCGGCAATCCCGCCACCGTGGTCACCGCGCCGCCCGCCGAGACGCGGCGGATCGTGGAATTGCCGGTGTCGGCGACAAAAATATTTCCGGCCGCATCCACCGCGACTCCCGTCGGATTGTTGAACAGCGCCTGGCCGGCGGTCCCGTCCGCGCTGCCGGCCGCGCCGGCCACGCCCGCGACGGTCGTGACCGCCCCGGTCAGGGAGATTTTGCGCAGGGTGTTGTTGGTGCTGTCGGTGACATAGACGTTGCCGGTGGAATCCACGGCGACACCTGTCGGGTGATTGAACCGCGCCGCTTCGGCCAGCCCATCGGCGCTGCCCGAGACGCCCGCGGCGCCCGCCAGCGTCGTGACCGTGCCGTTCGACGCGACGCGACGGATCGTATGGTTCATCGCGTCGGCCACGTACACCGTGCCGCCCGAATCGCGCGCGACTCCGATCGGCGACGAGAATGTCGCGCTTGCGCCGGCGCCGTCCGCATTTCCGCGCGCCGAGCTCGATCCCGCGAGGGTGCTCACCACGCCCGCGGCCGACACCCGCCGGATGGTTCCATTTGAGGTGTCGGCGACACTCAGCGTGCCATCGGCGCTCGCCGTGATTCCGTTCGGATCGTTGAAACGCGCGGCGCTGCCGGCGCCGTCGGCAGTGCCGTTTTGCCCGGCCGTGCCCGCCAGGGTAATCACCACGCCGGCGGTGGAAATTTTCCGGATCGTGTCCGTCGACGCGTCGCCGACGTAAATCGAGCCCGCCGCATCGAGCGCGAGGCTCACCGGATAAGGCAGGCTCGCCGCCGTCGAACCGCCCGACTGCGCTCCTTCCGTGACGCCGCTGTCCGTCGCCTTCAGGGCCGACAGCGTCGTGAGCGTTCCGCTCTCGGGCGGATCGGCGTCGAGCGCCTCGAAGCCGGAGATGAAACTCGTGGCGGGGTCGATGCCGGGACGGAGTTCGGCGTCCCGCGGAAATTTCGCATAGGGCAATCTCGCGCCCAGGTAGCTCATGTTGTCCGCGCGGATCGCGGCGGAGGGCTGGAACCCCGCGGTGCCGGAGGCGGCGATGAGATCATCCTGGTCGACGCCGTCGCCTGACACTCCGATCGCGCCGATCACCACCCCGTTCCGGTAGAGGGGAAATCCGCCGGGAAAAATCGTCATGCCGTTCGGCAGGTTGGGATTCGCGCCCGCGGTGCCGCTCAGCAGCGGAATCGAAAACCGCTCCTGCAGGCCGTTGAACGGGCCCGCCGGCTGGTTCGCGAGGCCGGGCGGATACAGCGACTGCGCGAGAAACCCGACCGTCCGCGTCGAAAACGAACGCGTCCGGCTCGAGAAAAAAACCGCGGTGCGCGCCTTTTGAATGGCGACGTCCCACGAGAACAGCGTGGCATCCTGCGTGCGAAAGGTGCCGAGCACCACCGGCGCGACGCCCGCCTGCGCCGGGTTGTTCACCACCGTGATGAACACGGACGCCGGTTGTCCGCGCGGGAGGCGGATCCCGCCGCGCGTCACCAGCGTGCGCGCGGCCGCGTTGCCGATGATGGTCTGGACCTCTACGGCGGTCAGCCGGGGCTCGCCGTCGATCTGGCCCGAAAGCGGATCCCTCCGAAACGCGGCGCGCAGCTCGCCGCCGACGCCGCCGATGCCGGTCGCCGGCCAGGACAGCGGCGGCGGCGCGCCGGCGCCGGCGGGATCGAAGGTCACGCCCGCCGGCTGCCGCGCGGCCTTCGCCTCGGTTTCCACATACGGCAGCGCGATGCCGTCGATGAACACGTTGTTGCCGCGAATCTCCTCCGCAGGCTCGTAGCCTTTCTGGCCGGCGAGCGCGATGGCTTCGTCAGAATCCGCGCCGGCGATGCTGGCGTCCTCCTGTTCGGTGCCGTCGCCCATCACGCCGATCGCCGCGGCCAGCTCGCCGCCCTTGTACAGCGGCACGCCGCCCGGCGAACCATTGAGGCGGGAACCCGGGATGCGGCTGCCGTCGAGCTCGCGGAAATAATTGATGTCCGAAAACGCGAGGTTGGAAAACCCGACGCCGACCAGCGGACCCGGCGGGCGGTTGAGCACGCCGGGAGGAAAATTCTGCTGGATGATGAATCCCGCCGTGCGGGACGTGAACGCCTCGCCGTTGCTGCTCAGGAAAACCGCGGTGCCCGCCTTCGAGACCGCCAGGGCGCGCTCCGCGGCGGAGACCGTGGTGCTGCCGTTGGCCCGGCGCACGAGCAGCGCGCGTCCGTCGCGGTCGACGATCGCGATCACCGCGTTCGGAACGATTTCCGCCGCCCGGTCCGCGGCGTGAAGATAGACCTGCTTCACGTCGTCGATCGCGAGCGGCGCGGCGGACGCCGGCCGCGGCGCCATCGCCAGGAGGAACCCGAGCGCGACGGAGCGGAAGGCGGTCATCCGCCGGGCGAATCTGGGTCGGGCGCAAGGCATGGTCTCGCGTCAAGCGACGAAAACCCCCTCCGCGTGGCGAGCATTTTCATCCAGACCGTTTCTCCTCCGCAAAGCCGCCAGGAACGTGCTCCATCTTGCGTGTCCGGCGGAATGAGCGGGCCGCGAAACGGGTGGAACGCATTGTCGCAGATCCTGAGCTTGTCGAACGGGCCCCAATGCGTTGGGGGCGCCGTCGGCGGTGGAACGCGCGAAGGTCCTGACGAAGGATTTGGATCCTGCCCCGGCCCTCGCGTTCCTGGCGGTCGATTCAGCTGGAGCTATTTTCCCAGCAGCTCTTCCGCATGCGCCAGCGCGCTCTTCGCCTTGCTGTCGCCGAGCATCCGCGCGAGCTCCGTCACCCTCGCCTTCCGGCTGGCCTGGATCGGCTCGATTGTCACCACGGCGCGATCCTTCGACTGATCCTTCGTCACGACCAGGTGACACGTCGCCTGCGCCGCCACCTGCGGCAGATGCGTCACGCAGAGCACCTGGTGGTTCTTCGCGATGCCGGCCATTTTTTCGCCGACGACGCGGCCGATCTCGCCGCCGACGTTCGCGTCGACCTCGTCGAACACCAGGAGCGGCACCTCGTCGAGGTCGGCCAGCACGGTCTTCAAGGCGAGCATCACGCGCGCCAGCTCGCCGCTCGACGCCACGCGGTTGAGCGGGAGCGGCGCCTCGCCGACGTTGGGCGAGAACAGAAACTCGGCGCCGCAGTCTCCCGCCGGCCCCAGCTCCGGCAGCGGCACGATCCGCACCTGGAAGTCCGCCTTCTTGAAGCCGAGCTGGGCGATCGCCTTCGCCGCGAGGCGGGCGAGTTCCTTCGCGGCTTTTTCGCGCGCCGCGCGCAGGGCTGCCGCATCCTTTTTGGCGGCGCGCAGGGCCTCGCCGATCTGGCTTTCGAGCTTGGCGAGGGTGCCTTCGAGATCCCCCTGCACCTCGAGCCGGCGCCGCATCTCGTCGCGCGCGGCCAGCACCGCCGTGAGCTGGCCCCCATGCTTCCGCTTCAGCTCGAGCCACGTGTCCATCTGCGCCGAGAGCTGCTCGGCCTGCTCGGGGTCGAACTGCAGCTGCTGGCTGAGGGCCGAGAATTCGGAGCCGAGTTCGTTGAGCTCGACGGCCGCCGACGCCAGCCGGTCGGCGAGCGGCTTGCTCGCGGCGTCGATCTGCTCGAGCTGGCGCGCATCGCGCAGCAGCGTGGCCACGCGGCTCTGCACGCCGTCGTCGCCCGTCAGCCCGCCAGCCAGCCCCTGGGAGAGTTCGATCAGCTCCTGCGAGCGGCTCATCCGGGCGAAATCGCGCTCGAGGGCTTCGACGGCTCCATCGGTGAGGTCGAGCGCATCGATTCGCGCGAGCTGGTTCCGGAGAAAATCGAGCTGATCCGGAGCCAGTCTGGTTTCGTTCGCGATCCGCTCCCGCGCGTCAATCAGGTCGCGCCAGGCCCGGTATCCCGCCGCATAGCCCGCGAGCATTTCCTCGGCGCGGCCAAACCGGTCCAGCAGCTCGAGCTGGCAGCTTTCCTTGAGCAGCCGCCGGGGCTCGTTTGGTCCGTGGAAATCCACCCAATGCTCCCCGAGCTGCTGCAGCGCGGACAAGGTCGCGAGCCCGCCGTTGACGGTGATCCTCGGCGCCTTGTCGCGCGGAAGGCTGCGCTTCAGGATCAGGATCCCGTCCTCGCACGGGGAAAGATCGAGCTGCGCCAGGACGGCGTTGATCTTTCGCGGGTCCTCGAAATACAGCGAGGCCTCCGTCTCGGTCGCGGACGCTCCCTGCCGGATGATCGCCTTGTCCGCGCGCTCGCCGGCGAGGAGGCTGAGCGCGCCGAGCAGAATGCTCTTGCCGGCGCCGGTTTCGCCGGTGACGGCGGTGAACCCCGCCTCGAAATCAAGCGCGACCTCCTCGAGCAGCGCGAGGTTCCTGATGCGGAGGGATTGAAGCATGGCCGTAACCGATGAACACCGGCCGCATCGTCGTCAAAGCCCGAAGAAGCATCCGGATTTTGAACCGGCGCCGCAACGATCGCGAAGCCCGCAAACTGAACTCCGGCCGGCGCCTTTTTCGGCCTTTGTCCTCTGGTCCCTCTCGCGGCCCGACGATCCGGGAATTTCCCCATGCCGATTTCCGCCAACCGTCCGATGGCGCGTGTTCGCGGGTTGCGCTACGCTCCGTCGAATTCACCGACAGTCCATCCGGCGGCGGGAAAACCCGAAGATTCCCTCCGCGCGACTGCCGGTCCTTCCAACCACTTCGGGCGAAAAAAAAGGATCCCATGCCACGCAACTCCCAATCTAACCAATCCAGCCGCCGCCGCTCCAGCAGCTCCAACTCCGGCTCGCGGTCGGGACGCTCGTCGTCCTCCGGCCAGGGCAGTCAGGGCCGCAGCTCGGGCAGCAGCAGCCAGTCCGGCAGCAGCAACGGCAACAGCAGCCGCGACAGCCAGCGGGGACAGTAAGCCCTTCCCCTTTTTTCGGGCCGGCGGCCGCGGAGTTGGCCGAATTGAAGACACCGCGCCGTCCGGGTGCTTCCGCAGGATAAAAACCTGCGGAAGCCACCCCGCCAGCACCCGCCCGCTTCCCACCTTCCTTCGACCATGAGCGCCCTCCGTTCCCGTAAATCTTCCGCGGCCCTTTCCAAATCTCCCGCCGTTCCTGCTCCCGAACCGCCCGTATCCGATGCGGCGTCCCGGAAGGCGTCACGGCTGGCAAAGCTCCGCACCACGCTGCGGCGCCACCTGCGCTGGCATTCCGCCCACGCCTGCGCCGGCGTCGTCGAATCCAATGTTCCCCTCGTGACGGGCGGGTCCTGCGGCATCAGCCGCGCCGTGGTCTTCCATTTTCCGCCGAAAACCGCCGACCGCCCCGCGGTCAACCTGCCGCAGGAGCCGTCGGAGAAATTCGCGACAATGTAGCCGATGGTTTCGGGATGATGTGACCGGTCGCGACACAGCTCCGGCACGACACCGGATGCGGCACTCATGATCGCGAGTGTGGCGACAGCCGCCGCCGCGCCCGGTGTTCCTTGCGGCTGCGGTAGCTGGCCACGGCCGTGACGATCAGCGCGAGCCAGGCCGCGCCCGCCGCTATGGCGCCGAGCACGTCGCTGAGATAATGCGCCCCGAGATAAATCCGGCTGAACCCCACCAGCAGGATGACGAGAATCGTCAGGTGGATCACCAGGAGCTTGGCCGCCCACCGCCGCAGATAGATCACCGCGAACACCGCCAGCAGGCCGTAGAAGAGGGTCGCCGCCATCGCGTGCCCGCTCGGGAAACTGTAGCTGTCGAGCGTGACGATCGGGTTTTCCAGCACCGGACGGTGTCGCTGGATCGCCTGCTTCGCCGCGAGGTTGAGCAGCGTCCCGCCTCCGACCGCGAGCACGAGCATCAGCAGGCGGTGCCACCTCCGGCGCCACCCCAGATAGACGCCCAGCAGCGTGGCGACCGGCGCCAGGAAATCGCCCGAACCGACAAAGGAGATGCCCTTCATCAGCGTCGTCATCCCCGGCGTGGCGCGCTCGTGGAAAAATCGCGTGACCGTTTCATCCACGCGCAGCGACGGATCGTGCGTGACCACGTCCTCCGTGAGCTCACCGAAAATCGCGCAGCCGGCAATGAGCACGAGCATCCCGAGCGTGAGATGCAGGCCCATGTAGCCCTTGGGCGAGAGCCTCCGGCAAAGGAACGCGATCGGCGCGG
Organism: Verrucomicrobiota bacterium; assembly: GCA_028293565.1. Classification (GTDB taxonomy): domain Bacteria; phylum Verrucomicrobiota; class Verrucomicrobiia; order Opitutales; family Opitutaceae; genus Opi-474. The sequence goes on along the minus strand of JAQGON010000035.1, from coordinate 5,346 downwards.
CAAGCGTCTTCGCGAAATGAGCAGTGGCCTTGGTCGTCATCGGAACAGAAGGGACCGCTCAACCGCCCCGGTGTGCCCGCCGTCGTGGTTTACGGGCGCCCTTCGGTTTCCGGCGAGTCGAGGGCGGAGACCGATTCCTCCTGCTGCCAGAGGTCGCCGGTGCGGACGAAGGCCGCCTTGCCGGCGAGCGCGAGGTCGCGGGTGTCGGGATTCCAGATGATGCGCTCGACGACGATCCGCCGGGTCTCGATTCGCAGCACGTTGAACGAGTTCGCCTCGCCGCGTCCGCGGGTCGAGGTCGCGGTCCCGGCCTGCACCACCAGCGCGGAATGTCCGGTGAGCTTGTAGCGCGCCGCGGTCAGTCCGTTCCGGGTCAGGTGCAGGTGGCCCGAGAGCAGGAGGTCCACGCCGCTGCCGGCGATCGCCGCCATCGCCTCGCTCGCGCGGCCGACGAGCTGGCGCCGGTCGCGGTAATCTTCCGGCAGGTCGAAGGGATGATGCGTCACCACGATCTTGGTGATCTCGGCGCCCAGCGGGCCAAAGTGCCGCGAGATCGCGGCGATCTGGGCCTCGCTGATGCGTCCGTACTTCGTGGTCAGCGCCCGGGCGGTGTTGATCCCCATGACCGCGATTTCGTCGTCGTGAAAAAAAGGGGACAGGTCGCGGCAGATGAATTTCCGGTAGTGGTGGAGCGAGCGGAAGAACCGCGCGTAGAGGTTGTACATCGGGATGTCGTGATTGCCCGGCACCGCCAGCCAGCGGAACGGAATGCGCTCCAGAAAGCGGCGCGCCTCGGAAAACTCCGCGGGCGCCGCGCGCTGGGTGAAGTCCCCGGAAAGCGCGACGAGATCGGGCTGGGTCTGCTGCAGGTAGGCGACGAGCGGCTCGATGATCGTGGCGTCGACCCGGCCGAAATGGAGATCGGAAAGATGGACGAGCGTTCTCATCCCGGGGCCTTCTCCTCGCCGCGGGGCACCATGACCCGCAGCGCGGCCGGATGCGTGCGGTAATGCAGCGGCCCGGACATCCGCGCCACCTCGCCGTCGGTCGCCACGAGCAGCTCGCGCTGCGAGGTTTCCACGCGAGCCTCGGTGACGGCGAAGGACTCGAAGTCCCGCTGCTGCTCGAGCCGCCCAAAAAAGGCGCGCGTCAGGAGTCGCAGCAGATCGAAGCGCCCGGTGCGGGACGTGAGGTACAGCCCGAGTTGGCCGGAATCGAGGCGGCGGCGGGCGCCGAGGTCGAAGCCGCTCAGCTCGTAGGGATTGTTGCCCACGAACAAAAACGGCGAGCGGCGCGAAATTTTTCGACCCTCGAACGCGACCTCGAGGTTGAGCCGCGGGTACCGGTTCAGGAGGTGGAAAAGCGCCGCCGCGAACGCCCGCCATTTCCCGCGACCGAGCCGTCGCTGCTGGCCCACGCGGTCCGCCACCACGACCGGGTAGACGCCGAGGCTGGAATTGTTGAGGAAGATCCGGCCGTTGACGTCGCCGACGTCGATCCGGGCGACCCGGCCCTTCAGCACGGTCTGCACCGCGCCCTCGAGCGACTGCGGAATGTGGAGGTCCTTCGAAAAGTGGTTGAGCGTCCCGAGGGGCAGCACGCCCATGACCTTGTCCGTCCCGAGCAGCGCCGCCGCCACCGCCGCGAGGGTGCCATCGCCGCCGGCGGCGACGATCACCTGCGCGCCGCCCGCGGCTTTTTTCCGCGCGAGCTCCGACAGGCCGGACGCCTCCACAAGGGAAACGACGGCCTCGCCGCCCTGTTTGCGGAACTCCGCCTGGATGTCCTCGCGCCCCGATTCCCGGGGTCCACTGCCCGCGCGGGCATTGAGGATCACTTCAATCGGCGGGTGCATCGGACCGGGAGGAGCAAGAGCGCATCGGACATAGACGCGCATCCCGCCGAAAGGTTCTACGTGGCATGGGTCTCCTGACCCATGGGGTTGGACGCGGCAAACGTGATGGCAGAGCTCGACCTGAAGACAGTGCGGACCGGCCGGTGGGTAGCATGGGTCTCCTGACCCATGGGGCGGGACGCGGGCAAACGTGATGGCAGAGCTCGACCTGAAAGACAGTGCGGAGCGGCCGGTGGGCTCGAGTCCAGGTTAACGGGTCGGAGACCCGTTTTACGCCTCACGCCAGCGGGGCGAAGAACCGGACCAAATTCCCGATATGGTCGTCGAGGCTCACCCCGAGAGTCTCGCAGCCGAGGGCGATCGTCGACCGGTCGATCTTCGCGGCGAAGGTGGAATCCTTCAGCTTCTTCCGGATCGAACTCGCCTTCATCTCGCCGTAACGCACGGGGTTCATCTTCCGGTAGGCGTAAAAAGATCCCGCTGATCTCGTCGCACGCGAGCAGCGCCGCCGCCAGCCGGGTGCGCGGGAGCGTCTTGAAATCGTGGTACCCATACGCGTGGGCCTCGACGGCGTGGATCAGCTCGGGCGGATAATCCCACTCGGCGAACCAGCGCAGCGACTCGGCCGGATGAGCGTCGGGAAATTGGCCGAAGTCCAGATCGTGCAGCAGCCCGGTCACGTGCCAAAGGTGCGGGTCTTCCTGGAACACCGCGGCGTAACCCGCCATCGCGGTCGCGACCATGAGCGCATGGTGACGCTGATATGTGTCCTGCACATGGCGCTCCAGCAGCGCCTGGGCCTCTTCCTGGTTCGGCAGTGCCATCGTGGAAATAAAACCGCCCGCGCGCCGGGTTTCAACCTGCACGTTGCGCCGCGTCTCCCACTCCGCGCGTTTCCTGCCGGCACCGGGCCTCGCTCGCCGGACCGCGACTCGGCGCTACAGCGCGGGTTTCAACCGCGCGGGCTCCAGCGCCGGGCTGCGATTCTCGGTCGCGAGCAGGTTGAGTTCCGCGATCTCCGCCGCGGTGAACAACAGGCCACCGTTCGCGTCGGACCGCGCGGCCGCCGTCGCCTCGTTCTGTCCCGGAAGCCGGGCGTTTTCGTTCCCGTGCCCGAGAATGTCCGCGAGGACCGCGCCGACATTTTCCCGCTGCGTGCGACCCGACGCGAAACTGCCGGCGATGGCGTCGGGGTGAATCACCTGGAAATAGAAAGTGGAGGTGTGTTTTTCGCCCGGCTGGCTGTCGCCGGCGCGCAGCGTCGGAAGCGATCCGCCAATGAACGCCGCCATCAGCTCGTTGACCAGTCCCAGCCCGTAACCCTTGTGCGCGCCGAACGGCAGGAGCGCGGCCGCCTTCGCGGGATCGACCGTCGGGGCTCCGTCCGCGTCGACCGCGGCGCCCGGCGGAAGCAAATGGCCCTCGCGTCGGCAATGGTCGATGCGCCCCATCGCGATCACGGAGGTCGCCCAGTCGATCACGATGGGAAACCCGACGACGTCGCACGTCGGGAAGGCCCAGCTGTGCGGGTTGGTCCCGAGCGTCGGCGCGCGTCCGCCGAACGGCACGACCTCGGCGCGCGCCGCAGTGCAGTTCGTGTAGGCGATGTAGCCGCGGCGCGCGGCCTCCATCACGTAGCCGCCGCCCCAGAGGTAGTGGAAGGCGTTGTCCACGCTGACCTGCCCGATGCCGTGCACCTCGGCGAGCCGGATGCAGGTCTCGATCGCCTCCTGGGCGACGATTTGCCCCAGCTTCCGGTTCGCGTCCCAGACTTCCGACGCGGAAAAACGTCCCGGCCGCCGGGAAACCGCCGCGTGCGGCACCGCGCCGCCGCCGCCCGCGCGGTGCTTCGATTCGATGTGGAGCGCCTTGATGCCGTTGTGGGTGCGGATCCCGTGGCGCGCGGCCTCCGCAGCATTCTGCCCCGCGGCGGTGGATTCGTCCTCGGCATACCCCCGCCGCCGATAGGTCGCGGCGATCAACGCATCGTGCCAGACGCGCGGCACCACCAGGAAACGATCAGCGGATTCGAAGGAGCTCATGAGAATGCAGGAGTGGACATAACTGTCTCCGAAAAAATCGGATCATGGCAACTGGTGCTGCGCCATTTTTTTCCGGAGAAATTCCGCCGACTCCTGGAGGTGCGCCATGCCGACGCCGGGGTCGTCGCCGTCCTCGATGCTGATCCAGCCCTTGAAGCCGCGCTGCCGGAGCAGGGAAAAGATGCGGTCGTAGTCGATGCACCCGCGGCCGATCACGCCGTGACGCAGGAACGGCGCGTACCCTTTTCGAGGGTCGCGATCGAGTTTGCGCAGATCGTCGACCCCTCCGCCCTCGAAATAGCGGTCGCTCGCGTGCATCGTCACGACGCGGTCCAGCACGCTTTCCAGCAGCGCGACCGGATCGTCGCCCGCGATCAAGGCGTTCGAAGGATCGTAGTTCACCCCGAAATCCGGACCGGCCGGGATCCGGCCGAGCAGGTCGAGGAAATCCTCCCGTCGCTGCGCGAACTCGGGATAGTCCCAGAAGGTCGCCTTGTAGTGATTCTCCAGGATCAGGCAGACGCCGAACCGCCGGGCGGTGGGCAGGCATTCCAGAATCGCCTCGGCCGCCCGCGCGAGTCCCTGCTCGCGCGCAACACCCGGCCTCGCCTGTCCGCTCAGCACGCGGCAGAAACGCCCGCCGAGCTCGGCCGTCGCCGCGATCACCTCCTGCTGCAGCGCCACCTCCTTCGCCCAGCGCGCGCGGTCCAGATGGATGAAATCCGGCGCATGGCACATCATCGGGGCGCACAGCCCCTGCGCCTCGAGGGCCCGCCGCACGCGTTCGCGGCCGGCGCGATCCGGCGGCGTGAAGCCCCAGTGAAATTCCAGGCCGTCGACGTCGAGGTCGCGCCGGACCATCCCGATCCAGTCATCGAGCGTCATCGTGCGCTCCGTTACCATCGCCGGCAGAAAACACTTGGGATAGACCGCCAGCGGCATCGTCACTCCCCCAGCCCGGCATTGGCCACCAGCACGGACTTTACGACGCGGCCCTCGTGCATCGCGCTGAACGCCGCGTGCCACTCGGCCAGCTCCCAGGTTCCGCCGATGAGCGGGTCGATGACGAGCTGCCCGCCGGCGAGCAGCTGAAGCACGCGTTCCCACACCGGCCAGTTGTGGCTGTAGCTTCCCTGCAGCGTGACGTTTTTCTGCACCAGCGGATCGAGCGAGAAATTCAGCGGCTGAGGGCCCCATCCGACCTTGGTGATCCAGCCCGCGGGGCGGACGATTTCGAGCGCCGTCTTCAAGGTCGCGGAAACTCCCGCGGCGTCGATTACGCCGTCGGCCCCAAGCCCGTCGCCCTCTCCGGCCAGCTCGCGCGGGTCGCCCGAAAAAATCCGGTAGCCGTAGGCCTTTTCCGCGATCTTCAGCCGCGCGACGTCGGCGGGGAGTCCGACCAGCGTGACCTGCGCGCCCTGCAGCCGGGCTACGGCGCCGCAGAGAATC